>NZ_JBFQGA010000036.1:0-235 GCF_040932435.1 Kluyvera sp. STS39-E | reverse complement strand
TTCAATCTGAGCCATGATCAAACTCTTCAATTTAAAAGTGTTTGATGCTCAATGAATTAAACTTCGTAATGAATTACGTATGTTCACTCGTTGAGACTTGGTATTCATTTATCGTCTTGCGACGTTAAGAATCCGTATCTTCGAGTGCCCACACAGATTGTCTGATAAATTGTTAAAGAGCAGTGCAACACGGCTTTCGCTCACTGTTGCGAGGTGGCGTATATTACGCTTTCCT
>NZ_JBFQGA010000035.1:0-250 GCF_040932435.1 Kluyvera sp. STS39-E | reverse complement strand
TCCGGCAAACAGGGCAGTACAATTTGTACGAGCGGTGCGATTTGTAGGCCGGATAAGGCGCATCGCGCCGCCATCCGGCAAACAGGGCAGTACAATTTGTATGAGCGGTGCAATTTGTAGGCCGGATAAGGCGCATCGTGCCGCCATCCGGCAAACAGGGCAGTACAATTTGTATGAGCGGTGCGATTTGTAGGCCGGATAAGGCGCGCAGCGACGCCATCCGGCAAACGGCGGCTAGTGGGTATCCACC
>NZ_JBFQGA010000034.1:0-268 GCF_040932435.1 Kluyvera sp. STS39-E | reverse complement strand
GAAAATTTGAGAGACTCGAACACACCGCTTATCTGTTCTTATTACGGAGAACAGACACAGTGTGTCGTTTCAATTTTCAGCTTGATCCAGATTTTTAAAGAGCAAAACTTCGCAGTGAACCTTTTCAGGTACACTCTGAAGTTTTCTTGTTTTTTCGCAGTAAAGAAAGGATGGTGGAGCTATGCGGGATCGAACCGCAGACCTCCTGCGTGCAAGGCAGGCGCTCTCCCAGCTGAGCTATAACCCCATCGCAAAATGCTAATCTCTG
>NZ_JBFQGA010000033.1:0-273 GCF_040932435.1 Kluyvera sp. STS39-E | reverse complement strand
CACCGTGAAGCTGCCACCAACATTCTGGTATGAGCACGACGATTTGGCGCGAGAGGTTCCAGTGTTGGATAAGCGCCTCGTGAAGAAAGCGCTCCGCTCCGCTGGCATCCAGGTTATCGAAGGAGAAGGATGATGGCACTGACGAAGAAACAACGCGCAGAACTGCGCATGAAATTCGGTGGCCGTTGTGCTTATTGCGGCTGTGAGCTACCAGAGAAAGGTTGGCATGCTGACCACGTTGAGGCGGTGCTGCGAAAATCAGAACAGTGCATG
>NZ_JBFQGA010000032.1:0-299 GCF_040932435.1 Kluyvera sp. STS39-E | reverse complement strand
GCTTAACCTTCGGGAGGGCGCTTACCACTTTGTGATTCATGACTGGGGTGAAGTCGTAACAAGGTAACCGTAGGGGAACCTGCGGTTGGATCACCTCCTTACCTTAAAGAAACGTGCTTTGAAGTGTCCACACAGATTGTCTGATGAATGATGAACTTCTGAATGTACTTACGAGTGCATTAAGAAGTTTTGCTCTTTAAAAATCTGGATCAAGCTGAAAATTGAAACGACACACTGTGTCTGTTCTCCGTAATAAGAACAGATAAGCGGTGTGTTCGAGTCTCTCAAATTTTCGCAAG
>NZ_JBFQGA010000031.1:0-328 GCF_040932435.1 Kluyvera sp. STS39-E | reverse complement strand
ACTCTTCAATTTAAAAGTGTTTGATGCTCAATGAATTAAACTTCGTAATGAATTACGTATGTTCACTCGTTGAGACTTGGTATTCATTTAGCGTCTTGCGACGTTTAAGAACCCGTATCTTCGAGTGCCCACACAGATTGTCTGATAAATTGTTAAAGAGCAGTGCAACACGGCTTTCGCTCACTGTTGCGAGGTGGCGTATATTACGCTTTCCTCCTTCAGAGTCAAGCGTTTAATTTCGCTTTTCTCTGCCGAGATTCTCAGGAGAACCTCGCTGACCCGGCGGCTTGTTTGCCGTTGTTCCGTCTCAGTGGGGCCGCATTATAGG
>NZ_JBFQGA010000030.1:0-346 GCF_040932435.1 Kluyvera sp. STS39-E | reverse complement strand
CTGGCAGTTCCCTACTCTCGCATGGGGAGACCCCACACTACCATCGGCGCTACGGCGTTTCACTTCTGAGTTCGGCATGGGGTCAGGTGGGACCACCGCGCTACTGCCGCCAGACAAATTCTTTTACTAGCGCCGAAATTTAACCTAAAAACTGGTGCTGATACCCAGAGTCGAACTGGGGACCTCACCCTTACCAAGGGTGCGCTCTACCAACTGAGCCATATCAGCACACTAAATTTGATGCCTGGCAGTTCCCTACTCTCGCATGGGGAGACCCCACACTACCATCGGCGCTACGGCGTTTCACTTCTGAGTTCGGCATGGGGTCAGGTGGGACCACCGCGCT
>NZ_JBFQGA010000029.1:0-411 GCF_040932435.1 Kluyvera sp. STS39-E | reverse complement strand
CAGTAAAGAAAGGATGGTGGAGCTATGCGGGATCGAACCGCAGACCTCCTGCGTGCAAGGCAGGCGCTCTCCCAGCTGAGCTATAACCCCATCGCAAAATGCTAATCTCTGATACCTTTAATTCACACTGAGACAAGGCGTGGGATGGCGAAGCATACTGAAGTATGCGAGTCATTCCGCAACGCAGTATCAGGATGAATTTGGTAGGCCTGAGTGGACTTGAACCACCGACCTCACCCTTATCAGGGGTGCGCTCTAACCACCTGAGCTACAAGCCTGCAGAGATTTTTACTGCTAATTTTCATCAGACAATCTGTGTGGACACTTCAAAGCACGTTTCTTTAAGGTAAGGAGGTGATCCAACCGCAGGTTCCCCTACGGTTACCTTGTTACGACTTCACCCCAGTCATG
>NZ_JBFQGA010000028.1:0-428 GCF_040932435.1 Kluyvera sp. STS39-E | reverse complement strand
CTTGCGAAAATTTGAGAGACTCGAACACACCGCTTATCTGTTCTTATTACGGAGAACAGACACAGTGTGTCGTTTCAATTTTCAGCTTGATCCAGATTTTTAAAGAGCAAATATCTCAAACGTGACTCGAAAGTCAGTTTTGAGATATCGTTGGATAATGTCTTTCACTCATTATCCGGTATGGCGTCCCCAAGGGGATTCGAACCCCTGTTACAGCCGTGAAAGGGCAGTGTCCTAGGCCTCTAGACGATGGGGACTCGGTACCGTTTTGCTCATTACTTCTATCAGACAATCTGTGTGAGCACTTCAAAGGCAGGTTCTTTAAGGTAAGGAGGTGATCCAACCGCAGGTTCCCCTACGGTTACCTTGTTACGACTTCACCCCAGTCATGAATCACAAAGTGGTAAGCGCCCTCCCGAAGGTTAAGC
>NZ_JBFQGA010000027.1:0-440 GCF_040932435.1 Kluyvera sp. STS39-E | reverse complement strand
AGTGAGAGTTTAAAGGCAACATGGGCAACGCTGCATAAAGGTAAATTTTTTGCTGACCCTAAAATTACTTTTGTCGCATCAGAAATTGAATCGCTGTTAAGGCATCTGTCTGTTTCATTTACCCCAGGTCACGACGGCTCATTTGTCGATTTTTCAAGGCTGAGCGATGGCCAAAAGTCCATGCTTTACCTTTCTCTTGTCTTATCGTCTCAGGCTATTGGCAGGGCTGTTCTTGCAGAAGAAGATTTATCGTTTGATCCCGATAAATTACGTCCACCAGTCTTCACTCTGGTAGCCCTTGAGGAGCCAGAAAACAGCCTTTCTCCACATTACTTGGGCCGCATTGTTAGCTCCCTAAATGTCATGACAAAAAACCTGGATGCGCAAGCTCTCATTGCGACGCATGCGCCCACAATGCTGCGCCGGGTAGCACCTGAGTT
>NZ_JBFQGA010000026.1:0-446 GCF_040932435.1 Kluyvera sp. STS39-E | reverse complement strand
CAGTAAAGAAAGGATGGTGGAGCTATGCGGGATCGAACCGCAGACCTCCTGCGTGCAAGGCAGGCGCTCTCCCAGCTGAGCTATAACCCCATCGCAAAATGCTAATCTCTGTAACCGTAATTCGTTTTGAGACAAGGCGTGGGATGGCGAAGCATACTGAAGTATGCGAGTCATTCCGCAACGCAGTATCAGAACGAATTTGGTAGGCCTGAGTGGACTTGAACCACCGACCTCACCCTTATCAGGGGTGCGCTCTAACCACCTGAGCTACAAGCCTGCAGAGATTTTACTGCTAATTTTCATCAGACAATCTGTGTGGACACTTCAAAGAACGCTTCTTTAAGGTAAGGAGGTGATCCAACCGCAGGTTCCCCTACGGTTACCTTGTTACGACTTCACCCCAGTCATGAATCACAAAGTGGTAAGCGCCCTCCCGAAGGTTAAGC
>NZ_JBFQGA010000025.1:0-533 GCF_040932435.1 Kluyvera sp. STS39-E | reverse complement strand
TCCGCCCGCTGCACCGGTTGTAAAACCTGTGAACTGGCCTGTAAAGATTACAAGAACTTAACCCCGGACGTCAGCTTCCGCCGTATCTACGAATACGCGGGTGGCGACTGGCAGGAAGACAACGGTGTCTGGAACCAGAACGTCTTTGCCTACTACCTGTCTATCGCTTGTAACCACTGCGAAGACCCGGCCTGTACCAAAGTGTGCCCGAGCGGCGCCATGCACAAGCGTGAAGACGGTTTTGTCGTTGTGGACGAAGATGTCTGCATCGGTTGCCGCTATTGCCATATGGCCTGTCCTTACGGCGCACCGCAGTACAACGCGGCGAAAGGTCATATGACCAAATGCGACGGCTGCCACGAGCGCGTGGCAGACGGCAAGAAGCCGATCTGCGTGGAATCCTGCCCGCTGCGCGCACTGGACTTCGGTCCGATTGAAGAGCTGCGTCAGAAACACGGCCAGCTTGCAGCGGTTGCGCCGTTGCCATCGGCGCACTTCACCAAGCCAAGCATCGTGATTAAACCAAACGCCAA
>NZ_JBFQGA010000024.1:0-701 GCF_040932435.1 Kluyvera sp. STS39-E | reverse complement strand
CTGCGCATGAAATTCGGTGGCCGTTGTGCTTATTGCGGCTGTGAGCTACCAGAGAAAGGTTGGCATGCTGACCACGTTGAGGCGGTGCTGCGAAAATCAGAACAGTGCATGAAAGCCGCCGCGAAAGGCATCTTCAAACTAAAGGCGACTGGAGAATTCTACAGGCCAGAGGCTGAGAGGCTGGAAAACATGTTCCCGGCCTGTGCGCCCTGTAACCTGCTGAAAACGTCCTATTCGCTGGAAATGTTCAGAAAGCAGGTATCTCTTCAGGTTGAGCGCGGGCGCAAAAGCAGCATGAACTTCCGCACGGCAGAGCGTTTTGGCCTTATCGAGACAGTGGAAAAACCAGTCGTGTTCTGGTTCGAAAAATATCAGGCCAGTCTCGCAGGTTTGGTTATCGAAGGGGAAGGACAATGAAAAATTACCTCAGCAATTTAGCAAGCACCCTGCAGGGCATCGCAGGTGTTATTTCAGACGGTGAAAGGGTGCAGAAAGAATGCCCTGAGTATTTAAAGTCGGCACTCCTTGAGGCGTCTCACGCGTTGGATGGTCAGTCTGTAAGAGTTAATTATCCGCCAGGCGGTAAGCCTGAAATCGTAAACGCCCGCGGTAAGCGCCGGCAGCTAACCGTGCGGGAAAGAATTGCGATTCGGATTCTGGGCGAAAGAACGGAGATTAGGCCATGACAACCAACTTAACAG
>NZ_JBFQGA010000023.1:0-1022 GCF_040932435.1 Kluyvera sp. STS39-E | reverse complement strand
GCTGCTCGTGCTTTCGACCAGATCGATAACGCACCAGAAGAAAAAGCTCGTGGTATCACCATCAACACTTCCCACGTTGAATATGACACCCCGACTCGCCACTACGCACACGTAGACTGCCCAGGGCACGCCGACTATGTTAAAAACATGATCACCGGTGCTGCGCAGATGGATGGCGCGATCCTGGTTGTTGCTGCGACTGATGGCCCTATGCCACAGACTCGTGAGCACATCCTGCTGGGTCGTCAGGTAGGCGTTCCTTTCATCATCGTGTTCCTGAACAAATGTGACATGGTTGATGACGAAGAGCTGCTGGAACTGGTAGAAATGGAAGTTCGTGAACTTCTGTCTCAGTACGATTTCCCAGGCGACGACACTCCTATCGTTCGTGGTTCCGCGCTGAAAGCGCTGGAAGGCGAAGCAGAGTGGGAAGCAAAAATCATCGAACTGGCTGGCTTCCTGGATTCTTACATCCCAGAACCAGAACGTGCGATTGACAAGCCATTCCTGCTGCCAATCGAAGACGTATTCTCCATCTCCGGCCGTGGTACTGTTGTTACCGGTCGTGTAGAGCGCGGTATCGTTAAAGTTGGTGAAGAAGTTGAAATCGTTGGTATCAAAGAGACTGCTAAGTCTACTTGTACCGGCGTTGAAATGTTCCGCAAACTGCTGGACGAAGGCCGTGCTGGTGAGAACGTTGGTGTTCTGCTGCGTGGTATCAAACGTGAAGAAATCGAACGTGGTCAGGTACTGGCTAAGCCAGGCTCTATCAAGCCGCACACCAAATTCGAATCTGAAGTTTATATCCTGTCCAAAGACGAAGGCGGCCGTCATACTCCGTTCTTCAAAGGCTACCGTCCACAGTTCTACTTCCGTACAACTGACGTGACCGGTACCATCGAACTGCCAGAAGGCGTAGAGATGGTAATGCCAGGCGACAACATCAAGATGGTTGTGACTCTGATCCACCCAATCGCGATGGACGACGGTCTGCGTTTCGCAATCCGTGAAGGCGGCCGTAC
>NZ_JBFQGA010000022.1:0-1567 GCF_040932435.1 Kluyvera sp. STS39-E | reverse complement strand
TTCTTTAAGGTAAGGAGGTGATCCAACCGCAGGTTCCCCTACGGTTACCTTGTTACGACTTCACCCCAGTCATGAATCACAAAGTGGTAAGCGCCCTCCCGAAGGTTAAGCTACCTACTTCTTTTGCAACCCACTCCCATGGTGTGACGGGCGGTGTGTACAAGGCCCGGGAACGTATTCACCGTAGCATTCTGATCTACGATTACTAGCGATTCCGACTTCATGGAGTCGAGTTGCAGACTCCAATCCGGACTACGACATACTTTATGAGGTCCGCTTGCTCTCGCGAGGTCGCTTCTCTTTGTATATGCCATTGTAGCACGTGTGTAGCCCTACTCGTAAGGGCCATGATGACTTGACGTCATCCCCACCTTCCTCCAGTTTATCACTGGCAGTCTCCTTTGAGTTCCCGGCCGAACCGCTGGCAACAAAGGATAAGGGTTGCGCTCGTTGCGGGACTTAACCCAACATTTCACAACACGAGCTGACGACAGCCATGCAGCACCTGTCTCACGGTTCCCGAAGGCACTAAAGCATCTCTGCTAAATTCCGTGGATGTCAAGAGTAGGTAAGGTTCTTCGCGTTGCATCGAATTAAACCACATGCTCCACCGCTTGTGCGGGCCCCCGTCAATTCATTTGAGTTTTAACCTTGCGGCCGTACTCCCCAGGCGGTCGACTTAACGCGTTAGCTCCGGAAGCCACGCCTCAAGGGCACAACCTCCAAGTCGACATCGTTTACGGCGTGGACTACCAGGGTATCTAATCCTGTTTGCTCCCCACGCTTTCGCACCTGAGCGTCAGTCTTTGTCCAGGGGGCCGCCTTCGCCACCGGTATTCCTCCAGATCTCTACGCATTTCACCGCTACACCTGGAATTCTACCCCCCTCTACAAGACTCTAGCCTGCCAGTTTCGAATGCAGTTCCCAGGTTGAGCCCGGGGATTTCACATCCGACTTGACAGACCGCCTGCGTGCGCTTTACGCCCAGTAATTCCGATTAACGCTTGCACCCTCCGTATTACCGCGGCTGCTGGCACGGAGTTAGCCGGTGCTTCTTCTGCGAGTAACGTCAATCACTGCGGTTATTAACCACAATGCCTTCCTCCTCGCTGAAAGTACTTTACAACCCGAAGGCCTTCTTCATACACGCGGCATGGCTGCATCAGGCTTGCGCCCATTGTGCAATATTCCCCACTGCTGCCTCCCGTAGGAGTCTGGACCGTGTCTCAGTTCCAGTGTGGCTGGTCATCCTCTCAGACCAGCTAGGGATCGTCGCCTAGGTGAGCCATTACCCCACCTACTAGCTAATCCCATCTGGGCACATCCGATGGTGTGAGGCCCGAAGGTCCCCCACTTTGGTCCGAAGACGTTATGCGGTATTAGCTACCGTTTCCAGTAGTTATCCCCCTCCATCGGGCAGTTTCCCAGACATTACTCACCCGTCCGCCACTCGTCACCCAAGAGCAAGCTCTCTGTGCTACCGTTCGACTTGCATGTGTTAGGCCTGCCGCCAGCGTTCAATCTGAGCCATGATCAAACTCTTCAATTTAAAAGTGTTTGATGCTC
>NZ_JBFQGA010000021.1:0-3261 GCF_040932435.1 Kluyvera sp. STS39-E | reverse complement strand
GGCAGTTCCCTACTCTCGCATGGGGAGACCCCACACTACCATCGGCGCTACGGCGTTTCACTTCTGAGTTCGGCATGGGGTCAGGTGGGACCACCGCGCTACTGCCGCCAGGCAAATTCTGTTATCAATCCGTCTTTCAACGTATCGATTTAATCTGTTTCAAGCTGAATATTGTGTCTCTGCACACCAAAACATCTTTGGCGTTGTAAGGTTAAGCCTCACGGTTCATTAGTACTGGTTAGCTCAACGTATCGCTACGCTTACACACCCAGCCTATCAACGTCGTAGTCTTCAACGTTCCTTTAGGACTCTCAAGGAGTCAGGGAGAACTCATCTCGGGGCAAGTTTCGTGCTTAGATGCTTTCAGCACTTATCTTTTCCGCATTTAGCTACCGGGCAATGCCATTGGCATGACAACCCGAACACCAGTGATGCGTCCACTCCGGTCCTCTCGTACTAGGAGCAGCCCCCCTCAATTCTCCAACGCCCACGGCAGATAGGGACCGAACTGTCTCACGACGTTCTAAACCCAGCTCGCGTACCACTTTAAATGGCGAACAGCCATACCCTTGGGACCTACTTCAGCCCCAGGATGTGATGAGCCGACATCGAGGTGCCAAACACCGCCGTCGATATGAACTCTTGGGCGGTATCAGCCTGTTATCCCCGGAGTACCTTTTATCCGTTGAGCGATGGCCCTTCCATTCAGAACCACCGGATCACTATGACCTGCTTTCGCACCTGCTCGAGCCGTCACTCTCGCAGTCAAGCTAGCTTATGCCATTGCACTAACCTCCTGATGTCCGACCAGGATTAGCTAACCTTCGTGCTCCTCCGTTACTCTTTAGGAGGAGACCGCCCCAGTCAAACTACCCACCAGACACTGTCCGCAACCCGGATTACGGGTCTACGTTAGAACACCAGCCATTAAAGGGTGGTATTTCAAGGTTGGCTCCATGCAGACTGGCGTCCACACTTCAAAGCCTCCCACCTATCCTACACATCAAGGACCAGTGTTCAGTGTCAAGCTATAGTAAAGGTTCACGGGGTCTTTCCGTCTTGCCGCGGGTACACTGCATCTTCACAGCGAGTTCAATTTCACTGAGTCTCGGGTGGAGACAGCCTGGCCATCATTACGCCATTCGTGCAGGTCGGAACTTACCCGACAAGGAATTTCGCTACCTTAGGACCGTTATAGTTACGGCCGCCGTTTACCGGGGCTTCGATCAAGAGCTTCGCGTTGCCGCTAACCCCATCAATTAACCTTCCGGCACCGGGCAGGCGTCACACCGTATACGTCCACTTTCGTGTTTGCACAGTGCTGTGTTTTTAATAAACAGTTGCAGCCAGCTGGTATCTTCGACTGATTTCAGCTCCATGAGCAAGTCACTTCACCTACCATCAGCGTGCCTTCTCCCGAAGTTACGGCACCATTTTGCCTAGTTCCTTCACCCGAGTTCTCTCAAGCGCCTTGGTATTCTCTACCTGACCACCTGTGTCGGTTTGGGGTACGATTTGATGTTACCTGATGCTTAGAGGCTTTTCCTGGAAGCAGGGCATTTGTTACTTCAGCACCGTAGTGCCTCGTCATCACACCTCAGCGTTAATAGAAGTCCGGATTTACCTAAACTTCCCGCCTACATGCTTAAACCGGGACAACCGTCGCCCGGCTAACATAGCCTTCTCCGTCCCCCCTTCGCAGTAACACCAAGTACAGGAATATTAACCTGTTTCCCATCGACTACGCCTTTCGGCCTCGCCTTAGGGGTCGACTCACCCTGCCCCGATTAACGTTGGACAGGAACCCTTGGTCTTCCGGCGTGCGGGTTTTTCACCCGCATTATCGTTACTTATGTCAGCATTCGCACTTCTGATACCTCCAGCAACCCTCACAGGCCACCTTCAACGGCTTACAGAACGCTCCCCTACCCAACAACACATAGTGTCGCTGCCGCAGCTTCGGTGCACAGTTTAGCCCCGTTACATCTTCCGCGCAGGCCGACTCGACCAGTGAGCTATTACGCTTTCTTTAAATGATGGCTGCTTCTAAGCCAACATCCTGGCTGTCTGAGCCTTCCCACATCGTTTCCCACTTAACTGTGACTTTGGGACCTTAGCTGGCGGTCTGGGTTGTTTCCCTCTTCACGACGGACGTTAGCACCCGCCGTGTGTCTCCCGTGATAACATTCTTCGGTATTCGTAGTTTGCATCGAGTTGGTAAGTCGGGATGACCCCCTAGTCGAAACAGTGCTCTACCCCCGAAGATGAGTTCACGAGGCGCTACCTAAATAGCTTTCGGGGAGAACCAGCTATCTCCCGGTTTGATTGGCCTTTCACCCCCAGCCACAAGTCATCCGCTAATTTTTCAACATTAGTCGGTTCGGTCCTCCAGTTAGTGTTACCCAACCTTCAACCTGCCCATGGCTAGATCACCGGGTTTCGGGTCTATACCCTGCAACTTAACGCCCAGTTAAGACTCGGTTTCCCTTCGGCTCCCCTATACGGTTAACCTTGCTACAGAATATAAGTCGCTGACCCATTATACAAAAGGTACGCAGTCACCCTGATAAATCAAGGCTCCCACTGCTTGTACGTACACGGTTTCAGGTTCTATTTCACTCCCCTCGCCGGGGTTCTTTTCGCCTTTCCCTCACGGTACTGGTTCACTATCGGTCAGTCAGGAGTATTTAGCCTTGGAGGATGGTCCCCCCATATTCAGACAGGATACCACGTGTCCCGCCCTACTCTTCGAGTTCACAACACATGCATTTTTGTGTACGGGACTATCACCCTGTACCGTCGGACTTTCCAGACCGTTCCACTAACACACATGCTGATTCAGACTCTGGGCTGCTCCCCGTTCGCTCGCCGCTACTAGGGGAATCTCGGTTGATTTCTTTTCCTCGGGGTACTTAGATGTTTCAGTTCCCCCGGTTCGCTTCGTTAAGCTATGTATTCACTTAACGATAGTGTGTCGAAACACACTGGGTTTCCCCATTCGGAAATCGTCGGTTATAACGGTTCATATCACCTTACCGACGCTTATCGCAGATTAGCACGTCCTTCATCGCCTCTGACTGCCAGGGCATCCACCGTGTACGCTTAGTCGCTTAACCTCACAACCCGAAGATGTTTCGTAAAACATTTCGACTTGCGAAAATTTGAGAGACTCGAACACACCGCTTATCTGTTCTTATTACGGAGAACAGACACAGTGTGTCGTTTCAATTTTCAGCTTGATCCAGATTTTTAAAGAGCAAA
>NZ_JBFQGA010000020.1:0-4473 GCF_040932435.1 Kluyvera sp. STS39-E | reverse complement strand
GTGTGCGTAGTGGCGAGTCGGGGTGTCATATTCAACGTGGGAAGTGTTGATGGTGATACCACGAGCTTTTTCTTCTGGTGCGTTATCGATCTGGTCGAAAGCACGAGCAGCACCGCCGTAGGTTTTAGCCAGTACGGTAGTGATTGCAGCAGTCAGGGTAGTTTTACCATGGTCAACGTGGCCGATAGTACCGACGTTGACGTGCGGTTTGGTACGTTCAAATTTTTCTTTAGACATCGATAGTCCCTCTAATACACGGATAAATCGGTGATATCACCACATCAACCAGACGATAAGCCTGAACTGTTGAATGCATTAATTTAAACAGAGAGAAACGGGAAGGAGAAGTGAAGTGGTGCTGATACCCAGAGTCGAACTGGGGACCTCACCCTTACCAAGGGTGCGCTCTACCAACTGAGCCATATCAGCACGTCTGGAGCGGGCAGCGGGAATCGAACCCGCATCATCAGCTTGGAAGGCTGAGGTAATAGCCATTATACGATGCCCGCATCCTGAAACTCGGCTACCCAGTTCTTTCTGTGCAAAAAAAAGAGATTTCTCTCTTTTCTTTGTTCGAGCTAGCTATTTTACCAACCAGCTCTGGCTTCGCAATGCTTAGCCTGAAAGTGGTGGTGGGGGAAGGATTCGAACCTTCGAAGTCTGTGACGGCAGATTTACAGTCTGCTCCCTTTGGCCGCTCGGGAACCCCACCAGGTACTTGATGGTGCCGACTACCGGAATCGAACTGGTGACCTACTGATTACAAGTCAGTTGCTCTACCTACTGAGCTAAGTCGGCATCAAGTAGCGCGCATTCTATGTAGACACGTGCCGACATGCAACTAAAAAATTGCATAAAATGTTCTATCGCTCATGTTTTGTGCGCCTGAGCGTAAAAACCAAACAATGTGCCAGTTTTATAACCAGAAATGGCGCAGTTGGCCCGGCAGCATCCCCCCTATCGCCTTTCGATTAGCGCAGCAAGTTGCCATTCAATGCTCTTTGCGTAGGCCTTCTCTATCTATATAGCTATCTCAACAGCATATCTGCTCCCAGCAGTCAGTAACAAAGAGCGGTGTTTTCTCACGAATGCGCCACTCAGTTGGATTTTTTCTTCTTTTTATCTTCCATCTGGTGTTAACCTCCTGCCCATTGTCCTGATTAACTCAATGTGAAGCGTCGTGCGGAATCAGCGTGACAGCCAGAACATGCTTATGAAAAAACAAGAGCAAACGTTAATGACACCTTATCTACAGTTCAATCGTAGCCAGTGGGCGGCGCTGCGTGATTCAGTGCCAATGACCCTGACTGAAGGGGAAATTACACGCCTGAAAGGTATCAACGAAGATCTGTCGCTTGAAGAAGTGGCTGAGATCTATTTGCCTTTATCACGTTTATTGAACTTCTATATCAGTTCTAATCTGCGTCGGCAGGCCGTACTTGAGCAGTTCCTAGGTACAAATGGTCAGCGTATTCCTTATATCATCAGTATTGCCGGCAGCGTTGCTGTCGGTAAGAGTACAACCGCACGTGTGCTGCAAGCATTGCTTAGCCGCTGGCCGGAACATCGCCGCGTTGAGCTCATTACTACCGATGGGTTTCTACATCCTAACGAAGTATTGAAAGAACGTGGTCTGATGAAGAAGAAGGGCTTCCCGCAGTCCTATGATATGCATCGCCTAGTACAGTTTGTTTCCGATCTAAAATCCGGGGTTCCGGATGTCACGGCTCCCGTTTACTCTCATCTTATTTATGATGTGATCCCTGATGGTGACAAAACGGTTACTCACCCAGATATATTAATCCTTGAAGGTTTAAATGTTCTGCAAAGCGGAATGGATTATCCACACGACCCACACCATGTATTTGTTTCGGATTTCGTCGATTTTTCCATTTATGTTGATGCCCCAGAAGAATTATTAAAATCTTGGTACATCAATAGATTCCTTAAATTCCGCGAGGGCGCTTTTACTGACCCTGATTCTTATTTCCATAATTATGCCCAGCTTTCTAAAGAGGAAGCGGTTGATGTTGCAACATCGCTATGGAATGAGATTAACCTTAGGAATTTAAATGAAAATATCCTGCCGACACGTGAGCGAGCCAGTTTAATACTGACTAAAAGTGCTAATCACTCGGTAGAACAGGTTCGCCTGCGGAAGTAATTTTCTTATATAAGAAAGGGAGCCTTGGCTCCCTTTTTTTTATTCTGCGCTACGCAATGAAATTTCCCCGCCAATCCAGGGTTTAACGATCCCATCCTGCTCAAGTAATAATGCACCCTGAGTATCTATACCACGGGAAATGCCAAATACCTCTTTTTCGCCAATAATCAGTTTAACCTGGCGATTAATAAAGTTATCTAATTTTTCCCAGCGTGTTAGATATGGCGCTAGCCCCTCTTGTTCAAACAGACGTAAGGCATCATACAGTTCGTTGATAAGACGGGCCGCGAGGATATTACGGTCAATAATAATTCCGGCTTCTTGCAGGTTAATCCATCCCTGATTAATCACATCGTTCTCTGCGCGGCGCATCACAAGGTTAATGCCCGCACCAATGACGATTTGCGCCGCATCACCGGTTTTCCCCGTAAGTTCGACCAGGATACCCGCCAGCTTACGGTCGTTCAGGTAAAGATCATTTGGCCATTTGACGCGGACTTTGTCGGCACCCAGACTTTGCAAAACTTCAGCCATAACGATGCCGATGACCAGACTCAGGCCGATGGCAGCAGCAGGCCCTTGTTCCAGACGCCAGAACATAGAAAGATAAAGATTGGCACCAAACGGAGAGAACCATTTTCTTCCGCGTCGACCACGGCCTGCCTGCTGGTATTCAGCAACGCAGGCATCGCCAGACTGCAGCTCGCCAATTCGGTCTAAAAGATACTGGTTGGTAGAGTCGATAACGGGAAGAACGGCAACACTGCCATAGTTGACCGCCTGACGAATACGCTCCACATCCAGCAGCTGAATAGGTTCTGGTAAACAGTAGCCTTTACCTGGAACCGTAAAGACATCCACGCCCCAATCCCTTAATGTTTGCATGTGCTTATTAATGGCCGCACGGCTCATGCCTAGCTGTTCGCCCAATTGCTCACCCGAATGAAAATCACCATCGGCAAGCAGGGAAATAAGGGTCAACGGCACCGTATTGTCTTTCATTTAATTACCTCAACTGCGCTGACTTCACCTTCATGACCAATAAAGCGAACCTCTGGCTCCAGCCAAACATCAAATTTGTTGCCAACCTGCTGGCGAACGTAGTGGGCCAGCTGAACAACATCACGACTTTGTGCATTATTGCTGTTAATAAGCACCAGTGCCTGCTGCTGATGAACTGCCGCCCCGCCTTCGGTGTGACCTTTCAACTGGCATTGATCAATAAGCCAGCCGGCCGCTAGTTTCACACTTCCATCAGCCTGCGGATAATGTGGTGCTTTAGGGAATTTGGCCAGTAAAACATCGGCATATGCGGTACTAACCACCGGATTTTTAAAGAA
Source organism: Kluyvera sp. STS39-E (assembly GCF_040932435.1). NCBI lineage: Bacteria > Pseudomonadati > Pseudomonadota > Gammaproteobacteria > Enterobacterales > Enterobacteriaceae > Kluyvera > Kluyvera sp. STS39-E. Next base: position 969 of record NZ_JBFQGA010000020.1, on the reverse strand, counting down.
GCTGCCGGCATTGCCATTCACTTTAGGATCGGGAAGCTTAGTCATACGCATATGACATACGGCATCGAAAACATCGCGCGGTGTCACCGTTTTAGGATCGAGTCGAGTGAGATCGCCGTAGGTCAGTACCGGTTGCCATGTTTTTGCTAGCTGGAAACCGACAGCAACAATAACGAAACGGTCTTGGTAGGCATGTTTGAAGATACTGTCCCGGTAGCCAAATTCGCATTCGGCTGCGGAAAGACGTTGGCGCTCGCCCGTAGCCAGCTCGATGCAGTCTACATATTCGCAGATCTGCCGTAACTCGACCCCATAAGCCCCAATATTCTGAATAGGTGAGGAGCCCGCGCAGCCAGGGATCAACGCAAGGTTTTCCAAGCCTGGCATATTATTCTCTAATGCGAAGCGCACCAGTTGATGCCAGTTTTCCCCAGCGCCGACGTGCAGGTGCCATGCATCTGCCGTTTCACGAACCTCAATACCTTTGATACGATTAAGGATAACGGTACCGGAATAATCGTCCAAAAACAGTACATTACTTCCTTCGCCCAGAATTAAAACCGGCAACCCTTCATGGGTAGAGTGCTGCCAGGCGCTTAATAATTGTTGTTCATTTTCAGCGCATACGATGTTTTCAGCACAATGATCGATGCCGAAGGTATTCCAAGGTTTCAAGGAGCGAGTCATGGTTACTTTCCTGATGCTATATCCACGGTAGTTTACCGTATCCGTGCGGGGAAGGCTTGCGGTTATATAGACTGAGGTAGGCCGGATAAGGCGAAGCCGCCATCCGGCAATCTGCACTAGGCGTGCCTGATGGCGCTGCGCTTATCAGGCCTACACCGTGAGCCGTTAATCCCATTTCCCCAGACCACAGACGCAAAAAAGCCCATCCGTTAGGATGGGCTTCTTCACTATTTGATGCCTGGCAGTTCCCTACTCTCGCATGGGGAGACCCCACACTACCAT
>NZ_JBFQGA010000019.1:0-26329 GCF_040932435.1 Kluyvera sp. STS39-E | reverse complement strand
TCTTCGAGTGCCCACACAGATTGTCTGATAAATTGTTAAAGAGCAGTGCAACACGGCTTTCGCTCACTGTTGCGAGGTGGCGTATATTACGCTTTCCTCTTTCAGAGTCAACCCTCATTTTCAGGTTTTTCTCTTCAACTGAACCGGCTAGTTAGTGTGAAGTGATTCACGTTTGCCGTCTCAGTGGGTGCGCATTATAGGGAACTTTGTTTTTAGCACAACCCCCTTTTCTCACTTTTTTTTCCAAGTGTCGTTTTTTCACTCTTTTTGCATTGTAAGTGTGCGATTTGCTTAATTTTTGAGATGAGAAACCCACAATTAGGACTGATAATGAGGATGAACCCCACTGTGATACTGTTTTTAAGAGGTAAATATGTCAGCCGTTCTCCGTCGCTATAAAGATTTATTCCCCGTATTAGGCGATCGCGTCATGATCGATCCCACCAGCGCCATCATCGGTGATGTCCGTCTGGCCGATGATGTCAGTATCTGGCCATTGGTTGCCGCACGAGGTGACGTCAACTATATCCAGATTGGCGCTCGCAGTAATATTCAGGATGGTAGCGTTCTGCACGTCACTCACCGGTCGGCTAAAAATCCGCAGGGGAACCCTCTTATCGTGGGGGAAGATGTTACCGTCGGACATAAGGTTATGCTTCACGGCTGCACCATTGGTAACAGAGTGCTCGTGGGAATGGGTTCTATATTACTAGACGGTGCGATTATAGAAGACGACGTAATGATTGGCGCCGGCAGCTTGGTGCCACAACATAAGCGTCTGGAGAGTGGTTTTCTTTATCTTGGCAGCCCGGTTAAGCAAATCAGACCGTTGAAAGAGGCCGAACTCGAAGGACTTCGCTATTCGGCCAACAACTACGTGAAGTGGAAAGACGACTATCTGGATCAGGACAACCAAACCCAACCCTGATTGTCTTCGCGCTGCTCGCGAATAAGATCGCTGGCCTCTTCTTCCAGATCCCAGCGATTTTCATCAAACAGCGCCAGCCATTGCTTAGGCTCTTCACCGCCGAAACGGCGAGCTATGACTTCAGCATTGATTGCACACATCAACTGCATACCATTTACCAGCACCGGAAAACAGACGGCATTGATGTCTGCACGCCACTCTTCCCTGTCTGGAAACTGGATAGCCTGATTCATACTCCAAGCTCACGTTTAAGCGATTCAATCACCGGTTCAATTTCAGGCAAGACGCCGTGCCACAATAAAACAGCATGTGCCGCTTGCCCCACCAGCATCCCGAGCCCATCGGCATAATGTTTGGCGCCATGCTCAGCGCACCATGTCAAAAACGCGGTATGACCCTGTTGATAAAACATGTCATAACAGCATACGTGCGCATTCACTAATGACGCCGGTATCAACGGTGTTTCGCCGGCAATACCGCTAGACGTTGCATTGATGATGAGATCAAACTCATGGCCGCCAAGCGCTGACATCGGCTCGGCACTAACGCTGCCCATATGAGAAAACAGTTCGGCCAACGTCTGCGCGCGTTCTTGAGTGCGGTTCGTAATGACGACGCTGCAGTCCAGAGAAAGCAGAGGCAGAAGAACACCTCGCGCCGCGCCGCCCGCCCCAATGAGTAGCACACGATAGCCTGGTTTAATCAGCTTCAGTCGTTCAAGATCGCTCAACAGACCGATACCATCAGTGTTATCACCCAGTATGCGCCCATCATCGAGTCGCTTAAGCGTATTCACCGCTCCCGCCAGCGCCGCACGTTCTGTCAACTCATCGGCTCGGGCATAGGCTTCCTCTTTAAAAGGAACCGTAACGTTCGCGCCTTTACCTCCCTGCTGGAAAAATGAATCCAAGGTCGCGGTAAAATCATCAAGCGGAGCCAGCATGCGCCCATACGGATGCGCTATGTGCAGCTGTTTTGCAAATTGCTGATGAATAAACGGCGATTTGCTGTGTGCAATCGGGTTGCCGAAAACGACGTAGCTTTCCATACATTATCCCTGGCGAAAGCGTTCACCCGTTAGGGCATCAAGAATTTCCGACGGGTTTAAGCGCCCGCCCGTTTGCGCATCGACTACCGGGAAATCATTGCCAAACTGTGCAAGCACTTCAGCCGTTGTCCGGCACGGTGGTTCTCCGCTTAGATTGGCGCTGGTTGAAACCAACGGCTTGCCGTAAGCCTGGCACAGTTCAATCACCACCGGATGATCGGTGACCCTGACGGCAAGCGAGTTAAATCTCCCCGTCAGCCAAGCAGGAGTTGTCACCTTCGCCGGGAAGACAAACGTCACAGGCCCCGGCCAACGGGAAAAGACGGCCGCACGCTGTTCTTCGCTTAATAAGCTGTCGTCAATGTAAGGTTTAAGCTGTTCGAAGCTGGCGGCAATAAGGATAAGTCCCTTATCAACAGGACGCTGCTTCAGCGCCAGCAGATCCATAACGGCTTCTTCACTATCGGGATCGCAACCGACACCAAATACGGCTTCGGTTGGATAGGCGATGACTTTTTTATTATTCAGAGCGATAACCGCACGCTGTACGGTCTCTGATGGCAGGTTTTTATTCACGGGTTTCTTTCGCCGGTACCGGCTTTCCACATTGTTTACTGGCACAGAAACGTTTTACGCCCTGGGCCGTTTTCTTTTCAATAAGCAGCGGGTAATGACACTCGGGGCACTCTCCCGCTACTGGCGTGAAGTTAGTGACGAATTGACATTCCGGATAGCGATCGCAGGAATGAAAGTTTTTGCCGAAACGGGAGCGACGTTGTACCAACTGCCCCTGCAGGCAGGCAGGACAGCTAATTGCCGTCTCATCAGGCTTATCGATAACTTCGGTATGTCCACATTCAGGATACTGGCTGCATCCGATGAACATGCCGAAGCGCCCCTGACGTAGCACCAGTTCAGCACCACACTCAGGACATAACTGCCCCTCCAGAACTTTAACGATATGTCCATCCGCCTGATTCCTCAGGGGACGGACATAATCGCATTCCGGATAATGGGAGCAGCCAAGAAACGGCCCGTGCTTGCCGGACCGTATGACCAGTTCAGCCCCGCACTGCGGGCAGGGCTCGTTTTTATGCACCGAAAACAGTGCTGATTTGACCATAACAACTCTTGATGCCACTAAAGTAATTAATGCAGCATACCTTCATTTGTCTCGAAGAGTAATTCTTCCATTTGCTGATACGCGTTTTCACTGCCGGGAAGATTGAAGAGCACCATTAAAATGACCCACTTCAGCTCTTCCAGCTCAAACTCTGCGGTATCCAGAGCCATCACGCGTTCAATCACCATTTCACGTGTTTCGAGGTTCAGCACCTGAATCTGCTCCAGGAATAACAGGAATCCTCGGCAGCTGGCATCCAGACGTTGGCTCTCTTCCTGTGTAAAAATGCGCACGGAGAGAGGATCGGATGCAAGTTGCATCGGTTCTACGAGGCCTTCCTGATAGTCGGCGAGCTTTTCCAGCCACATTAGCGCGTTGAAGATATCTTCACGCTCGAACCCTGCATCGGTAAGATCCCGAGTCAGTCGGTCCTGATCCACGCGCATTTCTGTTTCGTTATGGATGTAGGTCTCAAACAAATACATTAGTACGTCGAACATGGCCTGCCCTCCTTAATCGGACATAGCCGCCGGGTACTGCTGCGATCCATCCTGCTAACTCCAGTTCGAGTAGCTGAGCCACGGTAACTGGCACAGGTTGGCCGGCACGTTCAGCGACGACGTCAACAGGTGTTGCCTCATCTCCTACGTTAGCCAGGAGCTCAGGAAATGGCAATGCTACAGATTCCTTATCTGCACAATAATTTGTCATCCCCGTCGTCGTGGGCAACTGTCTGTTTAAAGCCGGGAATTGCGCCAGAATGTCTTCAGGTTCAGTAACCGTCACCGCGCCCTGTTTGATTAACCAATGCGGCCCCTCCATTCCTGGATGTCCAAGAGGGCCAGGAATAGCGAAAACTTCACGTCCTTGATCAAGTGCGCTGCGTGCCGTCACCAAGGATCCGCTTCGCAGGGCGGCTTCTATCACCAAAACGCCATAGCTTAGCCCACTGATAATCCTATTACGCCGTGGAAAATTATACGGTAGAGGCGTCGCGGCAAGTGGAAACTCGGAGACTAACGCCCCGCCGCTTGCCACGATATCCTCAGCGAGCTGTCGATGGCGGTGTGGATAAATATGATTCAGGCCGCTGCCCAGCACCGCAATCGTCTTACCGCCAACCTGAAGAGCGCCTCGATGGGCGACGCCATCAATGCCCAGTGCTAACCCGCTGGTGATCGTTATTCCTTGCTGTGCAAGTGCCTCACAAAAATAACGCCCCCAGCGCTCACCGTAGTGCGAGTGGTGACGGCTGCCGACGACCGCAAGCTGTGGAGAACGAAGCAACTGTACATTGCCACGAACACACAATACCGCCGGATAATCACGGATAGCTCTTAGCGTCTCGGGGTAAAGTGGCGAGTCAGCGAGCAAAAGCGTCGTGTCAGGCATGGACAGCCAACGGTGAGCGACATCCAACTCTGCGGAACTAAAAGAAAAAAAACGCTCGGCTTGTTTAGCATTAAGCCCCAGCATCAACAATGCTTCGCGGGTGATGACCGTCTGTTCTGAAAGGGCGCCCAACACGCGCTGCATTTCATCACCACATAAGTTATTGACCTTCAACAGACGGAAAGCGATCTCTTCAGGTGACATCCTTTTCCCCTTGCCATATGCGGCATCAGCAATCCTTGCGATTGGTCAGTGATGCTGTCAATTAGGGGGGGTTTTGTCTAGAATAGAGGTAATAATCTTTCCTACTCCTGAACACAACTCTGGATATTTATGGCAGTTTTGCAAGTGTTACATATCCCGGACGAGCGTCTTCGCAAAGTCGCTGAGCCGGTAAAAGAAGTAAATGAAGAAATCCAGCGTATTGTCGACGATATGTTCGAGACAATGTACGCAGAGGAAGGTATTGGCTTGGCAGCAACGCAGGTCGATATTCATAAACGAATTATCGTTATCGATGTCTCCGAAAATCGTGACCATCAGCTGGTGTTGATAAACCCAGAGCTGCTGGAAAAAGAAGGCGATACCGGCATTGAAGAAGGCTGTCTGTCTATTCCTGAACAGCGGGCACTGGTTCCTCGTGCTGAGCGCGTGAAGATTCGCGCCCTTGATCGTAACGGTAAGCCATTTGAACTTGAAGCGGACGATCTGCTGGCTATTTGCATCCAACATGAAATGGATCACTTAGTCGGTAAGCTTTTTATCGACTATCTTTCTCCGTTAAAACAGCAACGTATTCGTCAGAAAGTTGAGAAATTGGATCGCCTGAACGCGCGTGCCTAAGGATAAGGATTAACGTGTCAGATTCACTACGTATTATTTTTGCGGGTACCCCTGACTTTGCAGCGCGTCATCTTGATGCGCTGCTGTCGTCTGAGCACCAGGTCGTTGGCGTGTTTACCCAACCTGACCGCCCTGCTGGCCGCGGTAAGAAACTGATGCCAAGCCCGGTCAAAGTCCTGGCTGAAGAGAAAGGAATTCCTGTCTTTCAGCCGGTCTCACTACGTCCGGAAGAAAACCAACAGCTGGTTTCCTCGCTCAACGCCGACGTAATGGTCGTGGTTGCTTATGGCTTAATCCTGCCAAAAGCGGTGTTGGCCATGCCTCGGCTTGGCTGTATCAACGTCCATGGTTCCCTGCTGCCCCGCTGGCGTGGCGCCGCGCCAATCCAGCGTTCACTGTGGGCCGGCGATAGCGAAACTGGCGTGACTATTATGCAGATGGATGTTGGTCTGGATACGGGAGATATGCTGCATAAGCTCTCCTGCCCGATCACCGCTGAAGATACCAGCGCCAGCCTGTATGACAAACTGGCCCAGCTCGGCCCGCAGGGACTGCTGCATACGTTGCATCTGCTGGCAACCGGTAACGCCAAGCCGGAGGTTCAAGACGAATCCTTGGTGAGCTACGCAGAAAAGCTCAGCAAAGAAGAAGCTCGCGTAGACTGGACCCTCAGCGCCGCTCAGTTGGAGCGCTGCATTCGTGCCTTTAACCCATGGCCAATGAGTTACATCGTGATTGACGATCAGCCAGTTAAAATCTGGCAGGCGACGGTTATTGATAAACCAACAGATGCCGAGCCAGGCACGATTCTGGAAGCCACCCGTCAGGGTATTCAAGTCGCGACCGGCAACGGCATTCTGAATCTGATCTCGCTGCAGCCAGCCGGTAAAAAAGCCATGGGCGCACAGGATCTTCTGAATTCGCGCCGGGAATGGTTTGTCCCCGGAAATCGTCTTATCTGACGGTTCATCTCTTTTAAAGCCCGGAGTCTCCGGGCATTTTTATTTCTACGGTTATGAAAAAACATCTGAATTTACGCAGTATGGCGGCTCAGGCCGTTGAGCAGGTCGTCGAGAAGGGACAATCGTTAAGCAACGTCCTGCCGGCTATGCAGCAAAAGGTTGGCGATAAAGACAAGGCGCTGCTGCAGGAGCTCTGCTTTGGCGTATTGCGCTCGCTCTCTCAGCTGGAATGGATAATTAAACAGCTGATGGAACGCCCGATGACCGGAAAACAGCGTACCGTCCATTACCTGGTCATGGTGGGCCTGTACCAATTACTGCATACCCGCATTCCACCACACGCGGCGCTGGCTGAAACGGTTGAAGGGGCAGTTGTGATAAAGCGCCCTCAGTTGAAGGGGCTGATTAATGGCGTCCTGCGCCAGTTCCAGCGCCGTCAGGAAGAACTGCTAACCGAGTTCGCACACAGTGAACTGCGCTTCCTGCACCCATCTTGGCTGGTGAAGCGTATTAAAAGCGCGTATCCGCAGCAGTGGGAAAGTATTCTTGAAGCCAATAACCAGCGTCCTCCAATGTGGTTACGCGTCAACCGCAACCACCATACACGCGACAGTTGGTTGGCACTGTTGGCTGAAGCCGGACTAACAGGCTTTGCGCATCCTGACTACCCCGATGCCGTCCGTCTGGAAACCCCTGCGCCCGTGCTTGCACTTCCAGGGTTTGAACAAGGTTGGGTCACCGTTCAGGACGCATCAGCACAGGGCTGCATGACCTACCTGCAACCGCAAAACGGCGAACATATTCTCGATTTGTGCTGCGCTCCCGGCGGCAAAACCACACACATTCTTGAAGTCGCGCCGGATGCGAACGTGTTGGCCGTCGATGTTGATGAAAAACGTTTGTCTCGTGTCTACGATAATCTGAAACGTCTGGGCATGAAGGCAACCGTCAAACAAGGTGATGGCCGCTTCCCTCAACAATGGTGCGGTGAACAGCAGTTCGATCGTATTTTATTGGATGCTCCGTGCTCTGCGACCGGTGTAATTCGTCGCCATCCGGATATTAAGTGGCTCCGCCGCGACCGAGACATCGCCGAACTTGCCCAGTTGCAGTCCGAGATCCTCAGCGCCACTTGGACGCACCTCAAACAGGGCGGTACGCTGGTTTATGCAACCTGCTCTATTTTGCCAGAAGAGAACCAGCTGCAAATTGCTGCATTCCTAGCACGTACACCTGATGCGGTATTAAGCGAAACGGGCACCTCAGAGCAACCGGGTCGCCAGAATTTACCCGGTGCAGAAGAAGGTGATGGTTTCTTCTACGCTAAGCTAATCAAGAAATGATGAGATAACGGGTTACAGCTGATGAAAATTATCATTCTGGGTGCCGGACAGGTTGGCGGTACTCTGGCGGAAAACCTCGTTGGGGAAAATAACGACATTACTATTGTCGATACCAACGGCGAGCGCCTGCGTAGCCTACAGGACAAGTTTGACCTGCGCGTTGTGCAAGGCCATGCTTCCCACCCCCGTGTTTTGCGCGAGGCCGGTGCCGATGACGCCGACATGCTGGTCGCCGTAACCAGTTCAGATGAGACGAACATGGTTGCCTGTCAGGTCGCCTACTCGTTGTTTAATACGCCAAACCGTATTGCACGAATTCGCTCACCCGATTACGTACGTGATGCCGAGAAATTGTTCCACAGCGATGCGGTGCCTATCGACCATCTGATTGCCCCGGAACAGTTGGTTATCGACAATATCTACCGTTTAATCGAGTATCCAGGCGCATTGCAGGTGGTGAACTTTGCCGAAGGTAAAGTCAGCCTTGCGGTTGTGAAAGCCTATTATGGCGGCCCGCTTGTAGGCAACGCGCTGTCAACCATGCGCGAGCACATGCCGCACATCGATACGCGCGTCGCCGCAATTTTTCGCCACGATAGACCTATTCGTCCGCAGGGCTCGACCATTGTTGAAGCGGGAGATGAGGTCTTCTTTATTGCCGCTTCACAGCATATTCGTGCGGTAATGAGCGAACTACAGCGTCTAGAAAAACCCTACAAACGTATTATGCTGGTAGGTGGTGGTAATATTGGGGCAGGCTTGGCACGCCGGTTAGAAAAAGATTACAGCGTGAAGTTGATCGAACGCGATCAACAACGTGCGGCTGAGTTGGCAGAAAAGCTACAAAACACGATCGTCTTCTTTGGCGATGCATCGGATCAAGAACTATTGGCCGAAGAGCACATTGATCAAGTTGATCTGTTTATTGCTGTCACCAACGATGACGAAGCAAACATCATGTCGGCAATGCTCGCCAAACGGATGGGTGCCAAAAAAGTCATGGTGCTGATCCAGCGTAAAGCGTATGTGGATCTGGTCCAGGGTAGCGTTATTGATATTGCCATCTCACCACAGCAGGCAACAATCTCGGCATTGCTTAGCCACGTTCGTAAGGCAGATATCGTCGGCGTTTCCTCGTTGCGTCGCGGAGTCGCTGAGGCAATTGAGGCTGTGGCACATGGTGATGAAAGCACATCACGCGTGGTAGGCAGGGTCATTGATGAGATCAAGCTACCGCCGGGCACCATCATCGGTGCGGTGGTACGTGGTAATGACGTCATGATCGCCAATGACAATTTGCGCATTGAGCAAGGTGACCATGTCATTATGTTCCTCACTGATAAAAAATATATTTCAGATGTTGAGCGTCTTTTCCAGCCAAGCCCCTTCTTCTTATAATTTACCAAAGGCACTCATTGAGTGCCTTTTTATTAACCCGCTCTTATTTAAGGGTTATTTAATAAATGCATATTTATTATCGACGATGGAAAATAGATAAACATTTGTTAAACTTATAACCGTCAGCTAGCACAAGGGAGAACAAAATGAGCATTATTAAAGAGTTTCGCGAATTCGCGATGCGCGGGAATGTAGTTGATTTGGCAGTGGGTGTCATTATTGGTGCGGCGTTTGGTAAGATCGTATCGTCTTTAGTGGCGGATATCATTATGCCGCCGCTGGGGCTTATCATTGGTGGCGTTGACTTCAAGCAGTTCGCGATCACATTACGTGATGCACAGGGCGATGTGCCCGCAGTGGTTATGCACTACGGTATTTTTATCCAGAATATTTTTGATTTTGTGATTGTTGCCTTTGCCATCTTCATGGCAATCAAACTGATCAACAAGCTGAATCGCAAGAAAGAAGAACCAGCGGCCGCAGATCCTGCGCCGTCGAAAGAAGAAGTTTTGCTGTCAGAAATTCGTGATCTGTTGAAAGAACAAAATAACCGTTCTTAATCAAGCCACAGAAAGCAGAAGGCCAGTGGTAAATAAGCGCGCCGCTTGTTTGCCACTGGCCTCCCGACCATATTGTTTACCATGTTTATCCTTACGCAGATAACTCCCTTTACCCTTCTTATTCTTCTCTACACGCTGACGAAATAACGGATCATGCAGTAGCGCTTCAAGGGCATTATCGTTTATCTGCCCCTTCGTATGCTGATAACGGCTCATAACTTCTCCTCATTGGGTATTTAATACGCGGCGAGTGTAGATCTAATTGTAGAAAGACTCAACATCCTTTTCCGCTCGCTCCGGCCCCTTGCTCGAGAATGCCGAGGATAGAGCAAAATTCGCTGCTATGTGAGGTACCACAGCAAGCATCGTTCAATTGGCTAAGCGCCTTCTGCATGGATTGCAGCTCTGCAATGCGGAGCTCTACTTCATTTAAGCGAGCCTGCACGATACCTTTAGACTCTTGGCAGGTATGATGCTCGGGATCGACGCGGATCGATAGCAGTTCACGGATCGATTCAAGGGTGAATCCCAGCTGCCGCGCATGACGAATAAACTTGAGACGCTGAAGATCGTCGGCAGTGTATAGCCGAAAGCCACCTTCGGTGCGTACATCATGGCTCATCATCTGCTGTTTTTCATAATAGCGTACGGTATCAGGGGTGACACCCGCCAGTTTTGCCAATTCACCTATCCGAAACATTGCTACTCCTCGTTAATTTTATGCTGCAGTCTGACCGCATAATCACCATGTAGAAAGTCGGTGCTCAATCCCGCTTGCTGGAGTTTTAACACCATCAGCGACAGCCGACGACTCAACTCCGGATAGCGTTCATCGTCTTTGCGGATCTCTACCAGCAGATCGTTCAGCACCATTGCCTCTTTTCTCTGTTCAAGCTCAGGAGGTAGGCAGCCTGCATTCTTCAGTAATCGATAGCCTGTACGCAGTTCTTCCGGTATTCCGGAGTCATCATCAAGAATGAGTGGTTCACCTTGCCCTGGAAGGTTATCTAACTCACCTTTACGCTGCGCATCGGTAATATGACGTTCGGCCCATTGGTCAAGCAACCACATGTCGCGACTCCAAGATATAGACGGAAGAGATAGAGGTATTTTAGAAGGGTGACGGAAGAGGGGATATAAAAAAACCCGCCGAGGCGGGTTTTTTTACTTTACTACAGATTACTCTGCAGCTGCTTCTGCTTTCGGCTCAGCACGATCAACCAGCTCGATGTATGCCATCGGCGCGTTGTCGCCTGCACGGAAGCCACACTTCAGAATGCGAGTGTAACCACCGGCGCGGCTCGCGAAACGCGGGCCCAGCTCGTTAAACAGTTTTGCCACGATCTCGTTATCACGAGTACGGGCGAATGCCAGACGACGATTAGCTACGCTATCAGTCTTGGCAAGAGTAATCAGCGGCTCAACTACGCGACGCAGTTCTTTCGCTTTCGGCAGGGTCGTCTTGATGATCTCATGACGAACCAGCGAACCAGCCATGTTACGGAACATAGCCTGGCGATGGCTGCTGTTGCGGTTCAGTTGACGACCACTCTTACGATGGCGCATGACCTTATCCTTCTCAGTAAAACCTTAACCTGTGATCCGGTTACTCGTCAGCAATGCTTGCTGGTGGCCAGTTTTCCAGGCGCATGCCCAGAGACAGTCCACGGGAAGCCAGCACGTCTTTAATCTCAGTAAGAGATTTTTTACCCAGGTTCGGCGTTTTCAGCAACTCAACCTCGGTACGCTGTACCAGATCACCGATATAGTGGATAGCTTCTGCCTTGAGGCAGTTAGCAGAGCGGACAGTCAATTCCAGATCGTCAACAGGGCGCAGCAAGATCGGATCGAACTCTGGCTTCTCTTCTTTCACTTCCGGCTGACGTACATCACGTAAGTCAACGAAAGCTTCCAGTTGTTCAGCAAGAATGGTTGCCGCACGACGAATCGCCTCTTCAGGATCGATTGTGCCGTTGGTTTCCATTTCGATGACCAGCTTGTCCAGGTCGGTACGCTGTTCTACACGCGCTGCTTCAACATTGTAGGCAATACGCTCTACAGGGCTGTAGCAGGCGTCGACCAACAGACGGCCGATCGGGCGCTCATCTTCTTCCGAATGAATTCGGGCAGAAGCCGGCACATAACCACGTCCGCGCTGAACTTTGATGCGCATGCTAATAGCTGCGTTCTCATCGGTCAGGTGGCAGATCACGTGCTGCGGCTTGACGATTTCGACATCCCCATCATGGGTGATATCGGCTGCAGTCACAGGGCCAATGCCAGATTTATTCAAGGTAAGAATAACTTCATCTTTACCCTGAACTCTCACCGCCAGCCCTTTCAGGTTGAGCAGGATTTCAAGGATATCTTCCTGAACGCCTTCTTTGGTGCTGTACTCATGAAGTACACCATCAATCTCAACCTCGGTCACCGCGCAACCCGGCATCGATGAGAGCAGAATACGGCGCAGTGCGTTACCCAGAGTATGGCCAAAGCCACGCTCTAAAGGCTCAAGGGTCACCTTGGCGTGCGTCGAACTCACTTGCTCGATATCTACCAGGCGCGGTTTTAGAAACTCTGTCACAGAACCCTGCATTGTGTCCTCTCTTTGGTACTAAGCTTTACTTGGAGTAAAGCTCGACGATCAGGTGTTCGTTAATGTCCGCAGACAGATCAGAACGCTCAGGCTGACGCTTGAACGTGCCTTCCATCTTGCCAGCATCAACTTCCAGCCAGGTTGGCTTTTCACGCTGTTCAGCCAGCTCCAGAGCGGCTTTAACGCGAGATTGCTTTTTCGCTTTCTCACGAATGCTAACAACGTCATTCGCTTTAACCTGATAAGAAGCGATGTTAACAACACGACCGTTTACCATGATTGCTTTGTGGCTAACCAACTGGCGTGACTCGGCACGGGTGGCGCCGAAGCCCATACGGTATACTACGTTGTCCAGACGACCTTCCAGCAGAGTCAACAGGTTTTCACCGGTGTTGCCTTTCAGACGTGCTGCTTCTTGATAATAGTTACGGAACTGACGCTCCAGCACGCCGTAAGTACGACGAACTTTTTGCTTTTCACGCAACTGCACACCATAGTCAGACAGACGCGGTTTACGCGCACCGTGCTGGCCAGGAGCTTGTTCAATTTTACACTTGGTATCGATCGCGCGAACGCCAGACTTAAGGAATAAGTCGGTGCCCTCACGACGGCTCAGCTTGAGCTTAGGACCCAAATATCTTGCCATTTTCTTTCTCCAACAATCCTAGAAACGAGGCGTTATACGCGACGTTTTTTCGGCGGACGACAACCGTTATGAGGGATCGGAGTCACATCAGTAATATTAGTGATGCGGAAACCAGCGGCGTTCAGAGCACGAATAGTAGATTCGCGGCCTGGACCCGGACCTTTAACCATAACTTCCAGATTCTTGATGCCGTATTCTTTTACGGAATCAGCACAACGCTCTGCTGCAACCTGAGCTGCGAACGGAGTAGATTTGCGCGAACCACGGAAACCGGAACCACCGGCTGTTGCCCAACCCAGCGCATTACCCTGACGATCGGTAATAGTTACGATGGTGTTGTTAAAAGAAGCATGGATATGAGCCACGCCATCAGAGACTTGTTTTCTTACACGTTTACGTGCACGAACTGGTGCCTTTGCCATTATTCAATCACCCCGATTATTTCTTGATCGGTTTGCGCGGACCCTTACGGGTACGTGCGTTGGTCTTGGTACGCTGGCCGCGAACCGGGAGACCACGACGATGACGCAAACCGCGATAGCAACCAAGATCCATAAGACGCTTGATGCTCATGCTAACTTCACGGCGCAGATCACCTTCAACGACAAATTTGGCAACTTCGTCACGCAGCGTGTCGATTTGTCCTTCAGACAGCTCACTGATCTTAACATTTTCAGCGATACCCGCTGCAGCCAGAATGGCTTTAGAACGGGTCTTACCGACGCCGTAGATCGAGGTTAACGCGATCACAGCATGTTTCTGATCAGGAATGTTAATGCCTGCTATACGGGCCACTATGCACTCCTACTATTTAATATGTACGTACCATGCCGAAAAGCCCGTTTTCAGGATACTCAAATGGTAACGCACAGACATACAAAAGATTGGCTGGCTAATCTAGCCAGCTCAACCCGACTTTGCAAGAAAAATATGCGAATAAATCAGCCTTGGCGCTGTTTATGCTTTGGCTCGGCACTGCAAATCACACGGATGACACCATCACGCTTAACGATTTTGCAGTTACGGCATAATTTCTTGACGGAAGCACGAACTTTCATTTTTACTCTCCGTAACTTCTCGAGCGACCTTTTAGCGGCTATAGCCTTTGAGGTTCGCCTTCTTCAATGCAGACTCGTACTGACTTGACATCATCAGAGTTTGCACTTGAGCCATAAAGTCCATAATCACGACAACAACGATAAGCAACGAGGTCCCACCGAAGTAGAACGGCACTTTCATTGCATCACGCATGAACTCCGGGATCAGGCAGATAAAGGTAATGTAAAGCGCACCAACCAAAGTCAGGCGGGTCATTACTTTATCGATATACTTCGCCGTTTGCTCTCCCGGACGAATTCCTGGTACAAATGCACCGGACTTCTTCAGGTTATCTGCTGTTTCACGCGGGTTGAAGACCAACGCCGTGTAGAAGAAACAGAAGAAGATGATTGCAGACGCATAGAGTAACACATAAAGCGGTTGCCCAGGCTGCAAATACAGCGAAATTGTTGTCAGCCAGTTCCAACCGGTACCGCCCCCGAACCATGACGCGATGGTCGCCGGGAACAGAATAATACTGGAAGCGAAGATTGCTGGGATAACCCCGGCCATATTCACTTTCAGCGGTAAATGTGTGCTCTGTGCAGCATATACACGACGGCCTTGCTGACGTTTAGCGTAGTTTACCACAATGCGGCGTTGACCACGTTCAACGAATACAACAAAGAACGTCACTGCAAACACTAATACTGCAACCAACAGCAACAGGAGGAAGTGCAGGTCGCCTTGACGCGCTTGCTCGATAGTATGGGCAATGGCTGGCGGGAGTCCCGCAACGATACCAGCGAAGATAATGATTGAGATACCGTTACCGATACCACGCTCAGTAATCTGTTCGCCGAGCCACATCAGGAACATAGTCCCTGTAACCAGACTCACAACAGCGGTGAAATAGAATGCAAAGCCTGGATTGATTACCAGGCCCTGCATACCAGGCATATTCGGTAAACCGGTAGCAATACCGATCGACTGGAATATCGCCAGCACCAGAGTGCCGTAACGGGTGTACTGGCTGATCTTACGACGACCAGACTCCCCTTCTTTCTTTATTTCTGCCAGCGTTGGATGAACCACTGTCAGCAGCTGGATAATGATCGACGCCGAAATATACGGCATGATCCCCAGAGCAAAGATCGAAGCACGGCTGAGAGCACCACCAGAGAACATGTTAAACATTTCAATGATGGTGCCTCGCTGTTGCTCAAGCAGTTTGGCAAGTACAGCGGCATCAATACCAGGGATCGGAATAAAAGAGCCAATACGGAACACAATAAGCGCACCGATTACAAACAGCAGTCTGCGTTTCAGCTCGCCTAAGCCACCTTTGGCACTTTGAAAATCTAATCCCGGTTGTTTAGCCATCTGCTACTTATTCCTCGATTTTACCGCCAGCAGCTTCGATAGCAGCACGAGCGCCTTTCGACACGCGCAGGCCACGAACAGTTACCGGAGTAGAAACTTCGCCAGCCAGGATCACTTTCGCGAACTCGATCTGGACACCGATAATGTTAGCTGCTTTCAGCGTGCTCAGGTCAACAATACCGCCTTCCACTTTCGCCAGGTCAGACAGACGGATTTCCGCTGTAATCGCTGCTTTGCGAGAAGTGAAGCCGAATTTCGGCAGACGACGGTACAGAGGCATCTGACCACCCTCGAAACCACGACGTACGCCACCGCCAGAACGAGACTTCTGACCTTTGTGACCACGACCGCCGGTTTTACCGAGGCCAGAACCGATACCACGACCCAGGCGACGACCCGCCTTTTTAGAGCCTTCGGCCGGAGACAGAGTATTTAAACGCATCTCTTACTCCTCAACTTTAACCATGAAGTAAATCGCGTTGACCATACCACGAACAGCAGGAGTATCCTCGCGTTCTACGGTGTGACCAATACGACGCAGACCCAGGCCAAGCAGCGTTGCCTTGTGTTTCGGCAGACGACCGATTGCACTGCGGGTTTGAGTAATTTTAATAGTCTTTGCCATGGTTTATTTCCCCAGAATTTCTTCAACGGATTTACCACGCTTGGCAGCGACCATTTCTGGAGATTTCATATTTTCCAGGCCATCGATAGTTGCACGAACCACGTTAATCGGGTTAGTGGAACCATACGCTTTAGCCAGAACGTTACGAACCCCAGCGACTTCCAGAACGGCGCGCATTGCACCACCGGCGATGATACCGGTACCTTCGGAAGCCGGCTGCATGAATACACGAGAACCTGTGTGAGTACCCTTAACTGGGTGCTGCAGGGTGCCGGTATTCAGCGCGACGTTAATCATATTGCGACGAGCTTTTTCCATCGCTTTCTGGATTGCTGCTGGAACTTCACGCGCTTTACCGTAACCAAAACCAACGCGACCGTTACCATCACCAACTACAGTCAGAGCTGTGAAGGAGAAAATACGACCACCTTTTACGGTTTTAGATACGCGGTTTACCGCGATCAGCTTTTCCTGCAGTTCGCCAGCTTGTTTTTCGATGTGAGACATCTTACACCTCTACCTTAGAACTGTAGGCCAGCTTCACGGGCAGCATCTGCCAGTGCCTGGACGCGACCATGATATTGGAACCCGGAACGGTCAAAGGACACGACTTTGATGCCTTTTTCCAGAGCGCGTTCGGCGACAGCTTTACCCACAGCTGCTGCAGCGTCTTTGTTACCGGTGTACTTCAGTTGTTCAGTGATAGCTTTTTCTACAGTAGAAGCAGCTACCAGAACTTCGGAACCGTTTGGTGCAATGACCTGTGCGTAAATATGACGCGGGGTACGATGTACCACCAGGCGAGTTGCACCCAGCTCCTGGAGCTTGCGGCGTGCGCGGGTCGCACGACGGATACGAGCAGATTTCTTATCCATAGTGTTACCTTACTTCTTCTTAGCCTCTTTGGTACGCACGACTTCGTCGGCGTAACGAACACCCTTGCCTTTGTAAGGCTCAGGACGACGGTAGGCACGCAGGTCTGCTGCAACCTGACCGATCACCTGCTTATCAGCGCCTTTCAGCACGATTTCAGTTTGAGTCGGACATTCTGCAGTGACACCCGCAGGCAGCTGATGGTCAACTGGGTGTGAGAAGCCTAAAGCTAAGCTCACAGAATTCCCTTTAACCGCTGCACGATAACCTACACCAACCAGCTGTAGCTTCTTAGTGAAGCCTTCGGTAACACCGATAACCATTGAGTTCAGCAGGGCACGCGCGGTACCAGCCTGAGCCCAACCGTCTACGTAACCATCACGTGGACCGAAGGTCAGTGCATTATCTGCATGATTAACTTCAACAGCATCGTTGAGAGTACGAGTCAGCTCGCCGTTTTTACCTTTGATCGTAATAACCTGACCGTTGATTTTTACATCAACGCCGGCAGGAACAACGACCGGTGCTTTAGCAACACGAGACATTTTTTCCTCCGATTAGGCTACGTAGCAGATAATTTCGCCACCAAGACCAGCTTGGCGCGCTGCACGATCAGTCATAACACCTTTAGAGGTAGAAACAACTGCGATACCCATGCCAGCCATAACTTTTGGCAGCTCGTCTTTACGCTTATAAATGCGCAGACCTGGGCGACTGACACGCTGAATGCTTTCTACAACAGCTTTACCCTGGAAATACTTAAGAGTAAGTTCCAGTTCCGGCTTGGTGTCGCCTTCAACTTTAAAATCTTCAATAAAACCTTCTTCCTTCAGCACGTTGGCAATTGCCACTTTCAGCTTGGAGGAAGGCATGGTGACCGCAGCTTTATTCGCGGCTTGACCGTTACGGATACGGGTCAGCATATCCGCGATCGGATCTTGCATGCTCATCTGTCTTTACTCCCGTGATTCAATTGGTAATTACCAGCTAGCCTTTTTCAAGCCTGGTACTTCACCGCGCATGGCGGCTTCACGAAGCTTAATACGGCTCAACCCGAACTTGCCCACATAGCCATGCGGACGACCTGTTTGACGGCAGCGGTTACGCTGACGAGACGGGCTGGAATCACGCGGCAGAGACTGCAGCTTGAGAACTGCGTTCCAACGATCTTCGTCGGTCGCGTTCACATCAGAGATAATAGCTTTCAGTTCAGCGCGTTTTGCGAAGTACTTATCAGCTAAAGCTACGCGCTTAACTTCGCGTGCTTTCATTGATTGCTTAGCCATTCAGTAACCCTACCTTACTTGCGGAACGGGAAGTCAAAGGCAGCCAGCAGAGCACGGCCTTCTTCGTCAGATTTCGCAGTAGTGGTAATGGTAATATCCAAACCACGCACGCGGTCGACTTTATCGTAGTCGATTTCTGGGAAGATGATCTGCTCACGGACACCCATGCTGTAGTTACCACGACCGTCGAAAGACTTAGCGGACAAGCCACGGAAGTCACGGATACGTGGAACAGCAATAGTGATCAGGCGCTCAAAGAACTCCCACATGCGTTCGCCACGCAGAGTTACTTTACAGCCGATCGGATAGCCCTGACGGATTTTGAAGCCTGCAACTGATTTGCGTGCTTTGGTGATCAACGGTTTTTGACCGGAGATTGCTGTCAGATCAGCTGCTGCGTTATCCAGCAGTTTCTTGTCAGCGATCGCTTCACCAACACCCATGTTCAGGGTGATCTTCTCGACCCGAGGGACTTGCATGACAGAATTGTAGTTAAACTCAGTCATGAGTTTAGCGACTACTTCGTCTTTGTAGTAATCATGCAGTTTCGCCATCGTACTACTCCAAATTACTTGATAGTTTCGCTGTTAGACTTGAAGAAACGGACTTTTTTGCCGTCTTCGAATCTAAAGCCTACACGGTCAGCCTTGCCGGTTGCCGTGTTGAAGATAGCAAGGTTAGAGATCTGAATCGCAGATTCTTTCTCTACAATGCCGCCTGGTTGGTTCAGAGCCGGAACCGGCTTCTGATGTTTCTTAACCAGGTTAATACCTTCAACAATGACCTTGCCGGAAGACAGGACATTTTTTACTTTACCGCGTTTACCTTTATCTTTACCGGTTAACACGATAACTTCGTCATCACGACGGATCTTCGCTGCCATGATTCGCTCCTTAGAGTACTTCTGGTGCCAGAGAGATAATTTTCATGAACTTCTCGTTACGAAGTTCACGAGTTACCGGCCCAAAAATACGCGTACCGATAGGTTGCTCACTGTTATTGTTTAAAATAACGCATGCATTACCATCGAAGCGAATGACAGAACCGTCCGGGCGACGAACACCCTTCTTGGTGCGCACCACTACCGCCTTCAGCACATCACCTTTTTTGACCTTACCACGTGGAATTGCTTCCTTGATGGTGATCTTGATGATGTCGCCTACGCCTGCGTAGCGACGGTGCGAGCCACCCAGAACCTTGATACACATTACGCGACGTGCACCGGAGTTGTCGGCGACGTTCAGCATAGTCTGTTCTTGGATCATTTTAGTGCTCCGCTAATGTCAACTACTACTGAGACCCGAAATCAGGTCATTATAAAGCCCCATATCTAGGGCGCGGCATTATAACACCGCTTAAACGATATGGGTAGAAAAAATAGACGGCCCATTGCTGAGCCGTCTATTCGTATCGAGAACGACTACTGTATTACAGAATCGCTTTCTCTACAACGCGAACCAGCGTCCAGGACTTAGTCTTGGACAGTGGACGGCATTCACGGATTTCAACCTTGTCGCCGATACCACATTCGTTGTTCTCGTCATGTACGTGCAGTTTGGTCGTACGCTTGATGAATTTGCCGTATACCGGGTGTTTCACCATACGTTCGATAGCAACAACAATGGATTTCTCCATTTTGTCACTAACTACGCGACCTTGCAGAGTACGGATTTTATCGGTCATTACGCACCCG
Source organism: Kluyvera sp. STS39-E (assembly GCF_040932435.1). Taxonomy (NCBI): domain Bacteria; kingdom Pseudomonadati; phylum Pseudomonadota; class Gammaproteobacteria; order Enterobacterales; family Enterobacteriaceae; genus Kluyvera; species Kluyvera sp. STS39-E. The sequence goes on along the minus strand of NZ_JBFQGA010000019.1, from coordinate 6,592 downwards.
CCTTCTGAGTCAGTAAAGTCTTAACGCGTGCAACATCACGACGAACCTGCTTCAGCAGGTGAGTCTGTTGCAGCTGGCCGCTTGCAGCCTGCATACGCAGGTTGAACTGCTCACGCAGCAGGTTCAGCAGCTCAGCGTTCAGCTCTTCTACGCTTTTTTCACGCAGCTCTTTTGCTTTCATTACATCACCGTCTTAGTTACAAAGGTGGTTTTGATCGGCAGTTTCGCTGCAGCGAGGCCGAATGCTTCACGGGCCAGCTCTTCCGGAACACCGTCCATTTCATACAGGACTTTACCCGGCTGAATCAAGGCAACCCAATACTCCACGTTACCTTTACCTTTACCCATACGCACTGCCAGCGGTTTCTCGGTAATTGGTTTGTCCGGGAATACACGGATCCAAATTTTACCTTGACGCTTAACTGCACGGGTCATTGCACGACGTGCTGCTTCGATCTGACGTGCAGTCAGACGACCACGGCCAACAGCTTTCAGGCCGAAGCTGCCGAAGCTAACATCCGTACCCTGCGCCAGACCACGGTTGCGGCCTTTATGCACTTTACGGAATTTTGTACGCTTTGGTTGTAACATCAGCGACGCTCCTTATTTCCGGCCTTTACGCTGCTGCTTTTTAGGTTGAGCAGCCGGTTCCGGTTGTTCAACAGCAGCCATACCACCCAGGATCTCACCTTTGAAGATCCATACCTTAACGCCGATTACACCATAAGTGGTGTGCGCTTCAGAGGTGTTGTAGTCAATGTCAGCACGCAGAGTGTGCAGCGGTACGCGACCTTCGCGGTACCATTCGGTACGTGCGATTTCCGCGCCGCCCAGACGGCCGCTAACTTCAACTTTGATACCTTTAGCGCCCAGACGCATTGCGTTCTGTACAGCACGCTTCATAGCACGACGGAACATAACACGACGTTCCAGCTGTGAAGTGATGCTGTCAGCAACCAATTTAGCGTCCAGTTCAGGCTTACGAACTTCAGCGATATTGATCTGAGCAGGAACGCCAGCGATATCCGCTACGACCTTGCGCAGTTTTTCTACGTCTTCGCCTTTCTTACCGATTACGATGCCAGGACGAGCGGTGTGAATAGTCACACGGATGCTCTTAGCTGGACGCTCGATAACGATACGAGATACGGACGCCTTTGCCAGTTCCTTTGTCAGGTACTGACGTACTTTAAAATCGCTGTCTAGGTTGTCAGCGAATTCTTTGGTGTTCGCGAACCAGGTAGAGTTCCATGGTTTGACAATACCCAGGCGAATACCATTAGGATGTACTTTCTGACCCATTGCTAGTCTCCAGAGTCTCAGCGATCGGACACAACCACAGTAATGTGGCTGGTGCGCTTCAGGATGCGATCTGCACGACCTTTAGCACGCGGCATAATGCGCTTCATGCTTGGGCCTTCGTCTACGAAAATTTTCGCAACTTTCAGATCATCAATGTCAGCGCCATCGTTGTGTTCAGCGTTAGCAATGGCAGATTCCAGTACTTTCTTAACCAGTACAGCCGCTTTTTTGTCGGTGTAGGTCAGAATATCCAGGGCCTGCGACACTTTCTTACCGCGAATCAGGTCAGCAACAAGGCGAACCTTCTGAGCAGAAGAACGAGCATGGCGATGTTGAGCTAAAGTTTCCATCTCTTCCTCCTACCTTATTTCTTCTTCGCTTTTTTATCAGCAGCATGGCCGCGATAAGTACGAGTCGGTGCGAATTCACCCAGTTTGTGACCAACCATTTCGTCGGAAACAAAGACTGGAACGTGCTGACGACCATTATGGACAGCGATGGTCAAACCGATCATGTTAGGAAAGATCGTTGAACGACGGGACCAAGTGCGCAGGGGCTTCTTGTCTCCGCTTTCCACCGCTTTCTCTACCTTCTTCAGCAAGTGCAGGTCAATAAAAGGACCTTTCTTGAGAGAACGTGGCATGGCTTATCCTCTAAAATTATTTGCTACGGCGACGTACGATGAATTTATCAGTACGCTTGTTGCTGCGGGTCTTCTTACCTTTGGTCTGTACGCCCCACGGGGATACCGGGTGCTTACCAAAGTTACGACCTTCACCACCACCATGTGGGTGATCGACTGGGTTCATCGCGGTACCGCGAACGGTAGGACGAACACCACGCCAGCGTGCAGCACCTGCTTTACCCAGAACGCGCAGCATATGCTCAGCATTGCCAACTTCGCCCATGGTTGCACGGCAGTCTGCTTCGACTTTACGCATTTCACCAGAACGCAGACGCAGGGTGACATAAGCACCATCACGAGCAACGATCTGAACGTAAGTACCAGCGGAACGTGCCAGCTGACCGCCTTTACCTGGTTTCATTTCTACGTTATGAACGGTAGAACCAACCGGGATATTGCGCATCGGCAGGGTGTTACCTGCTTTGATTGCAGCATCAACGCCAGACTGAATCTGGTCGCCAGCTTTCAGGCCTTTAGGGGCCAGGATGTAACGGCGTTCGCCATCTTTGTACAGAACCAGCGCGATGTTCGCGGAACGGTTCGGATCGTACTCAAGACGCTCAACAACTGCTGGGATACCGTCTTTGTTGCGTTTGAAGTCAACGATACGGTAAGCCTGCTTGTGACCACCACCAATGTGACGAGTGGTGATGCGGCCATTGTTGTTACGACCACCGGATTTGCTGTTTTTTTCAACCAGCGGAGCAAAAGGTTTGCCCTTGTGCAGCTCTGGGTTGACCACTTTAACAACGTGGCGACGACCCGGAGATGTCGGTTTACATTTAACAACTGCCATTGTATTACTCCTCCGACTTACTCAGCGCCGCCGACGAAGTCCAGATTCTGGCCTTCCTTCAGGGTGACGTAAGCTTTTTTCCAGTCGCTACGACGACCGATACGCTGTCCGTGACGTTTAACTTTCCCTTTAACTACCAGGGTGTTAACGACTTCGACTTCGACTTCAAACAGTTTCTGCACAGCAGCTTTGATTTCTGCTTTAGTCGCGTCTTTAGCAACTTTGAGAACGATGGTATTTGTTTTTTCCATCGCAGAAGACGCTTTTTCAGAAACGTGCGGTGCGCGAAGCACCTTCAGCAGACGTTCTTCACGAATCATGCCAGCATCTCCTCAACTTGCTTAACAGCCTCAGCAGTCATTACGACTTTGTCGAAGGCGATCAGGCTAACCGGGTCGATACCGTTCGCATCGCGTACGTCAACCTTGTGCAGGTTGCGTGCAGCCAGGAACAGGTTTTCGTCCAGCTCACCGGTGATGATCAGCACATCTTCCAGAGCCATGTCTTTCAGTTTCTGTGCCAGCAGCTTAGTTTTAGGCGCTTCAACAGAGAACGATTCGACAACGATCAGACGATCCTGACGTACCAGTTCGGACAGAATGCTTTTCAGCGCGCCGCGGTACATCTTTTTGTTAACTTTTTGACTGTGGTCCTGTGGACGCGCAGCGAAGGTCACGCCACCTGAACGCCAGATCGGGCTCTTGATAGAACCTGAACGCGCACGGCCGGTACCTTTCTGGCGCCATGGCTTTTTGCCTGAACCAGTTACTTCAGCACGAGTCTTCTGAGCACGAGTACCCTGACGAGCACCAGCTGCATAAGCAACAACAACCTGGTGAACCAGCGCTTCGTTGAAATCACGACCGAAGGTAGTTTCGGAAACAGTCAGCGCGCTCTGCGCGTCTTTCAATACTAATTCCATTGCTATCCCCTTACGCCTTCACAGCTGGTTTAACGATCAGGTCGCAACCGGTCGCACCCGGAACACCACCTTTCACCAGCAGCAGGTTGCGCTCAGCGTCAACGCGTACTACGTCAAGGCTCTGAACGGTGACACGTTCGTTACCCATCTGACCTGCCATTTTCTTGCCTTTGAACACTTTGCCCGGAGTCTGGTTCTGACCGATAGAACCCGGAACGCGGTGAGACAAGGAGTTACCGTGAGTCGCGTCCTGGGTACGGAAGTTCCAGCGCTTAACGGTACCAGCGAAACCTTTACCTTTAGAGGTACCGGTTACGTCAACTTTTTTAACGTCAGCAAACAGTTCAACGCTAATGTCCTGACCAACGGTGTATTCTTCACCATCTGCCAGACGGAACTCCCACAGGCCGCGGCCAGCTTCTACGCCAGCTTTAGCGAAGTGACCAGCTTCCGGCTTGGTTACACGGTTAGCTTTTTTAGCACCAGTGGTAACCTGAACAGCACGATAGCCATCGTTAGCCAGATCTTTGATCTGAGTAACGCGGTTTGCTTCAACTTCGATAACGGTTACTGGGATAGAAACGCCATCTTCAGTGAAGATGCGGGTCATACCCACTTTTTTACCGACTAAACCAATCATTGTATCAACCTCTCAATCGCTCGATGACCTGATTAACCCAGGCTGATCTGCACGTCTACACCGGCAGCCAGGTCCAGACGCATCAGAGCATCAACGGTTTTTTCAGTTGGCTCAACGATGTCAACCAGACGCTTGTGAGTACGAATCTCGTACTGATCACGCGCGTCTTTGTTGACGTGCGGGGAGATCAGAACGGTGAAACGCTCTTTGCGGGTCGGCAGCGGGATCGGACCACGAACCTGCGCACCAGTGCGCTTGGCAGTCTCGACGATTTCCGCGGTTGATTGATCGATCAGACGATGATCAAACGCTTTCAAACGGATACGGATTCTTTGGTTCTGCATGAGACCAGAGCTCCAATTATTTTATAGACGAAATAGTTACTCCTCAAACCCATTACGATTGATGGGAGAGTGTAACCGTTCTTACAGAGTTCCCCGATTGGGAACATTGTCTGGTATCGCTTTCGCAGTACCGGTGGCTCATATCGAACCGCTGTCAATATTAGACAAGCCCGCGCATTATACACAAATGACCACATGAAGCAAGCCGTGTTTATAAATTATCCACTCTCAGCCGCATGCTCGGGGCAGCACAATGCAACCCGTGCCGATATCCTGAGCAGCTGCTCGTGAAACCAACGTATCCCATTTGCTCCCCTGCCCTATGAGCGACACACTGCCAACGCTCTCCACAATGGACTTAAGTAAATGGACCTCTGCACGCTGGCTTTCTTCTTTATGTACCTATATCTCAGCATTCGTCTGTGTTGGCATGACTTCTCGACCGGACTGCTGCCCAACCGTTTCACCTGCCCACTCCTGTGGTTAGGCATCCTATTTCATCTGTGCCAGCGGCCCTTACAAGTTAACGATGCGCTATGGGGTGCCATTGCCGGCTATAGCGTCATGGCGCTGCTCTACTGGGGATACCGGATTATTCGTCATCGTGAAGGTTTGGGCTACGGAGATGTGAAGTTCTTGGCTGCATTGGGCGCATGGCACGGTTGGCAACAGCTCCCTTTATTGTTGCTGTTGGCCTCTGGAGCAGCCTGCATCTTTATCGCGGGGAATGTGCTGTGGCACCCGACAACGGCGGATATAAAAAACCCACTGCCATTTGGCCCTTTTATGGGAGCAGCGGGTTTTATACTGGCAGGTGTATCGATGGTCAGTCTGCGACTTTAATCTGCGACTGCAGATAGTTTTGCAGTCCAATTTTTCCGATGAGTTCGAGCTCAGTTTCCAGCCAATCGATATGGTGCTCTTCTTCGGTAAGGATGGTTATCAACATATCACGACTGACATAGTCATGAACGCTGTCCGCATAGGCAATAGCCTCACGGAGATCCTTCGCGCCGTCTAGCTCAAGTTTAAGGTCGGACTGCAGCATCTCTTCGACATCTTCGCCGATGTGCAGTTTGCCAAGATCCTGCAGGTTGGGGATCCCTTCAAGAAATAGAATACGCTCGATGTATTGATCGGCGTGCTTCATTTCATCTATGGATTCATGATACTCGATATCATTGAGGCGCATCAGGCCCCAGTTTTTGAACATTCTCGCATGGAGAAAATATTGATTGATTGCGACAAGCTCATTTCCCAATAATTTATTGAGATAATTTATAATCTTAACATCACCTTTCATTATATAGACCCTCCGCTTCCACTAATTGAAGCGTAGAACGGGCTACCGGGATGTCAAAAAAGAAATCCTAGCTTAGGCGATCTCTTTGAACTCGGGCATTTGCATTAATTCGTCTTCCATCACCTCACGAGCAGCACGGACGCACTTACCACATTGATTTCCAATAGGAATGCATTTTCTTAATTGCTGGAAAGACTGCGGATGAAACTGGCGTACTGCCTGGCGAATTTTTTTATCGCTGACGCCATTACATAAACAAACGTACATAACCACTCCCGTTCAATTTATGAACAAAGTGTAAGTGAGAATAATTATGATTACAATAGCCAACCGCGAGTAGTCATGCGAAATAAGAGATCAAATCGTGCGGAAAATAAGATAGCCGGCAAATAACAGACAGCAAAAAGGGCACCGAAGTGCCCTTTTCAAGTGCAAAACTAATTATTAAATAATTAGCTCATTACTTTAGCAACAACGCCCGCACCAACAGTACGGCCGCCTTCACGGATTGCGAAACGCAGACCGTCGTCCATCGCGATTGGGTGGATCAGAGTCACAACCATCTTGATGTTGTCGCCTGGCATTACCATCTCTACGCCT
>NZ_JBFQGA010000018.1:0-33679 GCF_040932435.1 Kluyvera sp. STS39-E | reverse complement strand
CTGTGGTCTGGGGAAATGGCATTAACGGCTCATGGTGTCGGCCTGATAAGCGCAGCGCCATCAGGCACGCCCGGTGCAGATTGCCGGATGGCGGCGTTGCCTTATCCGGCCCACCTAATAATCAACTATTTCAATTAGATGCACCTTCCTGCCATAAAACCTCCTTCTTACCCATCCTCTACGCTAGAGCTAATCCTAAGATCGTGATCTTGCTAACAAAATGTGTGATGTGTGTCACTAATTTAAATATAACAATTGTATAACATTTTGGTTACTAAAATATCTGCCTGCGTGACGTGTACGCCCGGTAAGGCAGGAGAGCGCTATTGGCAGGAGTTAACGAATGGCTGTAACCAGTGTGACCTCAGAAAGGACGCTAACCGACAGCGATACTCGCCGTCGCGTTATGGCAATTGTCGGAGCTTCATCAGGAAATCTTGTTGAATGGTTCGATTTTTATGTCTACTCGTTCTGTTCTTTGTATTTTGCCCATATCTTTTTCCCGTCCGGAAATACCACCACTCAATTGCTCCAGACCGCTGGCGTGTTTGCTGCAGGGTTCCTGATGCGTCCGATTGGCGGCTGGCTATTTGGCCGCATTGCCGATCGCCGAGGCCGTAAAGTTTCAATGCTGATTTCTGTCTGCATGATGTGCTTTGGTTCACTGGTGATTGCTTGCTTACCGGGTTACAGCGTGATCGGCACTTGGGCCCCGGCGCTGCTGCTTCTGGCTCGCCTATTTCAGGGGCTGTCCGTTGGTGGAGAGTATGGCACCAGCGCAACCTATATGAGTGAAGTCGCCGTGGAAGGGCGCAAGGGATTCTATGCCTCGTTTCAGTACGTGACTTTGATTGGCGGGCAGCTACTGGCGGTTCTAGTGGTGGTCATATTGCAAAATATTCTGAGCAGTGAAGACCTACACGCCTGGGGATGGAGAATACCGTTTGCCATGGGAGCGGCATTAGCCGTTGTCGCTTTATGGCTACGTCGCCGGCTGGATGAAACTTCGCAAAAAGAAACGCGTACGTTGAAAGAGGCCGGATCGCTTAAGGGGCTGTGGCGTAATCGTAAGGCATTTGTGATGGTACTTGGTTTTACCGCCGCGGGTTCGCTGAGTTTCTACACTTTCACTACCTACATGCAAAAGTATCTGGTCAATACGGCGGGAATGAGCGCCAACCTTGCCAGCATTATTATGACAGCCGCGCTGTTTGTTTACATGTTGGTACAGCCGTTCTTTGGCATGCTGTCAGATAAACTTGGACGCCGTACTTCCATGCTCTGCTTTGGCGCATTGGCCACGCTGTTCACCGTACCCATTCTCTCCGCGCTGCAAAACGTCAGCTCGCCATATATCGCATTTGCATTGGTTATGTGTGCACTGCTGATCACCAGTTTCTACACCTCTATTAGCGGGATCCTCAAAGCCGAAATGTTTCCGGCGCAGGTGCGTGCGTTAGGCGTTGGACTGTCCTATGCGGTTGCCAATGCTCTGTTCGGCGGCTCGGCTGAATATGTGGCGCTGTCGCTCAAATCATCCGGCATTGAGACTGCCTTTTTCTGGTACGTCACGGTGATGGCGGCGTTGGCATTTTTGGTATCGCTGAAACTACACCGTAAAGGAAAAGGGTTGCGCCTGTAGAACTAATGATGAGCCAACTGCCAAAGCGTATATCCGGTGGTGGCGCCCGCAACATCCCAGGCAAAATCTTTCCAGCTCCAGCCGCTCCCCGCCGGGCGGCTGTCCCACAGCTCTTTTGACGCACCAAGGCTTACTGAAAACATAAAACCAATTGCCGCGCTACGATCTCGGCTAATGCCCTGATGCTGCGCATACTCATTGCCCGCCGCGGCAAGCATTGCGGATGCAATAAAATGCTGGGCTTTATCTTGCCCTGTCCAAGCATCATTCGCCATATGGCTACAGCCACTGAGCGTGAGCATGCAGAATAGAACGGCAATTCGGGGCATAGGGACTCCTGAAAAAAAGCCCCGTCGAGACGGGGCTATACTTTAAAGGATACGGCTGATGAGCCTATCGATACGAATACGACGCAGACGGCGGATAAGTTTTCGCACCTTAACCGGGTATTCAGCGATGCTCTGCAATTCACGGTAGTGGTTCACGACCGTGGTATGTTTGCGAATTAGCTCCAGCTCTTTCTGACGCATCGACGCCAGTTGCTTTTTCGGATCGTGGATCAATACCGCATTTTCAAGATCCAGTCGCCAAGCGCGCGGGTTGAGATTGTTACCCGTCAGCAGCATCCACTCGTTATCAACCCACATGCCTTTTAAGTGGTAGCTGTTATCACCGTCTTTCCACAGGCGCACAATCAGTTGATCGGTATTGATATAATACTGCAGGCGGCTCAAGAAGCGGCGCAGGTTGATTTCATACAGATAAGGCAGCGCACCGATAATCTTAAACGGTTCATTCTCAGGAATGTAAAAATCATTCGCGGTTTTATCACCAACAATAATTTCCACCTTCTTACCTTCTCGCAGCAGTCGAATGATGCTACGAACCAGCAGCGCGGGAAGGTTGAAGTATGGCGTGCAGATAGTGAGTTTTTCCTCAGTGCACGGCATGAGATGGAAAATGGTTTTGTTGAGATCGCTGGATTTACCCAGACCGACCAGCGGTGTGACGCTCAGTTCATCATCGCTGGCGTTGCCGTCAAAGTGGTAGCTGGTATCACGCAGTTCTTGGCGATACTGGCGAATATCGTTCTTAATCTCTGGGCTTTTTGGGCGCTCGCTATTATCCAAACGATTTACGCCGCGTCCTTCAACCAGATTTTGCGACACCCAATTAAACATGATGTCGGACATTTGCGGGTTACGGATGCACTGATAGCGATCGTAACGATACTTGTCGTGCTGATGCAGATAAACATCGTTGATGCTAGCACCGCTGTAGAGCACGCAGTCATCGATGATAAAGCCTTTAAAATGCAATACGCCTAGCGCTTCACGGGTATTGATAGGCACGCCATAAACCGGAACATCAACGCCCGGATTTTCTTTGGCGGTACGACAATACCAGTCTGCATTTGTGTTTGAGGCAGCAGCACCAATACGCCCACGCTGTGCGCGGTGCCAGTCAACCAGTACCCGAACATCAAGTTCTGGGCGTTGACGCTTGGCATCATACAGTGCTTGCAGAATCGCTTTACCGGCATCGTCTTGTTCGAGATACAAGGCGACGATACAAATCCGGCGTGTAGCACTGGCAATCTTTGCGAGCAGAGCAACACGAAAATCTGCTGGAGTATAGAAAAACTCAACATCATCAACAGACTGTGAAAGCTTGGGTAGTTGGGCAAGGTGTTGTTGATGTTTATTACGCTTAAATTTTGACAACATCACAGTGCGTTTCTTCTCTGATTTAGTGAAGGGTCTTCTGTACCAGGCAGACGACGTAAGCGGTCAATGATACCACCTCTTTTGGGGAAGGGTAGCATTTCCAGCAACTTAGTCATCGGTTAGGCGTAATGATAGACCGACAATGCCATCTTCCAGCTGAATATCAACTTCGAAGCCAAGTTTCCTCGCGAGCGCTATCATTCCGCGATTGTTTGGCATGGTAATCCCGTTCAGCCGAGCTAAGCCGTGAGCACGAGTATAGGCAATAAGCTTCTCCAGCAGGCGTCCACCAAGGCCGAGGCCTTTTAGATCTGAACGCACCAGCACGGCGAATTCCGCATCGATATTGTCGGGGTCGGAGATCGCACGTGTAACGCCAAGGATCTCCGTGCCCTCAGTAGAATCGTAAACGGCAACAAACGCCATTTCCCGATCGTAGTCGATCTGCGTCATATTGGCTAAATCATCGTGGGTAAATTCGTTGATTTCACTGAAATAGCGATAGTAGAGATCCTCCTTGGTGACTCGGGCAATAAACTGCTGCAGCAAAGGTTCATCTTCGGGGAGGATGGGGCGAAAAAGACAGCGGTCGCCGTTTTTCATCGTCACCCACTCTTCAAGGTGCTGCGGATAGGGGCGTATCGCAAGCCTGCTCTCACTCGCTCCCCCGAACGGGGCGATATCGAGGTTGACATCCAGCGCTGTAAATTCGTTGCCGGAAGCGAGAAGGGGATGAATATCAAGACGCTGGATCTCCGGACAGTCCACAATCAGGTTAGATACCTGAACTAAAAGCTGGCTGAGTCCGGCAATATCCAAAGGGCGTAACGCGCTGCGTCCACGGATCTTCTTGCTCTTAATGGCTTGGATGACCAGATAACGCGCCAGCGTCATATTGAGTGGAGGCAAAGCCACCGCGGCCTGATCTTCGGCGCGCCATTCCACCCCGCCTTCCCCCAGCATAATCAGCGGGCCAAACACCGGATCGTGTTCCACGACGACGCGCAGTTCCTGAGCACCGGCACGGTTAGCCATACTTTGCACCAGCAGACCGTGAATTCGCGCCTGTGGCCAAGCCATTTTTACACGATCGAGAATAGCATCCGCTGCCTGCTGGACTTCGGCGGCGGTACGCAGGTAGAGCATCACGCCCTGTACTTCTGATTTATGAGGAATATCGGGCGAGCGCAGCTTCAACGCCACCGGGTAACCAATTTGTTCGGCGATATGCACCGCCTCAGCGCTGTCAGAAGCAATCCAAGTTGGCAGGGTATTCAGGCCATAGGCGTTTAAAATTGGACGGACTTCGTGCGTATCCAGCGCGCTAATCCCATTATCAATGGCCTGTTGTAATAGTTCATGGGCCTGAGCGGTATTGGCGGTCAGACTATGCGGTAGTGCAGGCGTTTCACGCAGCTGCTTTTGATTTCGTCGGTACTCCACCATGTGCATAAAGGCGGTGATTGTCCCTTCAGGCGTCCGGTAGGTGGGAATTCCGGCATCGCTGAACATACGGCGGGCTTCAATCGAGGAATACTCGCCGCACCAGTTGGTCAGGACGCTGACAAATTTTCCCCGTGGATGCTGCTTTATCAGTTCAATTAGCGCTGCGGCGCTTTCGCTTCCCGTGGCGGTCGCGCTGGGTGCGTGAATGATCATGAGCGCATCTAAATCCGAGCTGTTGAGCAAGATATTCACCGCCGATGCGTAATGCTCAATACTAGCATCATCACGCAAATCTAACGGGTTGCCGGCTTTTACGGTGTCCGGCAGCTGTGCCTGGAGCTGATGGCAGGTTTCTTCGTTTAGCGTCGCCAGCTTGCCGTTGCGTGCCCAATGCTCATCCAACGCCAGCGCAGCAGGTGCCGCGCCGTTGCTGACAATCATCAACCGCTCGCCGCGTAATGGACGCATATGGCTTAGGGTTTCAACGGCGGAAAACAGTTCATGGGTATCCTGAACGCGCAGTAACCCGGCACGCTGGATAGCCGCATCCCAAGCCGGGTCCATGCCCGAATTGACGTGCAGTAGGCGTTGAGCGGCCGGACTTCGACCACTCTTAATCACCAGAATCGGTTTGTTGCGTGAGGCGCTACGCGCAGCGGAGACAAAGCGGCGGGCGTCACTCAGATGCTCCAGATAGAGCAAAATTGCGCTGGTCTTGCTGTCTCGAGCCAGATAATCGAGTAAATCATCGACGTCAATATCGAGACTATCGCCCAACGCGATAAAGTAGGAAAACCCCATTTCACGCTGTTGTGCCCAGTCAAGAATGGTATTTGAGACGGCAGCAGACTGGGAAATAAACGCCAGTTTACCTCTGCGGATGGGAACCGGCGAAAAGCTGGCGTTCAACCCCTGCCACGGTGCCAGCAGGCCTAGACTATTTGGTCCCAACAGGCGCATTTGATAGCGTGCGGCACACGCTTTAAGCGCGCTGAACTGATCGGGGGTGGAAGAGAGGATAATGCAAGTTTTACAGCCTTTTTCCCCCAAAGACTCCAGTAATTCCAGATTGCGGCGGGCATGGGTGCACAATACCGCAAGATCAGGAGAGAAGGGCAGGCTGTCGATAGTTGGCCAAGCCAGTACGCCAAGCACCGCTTTCCAAGTCGGAGTGACGGGTAAAACCGGGCCGGTAAAACCGCCGGCTAGCAGGTTTTTCATCATTAAAAAACCGGCACGCTGAGGCTTCATCGAGGCGCCAATAACCGCAATAGACTTTGGCCTCAGAAGTGCTTCCAGCCCACGTTGACTCATACCGGTCTTCCTTACGCGATGATGATCGTAAGAGTTTAACCGTTTTCCACGCTGGCGGTTGTGATGTTGCCCTGATGATGAGATTTTCCTGCAAGATAGTTTTCACGAAAACGAGTGAAATGCTGGCTAAGTGCAGAAGCGGCTCCAGTGTCATTGGCAAGATCCAACAGGGCAATCGCCACCTCAGCCGTGCAGTACTGCCCTTCGGCATGCACTTCACGCAGGCTGTAGGCCGATACGCGTGAAAGATCGACTGAAATCAGCGGCAGGCCGTCCAGCCAAGGGCTTTTACGGAACATTTTTCGTGCTTCCGGCCAGGTTCCATCTAACATAATAAACAGCGGCGGCTTACCTGACGGCGGCGCGCTCAGCACCTGGCGCTCAGGCCCGGCGTAAGAAGAGGGGAACACCACCATTGGCTGATAATCTGGATTTTTCACCAACTCCAGCAGCGCCAGCGGCGGTTCGGTACGCGACCACTGAAAAGCTTCGGTTTGCGGCAAAATATCGGCAATTAGACGACCGGTATTGCTTGGCTTCATGGGCTCTGTGTCGAACATCACGAGACAAAACCGGCTTTGCGCAGGGTGTGGAGCAATGGTGTTGCACAGGCAATAGCCCGTCACCAGCAGACAGCGCTGGCAGCGACGAACCCGATTACCACGGGCAAGGAAAGGGCGAGTCGCGCGGGCTAAACGTTCGGCGCGCAACCGTAGAACGGCATTTTCAATCATGGGGCTTGGGAGTGACGTGGCAAAAACGCTATTGTCGCAGAGGAGAATACGGGGCACAAGATGCGCCCCGTGAAGACTACTGTTGTAAGGCTTCGTTCAACCAGCTTTCAAACGGTGCTTTAGGAACAGCGCCGTTAAGCATGTCGATGACCTCACCATTTTTGAAAATCATGATGGTCGGGATGCTGCGGATGCGAAAACGTGCGCTGAGTTCGCGCTCGGCTTCGGTGTTCACTTTTACAAAGCGAACTTTGCCGCTACGCTCTTCTGCGACATCCTCGAAAATCGGCGCAAAATTGCGGCAAGGGCCGCACCACGGCGCCCAGAAATCGACGACAACCGGGAGATCGTCCTTCAGCAGTTTATCCAGCGTGCTGTCCGTGGCGTTGATAACATCGCCATCAAACAATTCTTCACCACAGCGACCACACTTTGCCGCGTCGTTAAGACGCTCTTCAGGAATGCGATTAAGCGCCTGGCAGTGGGCACAAACGGTATTCATAACTCACCTCTGGGTCATCATGTTGCAGGACGGCAATGTTGCCGAATGTTTCTATAATGTTACACATTATCAACGAGACTGTATTAATCAACAATGCGTTTTATCCAATGGGTACAATAGTCGCGGTCTTTTTTATGAAGTAATGGCTAAGCGCTACCACATCAGGTAATCTGCGCGCTTCGCGCAGCGCAGGTGGAGAAAAACATGAGCGACGAACTGAAGAACAAAAACGGCAAGGTCAAAGTGATGTACGTCCGCAGTGACGATGACTCGGACAAACGCACCCAAAATCCTCGTACTGGTAAAGGCGGAGGCCGTCCTGGCGCATCCCGTGCTGGTACTTCCCGTGCCGAAGGCGGTCGTCGCCCTGCCCGTGATGAGAGAAAGGGTCCTAACAGCGATCGTGGTCGTGAACGAGGTCGTGACCGCGACGTAGAGCGCGATCGCGATCGTGGGGAAGGTTCTCCATGGCGTACTGTTTCCCGCGCGCCGGGCGACGACACCATTGTGAAACCGGATCACGGCGGCATCAGCGGTAAAAGCTTTATCGATCCAGAAGTGCTGCGTCGCCAGCGTGCGGAAGAGACTCGCGTGTACGGCGAAAATGCCTGCCAGGCGCTGTTCCAGAGCCGCCCGGATGCGATCGTTCGTGCTTGGTTCGTACAGAGCGTGACCCCTCGCTTTAAAGAAGCGCTGCGTTGGATGGCGGCAAACCGCAAAGCCTACCACGTGGTTGATGAAGAAGAGCTGGCGAAAGCGTCCGGTACTGAACATCACGGCGGCGTTTGCTTCCTGATCAAAAAACGTAACGGCACCTCTGTACAGCAGTGGGTTTCCCAAAGCGGTGAAGATGATTGCGTACTGGCGCTGGAAGATGCGGGTAACCCGCATAACCTCGGTGCGATGATCCGCAGCTGCGCGCATTTCGGTGTGAAAGGCGTGGTATTGCAAGACGCTGCGTTGCTGGAATCGGGTGCGGCCATTCGTACCGCCGAAGGTGGCGCTGAGCATGTTCAGCCAATCACCGGCGACAGCTTCATTGACGCGCTGGAGCAGTTCCGCAAAGCAGGCTATACCATCGTAACGACCAGCAGCAACGGCAATGGTATGCCGCTGTTTAAAGCCGAGCTGCCGAAGAAAATGGTGCTGGCTCTGGGTCAGGATCGCGACGGTGTTTCCGACGCTGCGGCAACCATTGCCGATATGAGCGTATCGATTGACGGTACTCGTGCGGTAGAAGGCCTAAACGTCTCTGTGGCGACGGGCGTGCTGCTGGGCGAATGGTGGCGTCAGCATAAAGCGTAATATCGTACGTTGAAAAAAAACCGGTAGAGGCAGCTCCACCGGTTTTTTTATATCTGCAAAATGGGAGGCTTGGTCAGCGTAGCGCTATCAATCACCCATTACTCTGGAAGCACCGGCATCCAATCAATCGGTGCGTCACCGCGCTGTGCCAGCCACTGGTTAGCCTGCACAAAATGGTTACTACCAAAGAAGCCGCGATGTGCCGACAGCGGCGATGGGTGCGGGGCCTTCAATACATGATGACGTTGGGTATCAATAATGGCGCCTTTCTTCTGCGCGTGCGCACCCCACAGCAAAAACACAACCCCTTCCCGATGTTCATTAATCAGCGCAATGACTTTATCGGTAAAGGTCTCCCAGCCTAAACTGGCATGCGAGTGGGCCTGTCCAGCGCGGACGGTTAACACCGTATTCAGCAGCAGCACGCCCTGACGGGCCCAGCTTTCGAGATAGCCGTGGTTAGGGCGTGTAAAGCCGGGGATTGTCCCTTCCAGCTCTTTATACATATTCAGCAATGACGGTGGCGTCGCGATGCCCGGTTGGACCGAGAATGCCAAGCCATGCGCTTGGTTGGGGCCGTGATAAGGATCTTGTCCCAGAATAACCACTTTGACATCGTTTAGCTCAGTAAAACGAAAAGCGTTAAAAACATCTTTTTGCGGCGGATAAATGGTTACGCCCGCCTGACGTTCGCTGGCGACAGTTGCCAGTGTATTCACAAAGTAGGGCTGCTGCTTTTCATCTGCCAGCACATCATGCCAGCTTAAAGGGGTTGTCATCTCGCTCTCCTGCGATTCTCTATTGTCATAGCTTAACTGCTTCTTTCCTCATCACAAAATCGGATGGCGGTATCGCTAACGAGCACCATAAAAAAAGTTGAATACTTACAATGATTTTTACGACTTCTAGGTGGCGTAACTTGATGCAAAACAAGTATTTTCCATCATGACCACTTTTATGGTGTGGTTTTTATTGATTTAAATCAAAGAATCAGGGTGGTGTGAGGGGTATATATACACTCAAGCAACAATGGTTTTACCAATTGGCCGCGAGACGGCCGGTTAAAAAACGAATATAAAGAGCCTTGGGAGGCATCAAATGATTACAGGTATCCAAATTACTAAAACGGCTAATAACGACCTGCTGAATTCATTCTGGCTGCTCGACAGCGAGAAAGGCGAAGCTCGTTGCCTGTGCGCAAAAGGTGGTTATGCAGAAGATGATGTTGTTGCACTGAGTGCGTTGGGCGACATCGAATACCGTGAAATCCCGGTTGAAGCGAAACCTGAAGTTCGCGTAGAAGGGGGGCAGCACCTGAACGTTAACGTTCTGCGTCGCGAAACGCTGATGGATGCCGTTGAGCACCCAGAAAAATATCCTCAGCTGACCATCCGTGTTTCCGGCTATGCGGTGCGCTTTAACTCTCTGACTCCAGAACAGCAGCGCGACGTTATTGCCCGTACTTTCACCGAAAGCCTGTAATTGATTCGGGCTGGAAAGTGACTGCGTCGGCATAAACCGACGGCATGATATCAATCCCCCGCAGGGTTCCTGCGGGGGATTTTTTATTTCGCCTGTTCGCGGCCTACCAAGATGGTGGTGAGCGTAAAGGACAGCACCAAAGCGATAGCGACGCCGGAAATGGCGAAGATAAAGTAGGGGCCGATATAGGCGGGCAGGCTGAAAATGCTCGATAAAATATAGCCGTACAGACGTACGCCAAAGAAGGCGATAAAGGCTGATGCCAACGAACTGGCGACGGTAGCGGCAATAAATGCTTTCTTATAACGTGTTAATACCCCAAATAATGCCGGCTCGGTAATACCCAACAACGCGGAGATAGCGGCGGAAAGGGTTACCGTACGGTTGTCTTTGTTCAAGCGCCAGATGGCAAAAGTGGCCCCGGCGATAGCCATGTTGGCCATAAACATCATCGGCATCAGCATGTCATAGCCGCGATCGCTGAAGTTTTGTAGCGCGATTGGCGTCATCGCATGGTGCATCCCGGTGAGAATGGCCACCGGACGAATTGCGCCAACCACCAGACCGGCGAAGCTTGCCGACACGCCAAATAATCCTTCGATAAACCACGCCAGCATTTTGCCAAGCCAAATACCAATAGGCCCGATGATCACCAGTGCCGCCAATGCGCCGATAAAGAGCGTTAGCGTTGGCGTAAACACCGTTTTCAGCACTTCCGGCATGACACGGTCCACCGCTTGGTGGATGTATTTCAAAGCCAGTATTGAGAAGATCACAGGGATTACGCTGGAGGCATAATTAAATACTGAAACGGGGATAGCGTTAAGTAGCCACAGTGCCGATACTGCGCCGTCCTGATGTGCGGCCAACGCTTTTGCGGCATCAATCAAGGTCGGATACATCAGACATGCGGCCACGGCTACGGCCAGATACTCATTGGTTTTGAAGATTTTTGCCGCCGACACTGCCAAGAAAAATGGCAGGAAGTAAAATACGCCGCTGGCGATAAGGTCGATAATCATCACCGTATCGCTTTTAGTCGATACTAGCTTGAGGGCGATTAGCCCCGCGAGCAGGCCTTTTATCATCCCGGCCCCGGCAATCGCGGGAACAATGGGGCCAAAGACGCCGGAAACGGTGTCCATAAAGAGGGACACGAGGCTTTTTCGCTCTTTGTTTTTCTCGTGAGTCTCCGCCTGACCGTGGGTACCCAGCGTATCCTGCAACTGCTCATACCAGCTGTTAACCTTCGGACCGATGATTATCTGAAACTGGTCGCTTTGCAATTGCGCGCCTAAGACGCCGGGCAGCTGTTTAATCTCATCCTGCGCAATTTTTTTATCGTCAATTAAATCAAAGCGAAGTCGAGTCATACAGTGCCAGACTTTATTGATATTTTCCGGTCCGCCCACCAGACGAATAATTCTGCTGATAGCTTCTTGCGTCCCCATAACGGCTCCTGCGATAAGTTCGTTGTTTTCTTTGTGTCGCTGAATGGTAAATAAGCTAAACCATAAAAACAAACCAATAAAATATGATTCTTATCACAATTTGCCATATGTTAGGGCTGTAATGATGTGTTTTGGCTAAATTGGTTCGTTTTATTAATATAAATTAAGCGGTTTTTAGACCAAAAAAATTAAATAATAAAAAGGTTTACCCGGCGATAAAAATAGGGCGAAGATAATGTCATTCTTATTTTATTTTCCACAGGGAGTTGTCTGTGAAACCTACGCTGATTACCGCGATTGAATGTTTTATCACTCGTCCAGACCGCCATAATCTGGTGACTGTGCGTGTCACAACGGACAAGGGCACCGTGGGGCTTGGCTGTGCCACGTTCCAGCAAAGGCCGCTGGCAGTAAAAACGCTGGTGGACGAATATCTGCAGCCGCTGCTGATTGGCCGTGATGCTAATAACATCGAAGACCTTTGGCAGATGATGAACGTTAATGCCTACTGGCGTAATGGCCCAGTAATGAACAATGCCATCGCCGGTGTGGATATGGCGTTGTGGGATATCAAAGCCCAACTTGCCGATATGCCGCTTTATCAATTACTGGGCGGGAAATCGCGCGATGCGATTGCGGCCTACACGCATGCCAGCGGTGAGACGCCGGATGAGCTGTTTGTTTCGGTTGATAAGCTACTGGAGCAGGGCTATCGCCATATTCGCTGTCAGTTAGGCTTCTACGGCGGCACGCCGCGTGACATGCAGACGCCGGAAAACCCGACGCCTGGCGCATGGTTTGATCAGGATGAATATGTGCGCAATACGGTCGAAATGTTCCGCCTACTGCGCGCACGTTACGGCCATCGTTTCCATATTTTGCACGACGTGCATGAGCGCCTGTTCCCGCAGCAGGCATTGCAGCTGGCGAAGCAACTGGAGCCTTATCAGCCGTGGTTTATTGAAGATATTTTATCACCGCAGCAAAGCCCGTGGCTCGCGCAAATCCGTCAGCAGAGCAGCATACCGCTGGCAATGGGTGAGCTCTTTAACAATCCGGCAGAATGGCATGAGCTCATTGTTAACCGGCAGATTGATTTTATTCGCTGCCATGTCTCGCAGATTGGCGGTATCACGCCTGCGTTGAAACTGGCGGTACTGTGTCAAGCTTTTGGCGTGCGTCTGGCATGGCATGGCCCAGGGGATATGACGCCGATAGGCGTGGCGGTGAACACGCACTTGAATATTCACCTGCATAACGCGGCTATTCAGGAATTTATCCCACGTTCAGCCACCACGGATGCTGTCTTCCCCGGCGCACCTGAAGTGCAAAATGGCTTTATCTATCCACCGACCGCATCGGGCATTGGTGTGGGCTTTGACGAAGCGCTTGCGTTGGCCCATCCGGTGGTTTATCGCCCGCACGAATGGACGCAAAGCCGCCTGCCGGACGGGGCAATTCACACGCCGTAAATTATTCTGGCGGTTGCTGGCGGAAGGCAAGGTTATCGCGGTTGTGCGGGATCACATAGGTACACGAGTAGTTGATATCGATGATATCGCTTATCTCATAGACCCGCCCACCGTCGAGGATGCCTCGGTTATTGATGTGCATCGCCGGCGCGCCTTTTTTACAGCCCAGCAGTACCGCCTGATCTCGGCTGACGCTTACCGCCCGGTAGCTGGTCAGAAGATGAGAAATGGGATATCCCTTCTCCAGCACGTATTGCTGTAACGAGCGTTCAATGGCTTCTTGGTTGAGGTCGGAGAACATGGCGGCGGGCATGCGGGATATTTCTATTTGCGTGGCCACGTCGTCGACAAACCGCAGTCGGCAGAACTGCCAGATAAAATCGTTCTCGGTGAGGCCAAAAATTTGCTGGTCTTCTCTGTCGGGCCGTTTTTTGTGCAGGCTTATCATGCGGTAACGCATCTGGTCGAAGCGTTTTTCAGTGATGGAGTTATAGACCAGCGGATTGCTGCGAGTCTGCTCGTTTATCCAGATCCCTGATCCCTGCACGATACGTACGACGCCGATGCTAGCCAGTTTTTCCAACGCTTGGCGAATAGTAAAGCGGGAGACGCCATATTCCTGCGCCAACTGGCGTTCCGGCGGCAGCTTGCGAGCGCCATCGCTGTGCTGCTGGTAAATCTTGCTGAGGAGATCTTGAGTCACAAACTCTTTTTTCTTCATGGCAGGCTGCTCTTATCCCTGAATACGAAAACGCCGGGAAGTTATCCCGGCGTTTGCTTTACTCTTCGGTGCTCTGCTCAGTCGCGCTGGTGCCGCTTGGCTTACGGCGCTTACCGACGTTCTTCGCATCACGGTGACGCTTTTTCACGCGTGGTTTTTCTTTGTCTTTCTCTTTTTGCTCGGCGCGTTTTGCCAGTACCTTCTTCGACGGCTTGCCGGTCATCTTCTCGCTTGGTGGACGAGTCACTGGACGCAGCGTGTCGATGACGCGGGCTTTCAGCGGCTCTTCAACGTAGCGACCGATTTTCATCAGCAGCACATAGTCGTGGGCTTCGACCAGAGATATCGCGGTGCCTTTGCGCCCGGCGCGACCAGTACGGCCGATGCGGTGCAGATAGGTGTCACCGCTACGTGGCATATCGAAGTTAATGACGTGGCTGACGTCAGGAATATCGATACCGCGCGCCGCAACATCAGTGGCAACCAGCACGTTAACACGGCCTTCGGTCAGACGTTTGATGCCTTCGGTACGTTTAACCTGCGCCATCTCACCTTCAAGATAACAGTTGTTAATACCGATCGAACGCAGCTTATCTGCCAGTTCATGCACACGCTCGCGTTTACGTACAAACACGATGGTACGGGTTGCGTCTTCTTGCTTCAGCAGGTGCTCAAGCAGCTTGAATTTATGGTCAAAGTCATCGGCGCGGTAGTACCACTGATGAATTTTCTTACGCTCGCGAGTTGACGGATCGGCCGACACTTCAACCGGGTCTTCCAGCAAACGCTCGGCGAAGTCTTTAATTGCATCGCCTTCCAGCGTTGCTGAGAACAGCAGCGTCTGTTTACGCCAGCGGGTTTCACCGGCGATATGCTCGATATCTTGGGCAAAGCCCAGATCCAGCATGCGGTCCGCTTCATCTAAGATCAGCGTCTCGACGGAACGGCAGTCGAAGTTTTCTTCTTTGATGTACTGCATCAAACGACCGGTCGTCGCGACGACGATATCCTGGTTTTCGCTGAACACTTCAGCGTGGTTCATATACGCCACACCACCGGTGATGGTCGCAATGTCCAGGTGAGTGTTTTTTGCCAGCTCGCGGGCATGATCGGCGACCTGCATCGCCAGTTCACGCGTTGGCGTGAGGATCAAAATACGCGGCGGGCCAGATTTTTTGCGCGGAAAATCGAGCAGGTGCTGCAACGCAGGCAGCAAATACGCCGCTGTTTTACCGGTGCCGGTTGGCGCAGAACCAAGAACGTCACGTCCTTCGAGCGCAGGCGGAATAGCGGCAGCCTGGATGGCAGTTGGGCGCGTAAAGCCTTTACTCTGGAGGGCTTCCAGCAGGCTTTCGTCAAGTTCAAGTTCGGAAAAAGTCGTTACAGTCATGATTACCTCTGTGTGAGGCGGTGATTATAGACGTTACGGCTTTAATCTTCATCTGTTTGTATGGCTATCTGTTCTCGGGTATTGTTCATAACCGAAATATTCTCTCGTTTCATCGGCAAGGTCGCATATGACGTCTGATTCTAAATCCGTGCTGCGTCGCAACGGATTTACCTTTAAAAACTTTTTTGTGGCTCACGATCGCTGTGCGATGAAGGTCGGGACTGATGGCATTTTATTGGGTGCCTGGTCACCGATTGCCCGCGTCAACCGCGTACTGGATATCGGGACGGGGAGCGGGCTGCTGGCTTTGATGCTGGCGCAGCGAACGGATGAACATGTAAGCATTGATGCCGTTGAGTTGGACGAAGTGGCGGCAGAACAAGCGCGGGAAAACATTGCTGAATCGCCCTGGGCAGATAGAGTCCATGTGCATACTGCCGATATTCAACAATGGGTTGCGGGGCTTACAACCCGCTATAACCTGATTGTCAGCAATCCGCCATATTATGAGCAGGGCGTTGAGTGTGCGACGCCGGAGCGCGAACAGGCGCGCTATACCACCACGCTCGATCATCAGGCGCTGTTAACCTGTGCCGCCGATGCCATCACCGAAGATGGCTTCTTTTGTGTCGTGCTACCGGAAAATATCGGCCAGACATTTAGCCAACAAGCGATGTCGATGGGCTGGCATTTACGTTTACGTACTGACGTGGCGGAAACAGAAATGCGCCTGCCGCATCGGGTGCTGCTGGCATTTTCACCGAAGGCAGGGGAGTGCTTTAGCGACAGGCTGGTGATTCGTGGGCCAGAGCAGCAGTATTCTGAAGGCTACACTGCGCTGACCCAGGCATTCTATTTATTTATGTGAGTCAGCGGCGAGAGCACAGACGGCCCGGACTGCGCTAACAAATCTGGATAATCCAGCGTGTAATGCAGGCCCCGGCTTTCTTTACGCATCATGGCGCAGCGCACAATCAGCTCGGCAACCTGCACGAGGTTGCGCAGCTCTAGCAGGTTGTTAGAGACGCGGAAACGGGAATAGTACTCGTCCAGCTCCTGCTGCAGCATGGTAATACGGCGAAGTGCGCGCTCTAAGCGTTTGGTGGTGCGCACGATGCCAACATAGTCCCACATAAAGAGCCTTAGCTCGTGCCAGTTGTGCTGGATGACGACCAGTTCATCTGAGTTTTCCACCCGGCTTTCATCCCAAGCAGGCAGCTTTTCCGTTTGACGGGCATAAGGCATCCGCTTGTGAATATCCTCGGCGGCCGACCAGCCGTAGACCAGACACTCCAGCAGTGAGTTCGACGCCATGCGATTTGCTCCGTGCAAACCGGTGTAACTCACTTCACCGATTGCATACAGCCCGTCAACGTCGGTACGTCCGTAGTCGTCAACCATCACGCCGCCGCAGGTATAGTGCGCCGCAGGGACAATTGGCACCGGCTCTTTGGTCAGATCGATTCCCAGACCCAGTAATTTTTCATAAATCATTGGGAAATGCTGGCGAACAAAGGCTTCAGGCTTGTGGCTAATATCGAGATACATGCAGTCCACGCCAAGGCGCTTCATCTCATGGTCAATCGCGCGAGCCACGATATCTCGCGGAGCCAGTTCGCCACGTTCGTCGAAGTCAGGCATAAAACGGCTGCCGTCGGGGCGCTTCAGGTGTGCGCCTTCGCCGCGCAGGGCTTCTGTCAGCAGGAAGTTACGCGCCTGAGGATGATAGAGTGCGGTGGGGTGAAATTGGTTAAATTCAAGGTTGGCGACGCGGCAACCTGCACGCCAGGCCATAGCGATACCATCACCGGAGGAGATATCCGGGTTGGTGGTGTACTGATACACCTTTGAGGCGCCGCCGGTTGCTAGGACAACCGATTTGGCGGCGCAGGTCTCAACCTTTTCTTTATTGCGATCCCAAATCCATGCGCCGACGATGCGGCGAGTGCCCGGTAAACCTATTTTATCGGAAACAATTAAATCGACGGCGTTGCTACGTTCGAGCACGCGAATGTTGGGATGGTTAAGCGCTTTGCTGACCAGCGTATTTTCCACTTCCCGACCGGTGGCATCTGCGGTATGTAGAATACGGCGATGGCTATGGCCGCCTTCACGCGTTAAGTGATAACTCTCTTCTCCGTTTGCCTGAACCTGAGTGTCAAACAGCACGCCTTGCTCGATAAGCCACTGCACGCAGCGTTTGGCATTGCTGGCGACGAACGATACCGCCTGGCGATCGCAAATCCCCGCACCGGCAATCAGCGTATCCTCAATGTGCGATTCAATGCTGTCAGCCTCATCAAAGACGGCGGCGATCCCTCCTTGAGCATAGAAGGTGGAGCCTTCACTGATCGGTCCCTTGCTTAAAACAATGACCGAACTGTGCTCAGCAAGACGCAGCGCCAACGATAGGCCGGCAGCACCGCTACCGACAATCAGTACATCACAGGAAAGTTCTGGGAGTGAGTTCATTATGGTTGTTTAATTTACTAAACACGGTAATCGCAGAGTAGCACTATAAAAGCGACCTGTGCAGGGTTTTTTTACACTAAAGTTGTAATGACTAAACATGTTCGCCGAATCGGCAGGAGGGGCTAGAGGTGAAAATAAGAGAAACGCTAAGGCCTGGCTCAGCTATTTATGATGAAATAAAGGTCGGGTTACGTTACTCTTCACTGGATTTGCGTTTTTATTTCGCAACTTACGTACCGTAATACACCGGCAGACATATAATGACAGACAATGAATCGTCTGCTGCTAAACAAAAAACAAAGCGTAACGGAACTTTACGAAAATCGGGCACTCTAAGCTTCTGCTTGCTCATAATGCAGTGCTGGAGTGGCATTCTGATTACGCGTGGAAATAGGGTTTGGGGAGACATTACCTCGGATGAGCGAGCAGTTAACGGACCAGGTCCTGGTTGAGCGGGTCCAGAAAGGAGATCAGAAAGCTTTTAACCTGCTGGTGGTACGCTATCAGCATAAGGTTGCGAGCCTGGTTTCCCGCTATGTGCCATCTGGCGATGTGCCGGATGTGGTACAAGAGTCTTTTATAAAGGCCTATCGTGCGCTGGATTCTTTCCGGGGAGATAGTGCTTTCTATACTTGGCTGTATCGTATTGCTGTGAATACGGCTAAAAATTACCTGGTTGCTCAGGGGCGTCGCCCGCCGTCTAGCGATGTGGACGCGAGTGAAGCCGAAAACTTTGAAAGCGGCGGCGCTTTGAAAGAAATTTCGAACCCTGAGAACTTAATGTTGTCAGAAGAACTGAGACAGATTGTTTTTCGCACCATTGATGCGCTTCCGGAAGATTTACGCATGGCAATTACCTTGCGGGAGCTTGATGGCCTAAGCTATGAAGAGATAGCGGTTATCATGGATTGTCCGGTGGGTACGGTTCGTTCTCGTATCTTCCGTGCGCGAGAAGCTATCGATAATAAAGTTCAACCGCTTATCAGGCGTTGACGAAAGCGGGATACTGGAAAAGGTATTAGGCATGCAGAAAGAACAACTTTCCGCCTTAATGGATGGTGAAACGCTGGATAACGAGCTGCTGACTGAACTGTCACGCTCGACAGAGTTGCAAGAAACCTGGGGGAGCTATCACCTCATTCGTGATTCGCTGCGCGGCGACACGCCTGACGTGCTTCATTTTGATATCTCTTCTCGCGTCATGGCCGCCATCGAAAATGAGCCTGTTCGTCAATCGACAACGCCGCTCATTCCTGAAGCCCAGCCAGCGCCACACCAATGGCAAAAAATGCCGTTCTGGAACAAAGTTCGTCCATGGGCCAGTTCGCTTACCCAGATGGGTGTGGCTGCCTGTGTGTCGTTAGCCGTTATTGTTGGTGTTCAGCACTACAATGGGCAATCAGATACATCTCAACCTGAATCACCGGTGTTTAATACCCTGCCAATGATGGGTAAAGCCAGTCCTGTAAGCCTAGGTGTGCCAACGGATGCTTCCGCCGGTACCGGTCAGCAACAGGTTCAGGAACAGCGTCGCCGTATTAATGCTATGCTGCAGGATTACGAATTGCAGCGTCGCTTGCATTCAGAACAACTTCAGTTTGAGCAGGCACAAACTCAGCAGGCTGCTGTTCAGGTGCCGGGCTATCAAACTCTAGGAACGCAATCGCAGTAATGAAGCAACTTTGGTGTGCCATGTCACTTGTGGCTGGTAGCCTGTTCTTCTGTGCAAACGCCTCGGCAGATGTATCATCCGGGGCGTTGTTGCAGCAGATGAATCTGGCCAGTCAGTCACTCAACTACGAGCTGTCATTCGTCAGCATCAATAAATCCGGCGTCGAATCGCTACGCTATCGCCATGCGCGTCTTAATGGGCAGCCGCTTGCACAATTGTTGCAAATGGATGGTCCTCGTCGCGAGGTGGTGCAGCGGGGTAGCGAAATCAGCTATTTTGAGCCTGGTCTTGATCCGTTTACCCTGAACGGCGACTACATCGTCGATTCACTGCCGTCGTTGGTCTATACCGACTTTAAACGTTTGGCGCCGTATTACGATTTTATCTCCGTCGGGCGCACCCGTATTGCCGATCGCCTCTGCGAGGTTATCCGGGTTGTGGCGCGCGATGGTACTCGCTATAGCTATATCGTTTGGATGGATTCGGAAAGCAAGCTGCCGATGCGTGTCGATCTGCTCGATCGTGATGGGGAAACCCTAGAGCAGTTCCGCGTCATTGCCTTTGACGTTGGCGACAATGTAGATAGCAGCATGGATAAACTGGCGAAAGCGAGTCTGCCGCCGTTGTTGTCCGTTCCGGCGGGAACTAAGGTCAATTTCAACTGGTCGCCAACATGGCTGCCACAGGGCTTTAGTGAAGTCGCTAGTAGCCGCCGTACCTTGCCGACGATCGATTCGCCGGTAGAGTCTCGTCTCTTCTCCGATGGCTTGTTTAGTTTCTCAATCAACATCAATCGGGCAAATCCAAACAGCAGCGAACAGTTACTGCGTACCGGTCGTCGTACGGTAAGTACTACCGTGCGTAATCAGGCGGAAATTACCATCGTAGGTGAGCTGCCGCCGCCAACGGCGAAACGTATTGCCGACGGCATTAGCTTCAAGGGTGCGCAATGATCAAAGAGTGGGCCACCGTTATCGCTTGGGATAACGGTATCGCGCAGGTGAGTTGCGACGTCAAAACGTCCTGCAACAGCTGTTCTTCACGCGCCGGCTGTGGGACCCGCGTCCTGAATAAGCTGGGACCACAAACCAGCCACACGATCTCCGTTCCTAGTGCACAGCCGCTGGTCACAGGACAAAAGGTCGAGTTGGGCATTACCGAAAGCAGCCTACTTGGTTCAGCGATGCTGGTTTATATGTCACCGCTGGTTGGCCTGTTTGTTGTCGCTACGCTGTTTCAGATGCTGTTCGGCTCTGACGTTGCCGCGCTGTGTGGCGCAATACTGGGTGGCGTTGGGGGATTCTTGATTGCTAAAGGTCTGTCGCCTCGACTGGCTGCGCGGGAAACGTGGCAGCCCATCATCATCAGCGTTGGGCTCCCACCAGACCTCATTCGTACCGCTTCTTCTTCTGAAATGAGCCAGTGATTCCACTGGCTTTATTATTTTTGGAACGCTCCTCGCAGGAAGCGCTATGCTTGGCGGGAAGAGCATTTCCTGGTTACGCGGTTGTAGTGTAGAATGCGGCGTTTTCGAACGACACAAACGTCAGGCTCAGTACAGCGGCCTCAAAGTATTCGTAAGGCATAAATATATTAATATATGAAGAATATACGTAACTTCTCCATCATTGCACATATCGATAACTGACACTCCGACAGCTTCCGCAAACCTCCGACAAATTCCCCGTAAGATCCCCACCAAGTCAGCTCTCACAAAAACAATACTGTTTGCATGTACAGTCAACCTACGACATCATAAGTCACGGTTTTTGTGTCCACCAGTGCGTCCATATCCTATGATGGACACAGAACCTCCCGTTCTGATGGACACACGCAGAGACAAACCATGGCTATTTCAGATAGTTATCTAAAGTCGTGCCTCGGGCGCGAACGCGAAAAAGTAGAAGAGAAGGCAGACCGTGATGGTCTGTGGGTTCGTATATCCAAGAAAGGGGCGGTTACCTTCTTCTATCGTTTCCGCTTCCTGGGTAAGCAGGACAAAATGACGATCGGCAGTTACCCGGAGTTCGGGCTGAAAGCTGCGCGCGACGAAGTAGCGAAGTGGTCGGCTATTCTTGCCCGCGGCGAAAATCCACGGATCCGACAAAGTCTCGATAAAGCCAAAATTAACAGCCAGTACACGTTTGAGGAACTCTTCCGCGAATGGTACTCCATGGTGTGCATCCAGAAAGAAACGGCTGAACAGATCAAACGCACATTTGAGCTTCACGTATTTCCTAAGCTAGGTAGATACCAGGCGCATCAGCTTACGTTGCACAACTGGTTAACCGTTCTCGACCGGTTAGCGGAAGGGTACTCCGAGATCACCCGGCGGGTAATCAGCAATGGCCGGCAATGTTATTCGTGGGCTGTGAAGCGCCAGCTGCTGGAGGTTAATCCGTTGGCTGAACTATCCGGCCGTGATTTCGGCATCCAGAAAAAAATGGGTGAACGAACGCTGGACCGCAAAGAACTGGCTCTCGTCTGGCGAGCCATTGAGGATTCCCGGCTGATTGAACGGAACAAAATTCTTTTTAAATTGTGCCTGGTGTGGGCATGCAGGGTTGGAGAACTCCGTAAGGCCGAAGTTACGCACTTTGATTTTGAGGAAGGGGTCTGGACCGTACCGTGGGAAAACCACAAAACAGGCCGGAAAAGTAAAAAGCCGATTGTTCGCCCGATCATTCCTGAAATGCTCCCGATGTTAAAACGGGTTATTGAGCTGGCTCCTGGTCGTTTTATCTTCTCGAGTCATGAAGATAAGCCGATGAGCGAATGCTTCCACATGAGCATCAGCAGTAACCTGGTGAAATTTATGCTCAAGGCATATGACGAACAGATCCCGCACTTCACTGTTCATGACCTACGCCGAACGGCGAGAACGAATTTTTCCGAACTGACAGAGCCGCATATCGCCGAGATAATGCTCGGCCATAAACTGCCTGGTGTGTGGTCAGTGTACGATAAGCACACCTACATCGAAGAAATGAGAGAAGCATATGGCAAGTGGTGGGCCCGATTGATGAGCATCATCGAGCCCGATGTTTTGGAATTCACGCCGCGTCAGACCGGATAAGTCGCCCTTTAACGTCTCGGGGTAGGTTCAGGTGTGTCATTGGGCGGCGAACAGGACGCGCCATTTCCCGGCACTGCCATTCTTCAACTTTGGTTTTGAGCCATTTATTAGAGCCGCCCATGTAGGAGCAGTCCGGCTCCGGGAATGGGTTTCCATTACCCGGGCGCTTGCGGTAGCGATCCAGTGTTCTCGACGAAATGCATAACTGTTCGCAAATTTCTCGAGTGTTCATTAATTTGAAGTCTTCAGTATTTTTGCTCATCGTTTTCTCCAGTGGCCCGGCTCGGGCCATTTTCTTTCAAATTAGTTATCGAGTTGCCTGGCCGGGTAACGAACGCAACCGGCGCATCCCCGTCATTGCTGTGGCCACATAGCTTGCCTTCCGGTTCACCACTTCAACAGTGACCTTCACCCCTTCAACGCGGATGGTGTACATCTCTGTCATATTGCTGCGTCCATAGTCGCCGTGGCGTTCCTGGTGTGTTGCCAGCGCTATCTCGCATGCCTGACGCGCGATAGGTGATTGCTTGCTGCCGCGGTTAATTAGCTTCATGCTCACCTCACACAAACACATCAATCGGATCGCCATTGCTGGCGGCGGCGCGGTTCGCTTCCCGGCGAAGGCCGAGGACATAACCAACAGGGTCCCAGCTGCTGAGGATGGCGCTCAGTTCTTTCTGGCTGTGCCAGGTTGTCAGGCGGCCTTTCAGTGAGGTGGCGCAGGCGCGGACGTTCGCCCGGGTCGGACCGGCCAACTTCATGCACAGGCACAATGTCAGCAGCAGGTCGGAATACTCGTCTGCAGCCGCGCGCAGCGCAGCAGGTTCAATGCTGGCTTCCAGTTCTTGAAGGCGGTGTTTCAGGCTCATGTTTACGCTCTCCCTAATCGAATACAGCGGTTACGCCGCGACGCAATCATGGCCACGCCGGTTACAGTCTTCTGCATGCGGGATAATTCGGCCCAGACTGTCGCCGCCCGGCGCCACAGGCCGCGCTTTTCTAATTGAGTCGCTACCACCTCCAACTGGCTAAGCTGGTTTGATTCTGCTGATTGGCCGCCGGACTTGCCGAGATGCCGAGTATTCAGCACAAAGCGGTACCATCTGGAGTCTTCACTGCGTTTGCACCGGGCAATCATCCCGCTATCGATCAGTGAATTGATGATGTGTCGCAAGTTCCGATCTGTAATGCAAAGGGCTTCGCTGATCTCTGCGGGGCTGGCCTGCGGGTTATCAAGCAGGTAATTGGCGACCGCGTTCTGACGTTCAATTTTACTTACCATGCTGGTATCCGGCCCCATACGGGGCCGACCTCCGTTAGCCAACGTATTCCGGTTTCATGTCGTCGAGGGTTACGCGGAACTGCTCATACAGCTCATCACCCAGGTGACGGCGCGCAGCATAGAGTGTTGCTTCTGCCTTCGTGAACAATTCGGTCGCATCTGGTTCGCCTGTGTTCGGCAGGGAGTTAATAGTTGCCTCGATTTTGTTGCGAGCATTCACCCGGTGATAACGCTGCGTGGCTTTATTCCTGAGCTCGGTGAACAGTGCTGAGCCCAAAGTCGCCTTGGCCTGGTTAATGTCTTCGCCCACGGCTTTCGCTGCGTCGATATCTTCGGCGGAATCGATACGGTCCCGAAATTCGTCGGCAATAACATCGATGTTGGCTGCCGATTCCTGTCCGCTATGCGCAGTGGTGACGGCGTCACCAGCTATTTCAGCAACACTCATCCGTTGCGCAGCTCCAGGATTGATAACTTTCTCTTCCCGCTCTTCGACTTCATCAGCACTGTAAACGCCGAGAATCACATCAGGGCAGTACAACCGAGCCCAGCGTTTTACCGCGAGATATGCGAGCTGCTGGCGTGGGTCGCTGGCCCAGAGTGTCGAGTTACGAACCTGAGCCTGAGAAAGCATGAGTACCAGTTCGCGTGGCTCATCCTCGCCTTTCATCGTTGCCCACACTCGAATACCCACACCTGCCTCATCCTTTAAATCCCAGCCTGGCGCGATATATTCATTGCCTTTGCCGCTGGTTTTTTTCACAAAGCGTCCAACGATGTTTTCCCATTTGCCAAACCATTCGTAATGAAGACGGTCTTTAGTTGGTGACATGTTGGTTATTACTGCGTTAACCAACTGCGCTTCATAACCGAGAACGCCGCTATTGCCAACGATATGAGTCTTTTGCGCCACTGCGAAAGGATCCATACCCCAGCGGGCTGCCTGCATAACGACGGCCATACATGCGTCCGGCTTATCGCGGAAATGACTAGGTACAAATGCGCCACTATTTGCCATCACTGTCGACAGGGTACGCAGGCGGTCAAAGAGTTCACCGTTGGTCAAAATGGAGATGTTGTCGATCATTTGCGTCTTGTTTTCGTTGGTAGTAATTGCTGTAGACATGTTCATTCCCCCTTATGCCTGAGTACGCAGCGCTTCAAGACGGCGCTGGTCAAAGTCGTTTAGTTCGTCGGTGTAGTCGGCGGTGATTGGCGCTGGCCACTCGCCAGTATCAAAGCCGGTTGCAATGGCGCGCATCGCCTTGCGGTACTCCAGCATGCCCAGTTCCAGCAGCTCGACAGATGCCTCGATAATCGCGATCCAGTGGTAGTTCTCGTCTTTGTTGACGAAAATCCAGAAGAACTGGTCAAGTGCTGCTGTCTCGCAGTACATGGCTGCGCTCAGGTGATAATCGCGGTCGATGATCTCCCGGTGTAACTTGGCGCGCAGGCCTTCCTGCTTGATGTTCCACATGCTGATAGTTTTCAGGTCGGCACCGATACGCACACCATCCAGGTCGATTTCCAGATCCGGACGCACACGGACTTCAAGCCCGGTTTCATCGTCGAACCCGAAATAACTCACTTCAACAGCGCGGCTCGGGTGCGTCAGCAACTTGCCGGCGGTCGGATGCTGGAGAAGGGCTTTCTGAATGTTTAGTGCGGTGCGCAGTTGCTGGTGGGTGACCAGCACTTTGCCTTCCGGGTTTTCGCGCCAGGTGTCCAGCAGTTCGTCGGCAAATACGGCGTCAGGGTTTACCGCCTTCACGGCCTGAATCAGATCGGCCTTCGTGCCGGATACTTTGAGCGGCTGCGGTTTCTGTGCTTCCTGCGCGACCAGGTCAGGGTTAATCACCGCTAGTTGCTCGAGCAGAGCATCACGGCTGCCGCTGGTTTTCACCTGCTGCGGTAGGGTGGCGTTGTACTCTTTGATACAGGCTTTCATTTTGGCCGCTGTGACTTTTTGTCCCTCTTCAACACGTTGAAACTCTGCTGGGAGAGACATGTAATTCTCACCGGTCTGTGTAGCGTCATCGCCAAGTGCTACCAGTGGCGGCAGGGTAGCGTTGTGAGCTTCAATCAGTGCCTTAATATCGTCAGTTGACAGTTGCGCTGGCAGGCTGGCGTTATGCTCATCAATGAACGCGCGGATCGTTGCCGTTGTAGTGAATGCACCTTCTGGAATAACTGGTTCAACGCTGAATTCGGCATCCAGTTGTTCAGGTTGCAGCGCCAGCGCATGCACCAGGTTGCCCATATCCAGAACCGGAGAGCGTTCTTTTGTGATGGTCTTCTCTACGTGGCGCGCATTGAAGTACATCAGGGACACGCGGGCATCTTTCACCTGTGTTGAGCTGATACCGTTCGCCGCGTGGTAAACCTCGTTTGGCAGACCTTCATAACGACCTGGCTCGAAGACAGCAGGGTATTCGGCAACCGGCTCTGGCTGATTCCCTTCTGGTTCGTCCTGATTCACTTCTGGGCTGTTTTGATGCGCATTTTGGTCTTCCTGATGCACAGAACCGTCATTTTGATTCACGTTTTCCGGTTTTTGGTTAACATCTGCCGCTTCATGGTTCGCCAGGCTCGGCGCCGCGGAGGCCAGAATCTCCGCGTTGCTGCCTTCAAGCTCACGCGCATCAGCTTCTTCTTTCAAATCTGCTTCCATTGCTGCGTAGGTAGCATCGCCAACAACGGGACCGCATTCCGGACAGTGGCCGCCACCGACAGCGCCGCAACCAGTACACACGATTTCAGCTACGGTATCTGTCTGCTGATCATCTTCCACAGCACCTTCGCCTGCTGATATCGCATCGTTAGTTTCGCCTTCGGCGCGCTCAGTCTCTTCCATCTGCTCATCGCTGGTGGTTTCCTCGGTTGGTTTTGCTGGGGCGTTCATTAGGTTATCGATGGAGAACATGCCATTCCCCATGTTGGCGATTTTAGGCTGTTCGGCTGCTGCCAGCGTCTCAACTGCTGGTGATGCGTGGTTGCTTTCAATCAGGTTAGCGTTGATATACGTCTGCAGGCTGACAGGGAAGTGATGCGCGTTCTCGGCGGCACCGCGGATAAGTGCGAAAATTGCTGCACGCGAATAATCCAGGATGCCGGCGCATTTGCGCAGGGCCGCGGACCACTCTTTGAATGGGCTTTCTTTCTTGCTGACGATCTCTTTAGCCCGGCGATGAATTGAACCCGGAATATTGTAGATGTCGAAATCCATTGGCAAAGTGGCCAGTGCGATCTCTTCGTCCAGCGTATCCAGGGTATGTTCGTAATCGGGGTTTCGGTCTGCCTTATTGCCGCCGCCAGCATTGGTTCCTGTATCGGTGCGCTGGATCTGCGCTACACGGTTTCCCTTTTGCCACTCTTTCACCAGCAGGCCGCGATCGATGTATTCGGTACTAACCCACGCTTTAACGAACTGAATAAAGTGGTTCAGTTCATGGCGCTGTGTCTGTGGCAATGCCTTTTGCACTGCGTCGGTCAGCTTCCAGAGGCCTGGCATGTCGTATGCTTTAACCTCCGGCGCGTTTTCTACAGCAAGCAGCAGGTTCTGAACATAGGTGTTATCCATGTCCATTTCTAACGCTGAAAGCTCTTTACGGCGTGGGATGCTGATGTGGTAAACGTGGCCTGTTTCGGCGCACAGCTGCGCCAACAACTGAATGCGGAAAGGCATAGTGACCAGCTGGAACTCTGCGTTCTCGTCGTCGGAGTATTCAACCTTGCGGTCGCCGTTCTCTTCGGCCATCAGCTCAGTGGTTAAATCGTTGTCTGCAACGTCTTCCTGGTGGAAAGTGTCCTGCGGCGCCGCGCCGGGTTTCAGTTGCCATGTGCGCTGGTCTTCGGCCAATTCGTAGCGTTCGCACCAGGTAAAATCAACCACACCTTCTTCCGGCAGGTCGTTAAACACAGGGAAGTCAGTACGGATTGGCTTCTGGTAATCCTTGCCGCGACCGGTCTCAATTCCGGCATCTTCCAGATCAACATCGAGCTGAAGATTGGCGCGCGCTTCTGATTTCGCACTGCGCCAAATTACTGCATCTTTCTTGCCGGATTTCTGAGTGGCCTTAACCACATTAAAGAATTCCATGTGAGATCCTCTTTTTTGGGTGTTAGAATCCCCGGGCCATTGGTGGCGCCCATTGGGTGTTCATTGGTTTTTTGTAAAATTTCCGGTGTAACTTTGGTCGGTGGCACCGGACGTACAGGCCCGCTTCGGCGGGTTTTTACGTTATGACTCGTGGGCCATCTGGTCGTAAGAGGCGCAACGTACACAGCAGTAATCGCGTTCTTCGTGCTTCAGCTGCGCGCCGTGGATCAGCGTCAGCGTGTTCTTCACTTCTTTGCCTTGTTCAATCGGTTTTCCGCAGTGGCGGTAAGCGCATTTCTTCTTTTGCATAACTCCCCCGTTAATGGCTAAGGGCATTGCCTACACCATTCAGAAACACTTCAACCAAAAGCTCGGTTGTGTAAGTGCGCTCTACGCCGCGATGCAAATACAAACGACCTCGTGCGTTGGCTGATGCAGTCCAGGTTGCGTCTTTGTGTTTGACGAGCATGCCGGGCAGAACTGCGCCGCGGTTGATCGTCTGTGTGCCGTAGTGCTGATG
The DNA here is from genome assembly GCF_040932435.1 of Kluyvera sp. STS39-E. Lineage (NCBI taxonomy): Bacteria > Pseudomonadati > Pseudomonadota > Gammaproteobacteria > Enterobacterales > Enterobacteriaceae > Kluyvera > Kluyvera sp. STS39-E. The sequence goes on along the minus strand of NZ_JBFQGA010000018.1, from coordinate 5,372 downwards.
AACCATATCGTTCTCCAGTTTTCCTAAGTGAACTTCGCTGGTGGCGCCGTGTATCTGATACCCACGGTTGAGCTTTTTCACTCTGCACTTCACCACCGCGAAGCCCACTTTTTGTGTCTTGCCTTGTCGCCGGCTAGCGGAACATTTCACCTGACAACGATGCGCTTGTTGTCGATGTGATTAACGGTACAACTGTTCGTTTCAATAGTCAATGCATTGAAACTAAATTTAGTAATTAAGGGCGAAAAAAAACACCGGATAAACCGGTGCTCTTTGGGAGGCGAGTTAGTTATTCAGATTTTTAATCAGGTCGCTGACATCATCTTTCAACGATTGTAGGTCTTTCAAAACACCTTTGGCATGAAGAATTAGACGGAGCCTCTCTGATTCTGGCAACTGGTTGAATATTGCGAGCAAGGCTTCTTCAGTCACATCGAGTTTTTTAGGAATATTGAGCTGAGCCTGCACTTCCTGATCGTCTGTATCAGGGGGCATAAAAAACCAATGCTCAGGCTTATCAGCTACTTCAGCAAGTCGTTTTAGCTTCATTCCTCGTGGGATAGAGATTCCTTTCGCCCACTTTTGCACCGCCTGCGGCGTTACACCAACGCGACGGGCTATCTCGGAAAGATTCCAACCATGCTCTGTGGCTACCTGGTTGAGCCGATAAGCAAAGATTTGATTGTTCTCAGTAGTCATGGATTCCATTTTACAACCCCGCGTTTCAGAAGTAACTGAAACAAATTGGAGTAATTTATTGAAACGTTCAGTTTCAATGTGTATGCTTGTTTCAACAAAAGGAGGAGTCATGAACGATCAACTCAAAAACAAAATTAAATCCATCACAACTCAAACCGCCCTTGGTGAGGCTATGGGGCTTTCATCTCAGGCTGTTAGCCGGTGGATGAATTCCGGGAAAGTACCCACGTCTCGGGTTCGTGCTCTTTGCCAATTATTGAACTGGCAGATTACTCCGCACGAAATCGATCCTGATGCTTATCCAAACCCAACTGACGGATTGCCAAAGCAAGGAGCGTAATCATGCAAGCTCTGAATTTTCACCAGGATACAGCTTTTGAAGCTAAGCCACTGATAAACCGTTATCAGCAGGCTGCTGAAGTTTCCACGGAACATATCCGTGATGCCGTTCGCGCCTGGGCTGCCTCAATCAACAACCAGGATGTTGTCGCGGGCCTAATCGTTGAGGAGTGGGAGAGTCAGGGCGGCGGAGCGCTGGATTTCCCTGATGACCTGAGTCGTAGCCGTCAGAAACTCTTCCGCTGGCTCGACGGAACCACTATGACGGCACAGCGCAATATCCAGCTGCTTACCCCGTCGATTCTGGCGGTTCTTCCTCTGGAGTTCCGGGGGCGTTTGGTTCCGCAGGATGACTTCATGTCTCGGTATGCGGCGATGGAGAAAGAAATCAGCGAAGCAAAGCAGGCGCTGATGCTTAACGCTCCACAGCACCAGATGGTGAAGGAGGTCCGTGAGGGCATCGAGAAGATGCTGGCAATGCTTCCAGCCGAAGCCATGGGGCAGGTTCTTAGCGGTCTTGCAGCGTTAGCGCCCGGTCTTCTGTGAGGTGCCCATGAACCACATCGAATTCATTGAAAAGAACGTGCGTGATGAGCTGATTAAACAGGGCTTCACTGCGGCGGTGGCGCAGGGGGGGCATATCAGGCAATCGACATGTACAAGCGCATGAGTCAGGCCAGTCGTAAGGGGAGAATTTTTGACGATGTTTTACGACACGCAAAGCTATGGGCAGAGAAGCAATCACTTCCTGCAGACAAGTTCGAAAAGAAACGCGTTAAGCGTAATCAGCCGCAGCCAGGGCTGTTCTGAAAGGGTGAAAACTGGAGTGCGCCAACACAACCAGTTTTCGAGTGTAATTCCAGGCAGAAATTACGGGGCAAGTATGTCAAACACCGCTGAAATATTCAAATTTCCCACAAATGCCGAGAATGCAGGAGGTCTTATGGCCGACCTGTCCAACGGGTATACCCGAATCGCTAACGAGATTCAGAAGCTCAAACCACGTCTGCGCATGTCTGGGCGTGAGTGGCAGTGTCTGGAAGCTGTGATCTGGTTAACCTACGGATGGAATAAAAAACAGGACCGGGTTACAAACACAGTAATTGCCGGGCTCACAGGTCTTAGCGATTCACACGTTTCTGATGCAATTCGGTCGCTTTCTGAGCGTGGAATTATCTTCAGTCACAAGCAAGGCGTGATGAAGACTGTCGGTATAAATACTGAGCTTTCTGCCTGGATTTTAGACAAACCGAAAACGGGAAAAGTCTTCCCGAAAACGGGAATATCCTTCCCGAAATCGGGAAAAACCTTCCCGGAAACGGTAGACACCCAAGACTATAACAATAACAATATTAAAAGATCTTCGTCCGAGAATTCTGACGAATCCCCTGACGACCGTCTGAGTAAGTTTTTATCTGCTCATCCTGACGCCGTGATTTACACCCCGAACTTCACAAAGTGGGGAACATCGGCAGACCAGCAATGCGCTGAATGGCTCGTTGTCCTGGTCGAAAAAGTTAAACCCTTCCCGAAGAAACCCATCATGGCCTCCTGGGCTAACGATGTGCGTCTGATGCGCGAGCTTGACGGTCACAGTCACCGTGAAATTTGCGAACTGTTCCTGTGGGCCAGCAAGGACGCTTTCTGGCACACGAATATCCTCTCTCCGGCAAAGCTTCGCGCCAAATGGGACACCCTGAGCCTTCAGCGAGCTGCTGGCGGGCAGCGCTCGGCTGCTGGAAGCAGCAATGGCAAAGTCGATTACAACAACACTGACTGGATAAACGGGGTGCTCAATGAAAACTCTCTCTGAGCAGATGGTCAATTTTGACCGCGAAAACTTTGCGCGTGTGGCTAATGGCTTGCCAGAACTGCAGGACGTTCAACAGCAGGTTCAGCAGACGGCAGAAATCTTTAACACCCTGTTCAGCGCGCTGCGCGCCGCGTTCCCGGCCTGTGTTAGCACCTTCAACGACCAGAACGCATTCGACGAACTGCGCCGCCAGTGGTTGCTGGCCTTTCGTGAAAACGGGATCACCACCATGGAGCAGGTAAATGCTGGTCTGCGCGTTGCACGACGTCAGGAGCGCCCGTTCTTACCATCGCCGGGGCAATTCATCGCCTGGTGCCGTGAAGGCCGTAGCGCGCTCGGTATTAGCTCTGCTGACGTCATGGCTGAATACTGGAAGTGGCAGAAACTGGTTTTCCGTTACCCTTCCAGCGAGCAATACCCATGGCCTAAACCGGTTCTGTATCACATCTGCCTGGAACTGCGCCACCGCAGCACACAGGGGCAACTGAGCCGCCAGGAGCTGGAGCGCGAAGCCGTCAAGGTTCTGGACATGTGGGAACGCCGGGTTCTCTCCGGTAAGCCTGTACCGCCAATTCGCCGCGCGCTGGCCGCGCCTACAGCAGCGAAAGGGCCAACACCAGCCGAGCAGCTGCTGGCGCAGTACAAACGCAGCAAAGACGCGGGGAGGGCGTGAGTATGAGCGAGTTCATCGAGAAGCAGACGAATAAAGCGATCGCAATCATCGCCGAGTACATCCAGCGCGCGAGCAAGAACGAGCAGTTGCAGGAGGCAAAAACACGCCTCGATAAGAAAGTCGTTTTATTTTCCGATGATGAGAACTGCGACCTTGGCAAGCTGATGACCGCGTTTGTACCGGCCATGACCAGCTATTCCCGGGAGAAGTTCTTCGAAGAAATCGCCGCAGCACTGGAAGGAGCACAGGCATGAAACCAACATACGAACAGCTTGAGCAGCAACTTGCTGCGGTGGTCGCGGAGAATGCGGGGTTGAAGTCTAAAGCCGCTGAACTGGTACATGAAGCGTCAGAGGTTTACTCGGCGTACAACGCCACCATCACAGAGCCTGACGGCGACTTTATGGATATGCAGACACTGCAAGAAATGCAGTGCGTTGAAACCCCGGCAACCGACGCGTACCTGGCTGAAGTTCGTTACCAAGGGCGCATTGAGGGAATCAATTTTGCAGCCAGCCGGATTGCCGCAGCCTACAACAACGGATTTATCGATAAACCGCTTGAGGATGTGGACGACGTAGTACGAGCAATCCTTAGTGCAAAAGGAGAGTTAGGCAACAATCTGCCGGAAGATGGTTTGTCTGGAGAGTATGCCGAGAAGTCGCTAGTCGAGTTCGCCGCCCAGTTACGCCAAGGAGCCGAGCATGAGTAATCGATTCTACATGCTCTGTACTCGCGAAACCGTAGGGAGTAACGCGTCATTCCACTGCCAAAACGGTAATGGGTATAGCTCTAACATCGAACGCGCACACGAATACACGCTGGAAGAGGCTCAACGCGGCTGGGAGCTAGGCAGGGAGATTGACCAGCCTGTATGTGCTGACAGCGTAGATGCTCACGCCAAATGGCACGTTGATTGCCAGTACATTCCATCCGAAAGCGTTACCGAGGCTGGCTGTGATGCCTACGTTGCTTACCAGAAAGGAAGCTGGAACGGGAACGATGTTTACTGGCTTCAGAGTGGTGGTCTACCCACTGATGACTTCTCTAAGGCGTTTGTATTTGTCTCTGCGAATACCGAAGAGCCAGGGGTTGTCTGGTTGCCGTTTTCAATGGCCGACAGGGTGAAGCGCCGTACATTCAACATTCAGGATTTCAATCGTCACATTATGGTTCAGGGTGCAGGCCTGGTGATGCCCGAATGGTTGCGAAAGCATAACCGCCGGCAGAAAGCGCGAAGTGGCAAGGTTCGCTGGAATTGCCCTTGTTGCGGGAAAATCAGCTGGCAGTACAACCCCTATGATTTTGACGGTTGCCGCGACTATAAATGCGACGAATGGAGGCCACAATGAACGATATCACCGCACTGACACCTGAAAAGCTGGTCGAAATCCGCCAGCGTCACACCCCTATCGCAGCGCCTAAATGCCACATTTGCGGTGCTGAAATGACGATTGGTGCTATGTCGGCCTCTCGTATTGTTTATGCCTGCTCAGGTGCTACGTATGACGATGCTGGCTGTCACTACGCGCCGGGCCGGAGCATTGCCGATGATCACTATGCTCAATCTCGCGTAACTGTCGTGGATGTTAGCGATCCGGATGTACTGGAGCTGGTAGAGGCGCTGGAGAAGGCGCAGCGTGCAAACGCAGCACAGGATGACCATATCAACCAGCAGCAGGACCGCATCGACACGCTGGAGAGACGTAACGCTGAACTTGGCAAATATGCCGGGGAGCTGGAGTCCCGCACCGTCACCGTGAAGCTGCCACCAACATTCTGGTATGAGCACGACGATTTGGCGCGAGAGGTTCCAGTGTTGGATAAGCGCCTCGTGAAGAAAGCGCT
>NZ_JBFQGA010000017.1:0-35593 GCF_040932435.1 Kluyvera sp. STS39-E | reverse complement strand
TGTTTGCCGTTGTTCCGTCTCAGTGGGGCCGCATTATAGGGAGTTTCTCATATCCCGCAATAGCTAAATTGCAGAAAAATGACTGACTGCTGCAATCCACAGCAGAACCCCGCCTTATACCCATTTACGCACAGAGTTATCCACATTTGGTTGCGCTGTTCGCAAGATCCTTTCTCTATATAGAGGATCAACAGGCGCGTAATACGGGGCACTTTACGAAAGAGAAAAATTCGCGAGCGTTGCGCAAACGTTTTCGTTACAATGCCACCGCCAAACAAGGATGCCCCGTAAGGGGCGTTAGCTGAGTTTTTACGCAAGAATTCACCTAACGCTCTCTGTAATAGTCAAATCCAGGGGATTTACCATGCAACAACGTCGTCCAGTCCGCCGCGCTCTGCTCAGTGTTTCTGACAAGGCCGGTATCATCGAGTTCGCCCAGGCACTTTCCGCACGCGGAGTGGCACTGCTTTCTACAGGAGGCACTGCCCGTCTGTTAGCAGAAAAAGGCCTGCCGGTGACCGAAGTTTCCGATTACACCGGTTTCCCGGAAATGATGGATGGACGCGTGAAGACCCTGCATCCAAAAGTACACGGCGGTATTCTCGGGCGCCGTGGCCAAGATGACGCGATTATGGAACAGCACCACATTGAACCTATCGATATGGTGGTCGTTAACCTCTACCCGTTCGCTGAGACCGTCGCGCGCGATGGCTGCTCGCTGGAAGATGCCGTAGAGAATATCGATATCGGCGGCCCAACGATGGTTCGCTCCGCCGCCAAAAACCACAAAGACGTGGCTATCGTGGTGAAGAGCAGCGACTACACCGCCATTATTAATGAGATGGATGCCAACGAAGGTTCACTGACCCTCGACACCCGTTTCGATCTCGCCATTAAAGCGTTCGAACACACCGCCGCCTACGACAGCATGATTGCCAACTACTTCGGCAGCATGGTTCCGGCCTATCACGGCGAAAGCAAAGAAGCCGCCGGTCGTTTCCCACGTACCCTTAACCTGAACTTCATTAAGAAGCAGGATATGCGCTACGGTGAGAACAGCCACCAGCAGGCCGCCTTCTATATAGAAGAGAATGTCAAAGAAGCCTCCGTTGCTACCGCGCAGCAGGTTCAGGGCAAAGCGCTTTCTTATAACAATATTGCCGATACCGATGCCGCGCTGGAATGCGTAAAAGAGTTCAGCGAGCCGGCCTGTGTCATCGTGAAGCACGCTAACCCGTGCGGCGTCGCCGTCAGTGCTTCCATTCTTGACGCCTATGACCGCGCCTACAAAACCGACCCAACCTCCGCGTTCGGCGGCATTATCGCCTTTAACCGTGAACTAGACGCCGAAACCGCACAGGCCATCATCTCCCGCCAGTTCGTGGAAGTGATCATCGCACCATCCGCCTCGGAAGAAGCATTGAAAATCACCGCAGCTAAGCAGAACGTCCGTGTTCTCACCTGCGGTCAGTGGGCACAGCGTGTCGCAGGCCTAGACTTCAAACGCGTTAACGGCGGTCTGCTGGTTCAAGACCGTGATTTAGGAATGGTTGGCGAAGGCGAACTGCGCGTAGTAACTAAACGCCAGCCGACCGAGCAGGAGCTGCGCGACGCGCTGTTCTGCTGGAAAGTTGCGAAATTCGTTAAATCCAACGCCATTGTTTATGCCAAAGGCAATATGACCATTGGCATTGGCGCAGGCCAGATGAGCCGCGTTTATTCAGCGAAGATTGCGGGGATCAAAGCCGCTGACGAAGGTTTGGAAGTGAAAGGGTCTTCTATGGCTTCTGACGCTTTCTTCCCGTTCCGCGACGGTATTGACGCCGCGGCCGCCGCTGGCGTGACCTGCGTTATTCAGCCGGGTGGTTCTATCCGTGATGAAGAAGTCATTGCCGCGGCCGATGAACACGGTATTGCAATGGTCTTCACCGACATGCGCCACTTCCGCCATTAATTCACGGAGTAGACAATGAAAGTATTAGTGATTGGCAACGGCGGGCGCGAGCACGCGCTGGCGTGGAAAGCGGCACAGTCGCCAAAAGTCGAAACCGTCTTTGTTGCGCCAGGTAACGCAGGTACCGCGCTGGAACCCGCGCTGCAAAACGTAACCATCGGCGTAACGGATATCCCGGCGCTGCTGAGCTTTGCCCAGAATGAGCAGATTGACCTGACCATCGTGGGCCCAGAAGCACCGTTGGTGATTGGCGTGGTTGATGCGTTCCGCGCCGCCGGCCTGAAAATCTTCGGCCCAACCGAAGGCGCCGCGCAGCTCGAAGGCTCCAAAGCCTTCACCAAAGATTTCCTTGCGCGTCATCAGATCCCGACGGCGGAATACCAGAACTTCACCGAAATCGAACCTGCGCTGGCTTACTTACGTGAGAAAGGCGCGCCGATCGTTATCAAAGCCGACGGCCTAGCCGCGGGTAAAGGTGTGATCGTCGCCATGACGCTGGAAGAAGCCGAAGCCGCCGTGCACGACATGCTGGCAGGCAACGCCTTTGGCGACGCTGGCCACCGCATCGTTATCGAAGAGTTCCTCGACGGCGAAGAAGCGAGCTTTATCGTGATGGTTGATGGGGAACATGTGCTGCCAATGGCCACCAGCCAAGACCACAAACGCGTGGGCAATGGCGACACCGGCCCGAACACCGGAGGTATGGGCGCGTACTCACCGGCTCCAGTGGTGACTGATGAAGTGCATCAGCGCACCATGGAACGAATCATTTGGCCAACCGTTAAAGGCATGGCGGCGGAAGGTAACACCTATACCGGCTTCCTATATGCAGGCCTGATGATCGATAAGCAGGGCAACCCGAAGGTTATTGAATTCAACTGCCGTTTTGGCGATCCGGAAACCCAACCGATCATGCTGCGCATGAAATCGGATCTGGTGGATCTGTGCCTCGCCGCTTGTGACGGTAAGCTGGATGAGAAAACGTCTGAGTGGGACGAACGCGCTTCGCTGGGCGTGGTGATCGCCGCTGGGGGCTATCCGGCCGATTATCGCACCGGTGACGTTATCCACGGCCTGCCATTGGAAGAAGCGGCAGACGGCAAAGTCTTCCACGCCGGTACCAAACTCGCCGCTGACGACCGCGTGCTGACCAGCGGCGGTCGCGTTCTATGTGCAACAGCGCTGGGCCACACCGTTGCCCAAGCACAGCAGCGCGCCTATGCCTTAATGACCGATATCCACTGGGACGGCAGCTTCAGCCGCGCGGATATCGGCTGGCGGGCGATTGAGCGTGAGCAAAACTAACGGCTAAGCTTAGCCAGCAGCGTTTTGCGCGTAATGCCCAACTGACGGGCGGCTTCAGTTTTGTTGCCGCCCGTTTTTTCGAGCGCCGCCTGAATCACCTCTTTTTCCACCTCCATCAGCGGCAGGATTTCATCGCCGGATGACACTGACGCCGGAATCACCGTCCCGGCAATCGCCAGCGGTAATTCACGTTCCGAAATATACTCGCCGGTCAGCAGCACCACCGCGCGTTCCACCGCATTTTCCAGCTCGCGGATATTTCCCGGCCAGCCGTAGTGGATCAGCAAATCCATCGCCTTTGGGGTAAAGCCCTGCACCGTCTTGCGGTTACGCTCGGCGTAGCGCTGCAGAAAATAGTGCGCCAGTTGGGGAATATCTTCATGACGCTGGCGCAGCGGCGGCATGTCGATGGTGACCACATTCAGGCGATAGTAGAGATCCTGACGAAAACGCCCCGCACTTACCTCTTCGGCCAAACAGCGGTGAGTCGCTGCTATGAGTCGGACATCCACCGATAGCGTTTGGTTACTGCCCACGCGCTGCACTTCGCGCTCCTGAATCGCCCGCAGTAAGCGCACCTGCATCAGCGGTGAAATATCGCCAATCTCATCCAGAAACAGCGTGCCACCATCGGCTTCCACAAAGCGCCCTTCTCGCCGCTTATCCGCGCCGGTAAAGGCTCCTTTTTCATGCCCAAACAATTCCGACTCTAGGAGAGATTCGTTGAGCGCCGCGCAGTTGAGCGTCACCAGCGTTTTTTTACTCCGCGGGCTACTGGCATGAAGGGCGCGAGCCACCAGCTCTTTGCCGGTACCCGATTCGCCATGGATCAATACGGTGGCATCGGAAGGTGCAACCAGCGCAATGCTATCAAGCAGGTTCCGCATTGCCGGGCTATCGCCCACCATACCAAATTGCTCTGCGGGGCCGGATCGTGCCGCGCTTTCAGGCTGATGAGTATGCGCTAGCGCGTGAGCGAGCGTTTGTTGTAAACGGTCAAAATCCAGCGGTTTGATCAGATAATCCACAGCGCCCGATTTTAGCGCCTCGACGGCCGTATCAACGCTGGAGTACGCCGTCATGATCAGCACCGGAATCGACGGGTTGTAAGCTTTAATCTCTTTGAGTGTTTCAATGCCGTCCATTTCCGCCATACGGATATCGCAGAGCACGAGGTCAAATACGCGCTGACGTATCTGCTCCAGCGCCTGCAGGCCGTTATACGCCAACGAGACCTGATAACCCCAGCCTCGCAGCAGCGCCTGTAAGATTGTGCAGTGGCTGGTATCATCATCCACCACCAGAATATCAACCTGCCCGTCTATCATCCTTGTTCATCCTTTTGCTGCCCATCAACCGGCAGGTAGAAGGTAAATACCGCCCCCTTGCCGAGTGAACTCTCAACCTCAATCGTGCCGCCGTGCTGCTCAACAATGTTCTGTACTACCGCCAGCCCTAGGCCAGTGCCATCAGCTTTGGTGGTGAAATACGGCGTGAAGATGGCCTGTCGCTGTTCGTCGGTCATGCCCTTGCCGCTATCCGTCACGCTCACTTTAACGCGTCCATCGCCACATTCAGCAACGGCTACCGTCACCACACCGTGACGCCCAATCGACTGCATCGCGTTGAGATAAAGATTCAGCAGCACCTGATTCAAACGATCTGGGTCGGCCTGAATGCGGCACAGGGCGGGCTGCGGGCTAAATTGCAGCGTGATTTCACGTTCGCGTGCATCCTGGCTCACCAGCTGCAACGAATGGCCGATAACATCATTGAGGTCCACCGACTGCCATGTTAAATGCGCCGGTCGCACCAGCTCCAGTAGCTCACTGACCACCCGGTTTAGGCGATCGGCCTCCTTCGCCATCACCTGCGCCAATTCATAGGCCTCACCGCCGGGCGGCGTGCGTTCAGCAAAGTACTTCGCCAGCCCCTTAATCGACGATAACGGGTTACGGATTTCATGCGCCACCCCCGCCGCAAGATGGCCCAGCGCCATCAGCTTCTCTTTACGGTGGGTCGCCTCTGTCAGCAGCTTTTGCGAACGCTGGTAACGATAGAACCAAAACTGCGCGAGGATGGTCGCCACCATCACCAAGCCGGCGGCACACAGCATGACGATGAGATTGCGTAACCCACGCGCCTGTTCAGCATCCAGCTCGCGAATATCGAAGGCAATAAAAATAACCTGTGGGGTATCCGCTGCGCGACGTTGCATCATCATCCCCATATGGTGCCTGCCCGGTGTATCGAGCGGACGAAACTGGCGATAGATTTCCAGCGCGGGCTGTGGCGTTTCGATTCGCCGCCAGCGTTCTTGGTTATCTGCCTGCAGTTCACGCATCTTTTGGGCCTCATAGAGCGTCGAGCCCACCCGCTGCGGATCGCTATGGGCGGTTATTTTCCCTTGCTCATCGGTGACGGCAAACCACAACACGCCGGGCTGCCAAGCCATCTCCTCTAGCATCGCCTGCAGCTGAGAGTGATGCATACGCATCCCCATCCCAGCGCGCGTTCCGGACTCCAGCGCGCGGATCAGCACGCGGCCCTTCTCCTCAATGGTTTGCCGCGCCGAGGTCGTTTCTCGGCCATAGTCACGCACGATAAGCGCGGTAAAAAGACAGACCAGCAGCAAAATAATCGCCGTCAGCAAGCCGCTGATGCCGACCGCTGATACATTTTTCCGTAAGCGTACGAGGTTCATGGAGCGTCCTTTCGTTTTCCCTTTGCTACCCTTCAGCAGAAATCATGCCACCTTTCCTCCCTGATAACCCCGCCCTCGAGCACAAACTGCCTGATAAACCGAGTAAAAATGACCCGCATGGATACCCATCACGAGTCATTTTTACTCGTTCAAACGTAGAAAGCCCCGTCAAACCCGCTGCTGCCACGGTACGGCAGGCTGGCACAGAAGATGCAATGGCTTAGATGACTACACTACAGGAGAAGCCACCATGAAACGGAACAACAAACTGACCTTAGCACTGTTAACCCTCGCCTCGCTGACCTTAACCAGCGCCACCGCGCTTGCGGGGCCACATCACTGGAACAACAACGCGAATAATGGCGGTTACAGCCAGCTTACTGATGCACAGCAGGCCACCGCCCAGAAACTGCATAACGATTACTACGCCCAAACCAGCGCATTACGCCAGCAGCTCACGTCGAAGCGCTATGAGTACAATGCGCTGTTAACGGCAGATAAGCCCGATAGCGCAAAAATTGAAGCCGTTGCCAAGGAGATAGAAACGCTAAACCAGAGTCTTGCGAAGCAGCGGGTCAAACTTGATGTCGCGATGGCGGAGGCCGGGATTCCTCGTCATGGCGGGATGGGCGATGGCTGTCAGGGAGGACGACATAACGGTGGAGGCCATATGGGCGGCATGTACCGCGGGTAATGCTTAGAAGGTTTTTTCGGTCGGCTGCCAAGTACAGTAGTCTTGGTTTGCCACCAGCAGAAGCTGGGAGCCTTCTGGTGCTTCCAGCCAAGCAATGCTCACTTCAACCGTAGAGCGACTTTGACGGCTGGCGATGTGCCCAAGCGCGCGGGAGTCGAAATCAGGTTTAATCGTCTCGCCTTCGCAGGTAGTTACCGTCTTGTCGGCATGCCAGCGCCCCTGACGCAGCACCACTTTCCCCAGACGTAACGCATCGCTAGTCTGGCGGATCTGCTCCGCGTGATAGCGATAAAGCGCCACTTGGTCGCTGGAGAGCTGCTGTTTTTGCCCATCAACTTCGCGCTGCATAAAACTCAGCTCGCCGTTGCTGTCGAAACGGGCGCGGATATGTTCAGCGGGCTTGCCGTAGATATTCAACTCAATAAGCTGCAGCTTATCGTCCTGCCAACGATATTCGCTGGTTGAGGTACTACCGCTGTGCCATGGGCTGAATACAGAAAGGAGGTGCGTTTCACCATTGCTATCTTTACGCCAGATGCGCACTGCGCCCTGGGTATCGGCGTAGCCGCTCGCGGTGAAGGGAGGAAGCGAACTATTATGGCTACAGGCCGTCAGCAACAGCACTCCCACCAGCCCCGATAAACGACGCCAGATAAACGAAAGGGGCGATGCCGCCCCTTCTTTAAAACTGTTCACTGCCACGCAATCTTACTTAACAGCGTCTTTCAGTGCTTTGCCTGAAACAAAAGCCGGCACGTTAGCTGCGGCGATTTTGATTTCATTACCGGTCTGCGGGTTGCGGCCAGTACGCTCAGCGCGGTGGTTCACTTTGAAGGTACCGAAACCAACCAGTTGCACAGCATCACCTTCTTTCAGAGACTCAGTAATAGCAGCCAGGGTGGATTCCAGTGCAGCTTTAGCCTGGGTTTTAGACAGTTCAGCCTTGTCCGCAATTACATCAATCAGTTGAGTCTTGTTCATAAGTTATCCTTACAATGTGTTTATCGCTTGCTAAGCATCGAGTGCGACGAAAATGCCAGAAAAGCACTCTCCTGCATACACGCACCGATAGCCACTTTTTTTCGCCCTCCAAATGTAGACCAGACGGGGGGCAGATGTGAAGCCTTCAGGCGTGACAATTCAGGCGGTAAATCACGTTTTATTGCCTCATTGCTGAAAATTTATACCAATATTGCTTTCGCCAGCTTCACGGAGGTCTGCGCGTAGCCCTTTAATCAGTTCAATATCGCGTTCTTCACACTCGGCTAAAAGGCGGAAAATCTCCCACTGAATGTCCCATTCCTGCTCTACAGCGGGGTTTAATTTCAGCTCTTCATCGGTCATTTCACGACCAGCCTGGGTCATTTCCAGCATCGCTACGGTGGTAATAGAACACTTACTCACTTCAACCGCGTGCTCGAGCGTTTCACCACTCAGACGAGAGTGAATTAATTCACTTAACGCCACGCAGGCATCGATTGCCGGATAGACGCCGTATAAATCGTAATCATCGGCGACCGGGATCGCCTCTTCAAATTTTTCCAGCTGGCTGTCGAAATTGATTTTCGCATCTTTCACCGTCAGCGTTTCCCACACCAGATCGAGGATACGGCGGTAAATCTGCGCATCGCCGAATTCAGTCTGCTTGCAGAACATGGCGTAGTTCGGGTACATGCGTTCGCATAAACAAGCCATAAAGGTGACGTGCTGCCAGCTTTCCAGCTTCTCCAGACGCAGATGAATCGGGTTTTGTAACATGATGAGTTCTCAAATACGGAAATTAACCGCAGTTTACCTGATATGAGGTTTTTTTGCTGTAAACCGCGTAATTGCCCGGCTCTCGCGACGACGCGAGAGCCGAACGGATTTAGCGGTGGTACTGCGCCGACAGGCGATGCACGGATTCGACAAAGACACCGGCATGCTCCGGCGGCACGTCCTGATGGATTCCGTGACCAAGGTTGAAGACGTGGCCTTCACCCTGACCGAATCCCGCGAGGATAGTCGCAACTTCTTCTTCAATACGTGGCGCAGGCGCATAGAGCATGGAAGGGTCCATATTTCCCTGCAGTGCCACTTTATGCCCAACGCGACGGCGCGCATCGGCGATATCGGTGGTCCAGTCGAGGCCCAGCGCGTCGCAGCCGGTTTCAGCCATCGCTTCCAGCCATTGTCCACCGCCTTTGGTAAACAGCGTCACAGGCACACGGCGACCGTCGTTTTCACGCAGCAGTCCGTCGACAATTTTATGCATGTAATACAAAGAGAACTGCTGATAGTCGCGTCCGGTCAGCACGCCGCCCCAGGTGTCGAAAATCATCACCGACTGCGCGCCCGCTTTAATCTGGGCATTCAGGTACAGCGTGACGCTTTTCGCCAGCTTATCGAGCAGCAGATGCAGCGCAGTCGGATCGGCATACATCATCTTTTTAATCATGGTAAAGGCTTTGCTACTGCCACCTTCAACCATATAGGTCGCCAGCGTCCACGGACTACCGGAGAAGCCAATCAGCGGCACTTCGCCCTTCAACTCGCGGCGAATGGTGCGTACCGCGTTCATGACGTAGCCCAGCTCACCTTCCGGGTCGGGGATCGGTAGCTTTTCAACGTCTGCTTTGCTGGTGATAGGTGAGGTAAAACGCGGGCCTTCACCCGTTTCAAAATAGAGCCCCAGCCCCATTGCATCTGGAATGGTCAGGATGTCAGAAAAGAGGATCGCCGCATCCAGCGGGTAACGGCGCAGCGGCTGTAGCGTGACTTCACAAGCCAGCTCGGCATTTTTGCACAGCGACATGAAATCACCGGCCTGCGCGCGGGTCGCTTTGTACTCCGGCAAATAGCGCCCTGCCTGGCGCATCATCCACACCGGGGTCACATCAACGGGCTGGCGCAGCAGCGCACGCAGATAACGATCGTTCTTGAGTTCGGTCATTTTACATTCCTTTAGCGTTGATGCGCCTATTGTAACATGTCACTCGTATTCGGCCCGACACATCGCCACGGTATCTTCTATCAGCCGACGAGCCACGGTGCCCGGTGGTGGGAGAAGCGGTAAATCATCGTAGCGATACCAGTTCGCTTCCAGTAATTCTTTCGGGTCGATAACAATTTCGCCGCTGTCATACTCCGCCATGTAAGCGGTCATCAGTGACTGCGGGAACGGCCAGGGTTGAGAGGTGATGTAGCGCAGATTCTTCACCTTGATGCCGCTCTCTTCCATCACTTCACGCGCGACGGCCTGTTCTAAGGTTTCGCCCACTTCGACAAAACCGGCCAGTACGGTGTGCACGCCGTTGCGATGGCGAACGTGCTGTGCCAATAGAATCGAATCATCACGGCGAATAGCGACGATAATGCAGGGGGCGATTTGCGGGTAGTAGCGCTCACGGCAGTGGCTGCATAACATCGCCCACTCGGTTTTGCTCGGGTGCATGGTGTGGCCGCAGTAGCCACAAAATTTGTGAGAACGGTAAAATTCCGCCAGCTGCACGCCGCGCCCAGCAAGCTGAAACAGGCCCACGTCATGGTCAAGAACCTGACGTACCGAGCCCATATCATGGCGGCGATGCTGTTGAATAAGCCATACAGGATCGCCCTCCCATTCACCAATGTGGAGAGCATTCTGACCGACAAGATCGAAATTTACCGCTTCGCCATGGGGCAATTCTCCAGCGGGCAGCCATAATTTTTGTTCGTGACTAACGATCCACCAGCCGCGATCCGATTTTTCAATTATACGATCCATATCTCTTGCGCTACCTTTGCTTCACAGGCATGTTATTAACATTATCATTACATATTAGCGTGAGCAGATTTTAATCTTATCGATGCGGGGGTCACCATGTTAAACCAGTTAGAGAGCCTGACAGAACGTGTAAAAGGACACCACAGACTGGTCGACCGCTGGCTGAATATTCGTAAGCATCTGCTCGTGGCTTACTACGATCTGGTTGGCCTTAAGCCTGGCAAAGAATCATTCATGCGTCTTAATGAAAAAGCATTGGATAATTTTTGTCAGCGTCTGGTCGACTACCTTTCTGCCGGTCATTTCAGTATTTATGAACGTATTATCCATAAAATGGAAGGCGACAGCCCTCTTTTAAACGCCACCCGAATCTGGCCGCTGCTGGATGCCAACACTCAGCAGATAATGGATTACTACGACTCAACGCTTGAGAGCGCCATCGACCAAGATAACGTTTATGCCTTCCAGCAGGCGCTGTCCGATATTGGCGAAGCGCTGGAAGCCCGTTTTCTACTCGAAGACCAGCTCATCATGCTGACGTTTAATGCACTCGACGAAAGTGAAATCAAACGCCCGGCTTGAGATTTACCGCATTAACGAGTAGTTTACATTCATTACCTCTCATCAGAGGTTACTTCTTGTCGGAGTGCCCAGTGCGTAAGCACGGGCTGAGACCGTTAATTCGGGATCCGCGGAACCTGATCAGGTTAAGACCTGCGAAGGGAACAAGAGTCAATCTGCAATAGTATCGCCCTTGGGCGATCTTCTCTCTTGCTTCATCCGTCGTCTGACAAGCCACGTCCTTACTTTTTGGAATGAGCTATGTCTGCCACTACTAAACCATCACGCCGCGAACAGCGCGCCCAAGCCCAGCACTTCATCGATACCTTGGAAGGCACCGCCTTTCCGAACTCCAAACGCATCTACATCACCGGCTCGCAGCCAGATATCCGCATCCCAATGCGCGAAATCCAGCTTAGCCCAACGCTGATTGGCGGCAATAAAGATAACCCGCAGTTTGAAGACAACGAAGCTGTGCCGGTGTATGACACTTCAGGCCCGTACGGCGACCCGAGCGTGGCAATTAACGTTCAGCAGGGTCTGGCAAAACTGCGTCAGCCGTGGATTGCCGCGCGTAACGATAGCGAGGAGCTAGACGACCGCAGCTCCGCTTACACCAAAGAGCGTCTGGCCGACGACGGCCTAGATGAGCTGCGTTTCACCGGTTTACTGACGCCAAAGCGCGCCAAAACCGGCAAATGCGTGACCCAACTGCATTATGCCCGCCAAGGGATCGTCACGCCGGAGATGGAGTTTATCGCCATCCGTGAAAATATGGGCCGCGAGCGCATTCGCAGTGAAGTGTTACGCCACCAGCATCCGGGAATGAGCTTTGGCGCACGTCTGCCAGAAAACATCACGCCAGAATTCGTGCGTGATGAAGTCGCTGCCGGACGCGCGATTATCCCTGCCAACATCAACCACCCGGAATCCGAGCCAATGATCATTGGTCGCAATTTCCTCGTGAAGGTTAACGCCAACATCGGCAACTCTGCCGTCACCTCCTCTATCGAAGAAGAAGTAGAAAAACTGGTGTGGTCGACGCGCTGGGGCGCAGATACGGTGATGGACCTGTCAACCGGCCGCTATATTCATGAAACCCGTGAATGGATCCTGCGCAACAGTCCGGTGCCGATCGGCACGGTACCGATCTATCAGGCACTGGAGAAGGTTAACGGGATCGCCGAAGATCTCACTTGGGAAGCTTTCCGCGATACCCTGCTAGAGCAGGCTGAACAGGGCGTGGATTATTTCACCATCCACGCCGGGGTTCTGCTCCGCTATGTGCCGATGACCGCGAAACGTCTGACCGGTATCGTCTCGCGCGGCGGTTCAATCATGGCCAAATGGTGCCTCTCCCATCACAAAGAGAATTTCCTATTTGAACACTTCCGCGAAATCTGTGAGATCTGCGCCGCCTATGACGTTTCTCTGTCTCTGGGTGACGGTTTGCGTCCTGGATCAATCCAAGATGCCAACGACGAAGCACAGTTCTCCGAACTGCATACGCTGGGCGAGCTGACCAAAATCGCTTGGGAATATGACGTGCAGGTGATGATTGAAGGCCCAGGACATGTGCCAATGCAGATGATCCAGCGCAACATGACCGAAGAGCTGGAGCACTGCCACGAAGCACCGTTCTATACGCTTGGCCCGTTGACGACCGATATCGCGCCAGGTTACGACCACTTCACCTCCGGGATCGGCGCGGCAATGATTGGTTGGTTTGGCTGCGCCATGCTGTGCTACGTGACGCCAAAAGAGCACCTCGGCCTGCCAAATAAAGAAGATGTGAAGCAAGGGTTGATTACCTACAAGATCGCCGCCCATGCTGCCGATCTTGCCAAAGGGCACCCGGGCGCGCAGATCCGCGATAACGCCATGTCGAAAGCGCGTTTCGAATTCCGCTGGGAAGATCAGTTCAACCTAGCGCTCGACCCCTTCACCGCCCGCGCTTACCACGATGAAACCCTGCCGCAGGAGTCAGGTAAAGTCGCCCACTTCTGCTCAATGTGCGGGCCAAAATTCTGCTCGATGAAGATAAGCCAAGAAGTCCGCGACTACGCCGCCGCACAGACCATTGAAGTCGGGATGGCGGATATGTCCGAGAATTTCCGCGCCAAGGGTGGCGAAATCTACCTCAAAAAAGAGGAGGCATGATGTATCAGCCTGATTTCCCTACCGTACCACGCTATCTCGGGCTGTACCCGGTGGTCGATAGCGTTGAATGGATTGAGCGTCTGCTAGAAGCGGGCGTTCGTACTCTCCAGCTACGCATCAAAGATAAGCACGATAACGAGGTCGAAGCTGACGTTATCGCCGCGATCCAATTAGGCCGCCAGTACAACGCCCGCCTGTTTATCAACGATTACTGGCAGTTGGCTGTAAAGCACAGCGCATACGGGGTGCATCTGGGCCAAGAAGACCTCGAAACTACCGACCTAAAAGCGATTCAGAAAGCGGGATTACGCCTTGGGGTATCGACCCACGACGATATGGAGATTGACGTAGCGCTCGCCGCCCGCCCTTCTTACATCGCCTTGGGCCACGTCTTCCCAACCCAAACCAAGCAGATGCCTTCAGCCCCTCAGGGGCTGGAACAGCTGGCATGCCATATTGCAAGGCTGGCCGATTATCCTACTGTTGCCATCGGCGGCATCAGCCTCGAACGCGCACCTGCGGTACTGGCAACCGGCGTCGGCAGCATTGCCGTTGTCAGCGCCATTACCCAAGCGGCAGATTGGCGCGTCGCCACGACACAGCTTCTTGAAATCGCGGGAGCAGGCAATGAATGACCGCGACTTCATGCGCTACAGCCGGCAGATCTTGCTGGGTGATATTGCGATAGAAGGGCAACAAAAGCTGCTTGGGAGCCGTGTGCTAATCATCGGGTTGGGCGGTTTAGGCTCACCTGCGGCGCTCTATCTCGCCGGCGCGGGTGTCGGCACGCTGATACTGGCCGACGATGACGATGTGCATCTGAGCAATTTGCAGCGGCAAATTCTGTTTACCACCGACGACATTGCGCGTTCGAAAGCGCAAACCGCCCAACAAAAACTGTCGCGATTCAACCCGGATATCGAACTGGTCGCGCTCCAGCAGCGTTTGACCGGCGAGGGGCTTCGTCACGCGGTGGCAGGCGCAGATGTGGTGCTGGATTGCACCGACAACATGGCAACCCGTCAGGAGATCAACGCCGCCTGCGTGGCTCTAAATACGCCGCTGGTTACCGCTAGCGCCGTCGGTTTTGGCGGGCAGCTGATGGTACTAACGCCACCGTGGGAACAAGGCTGCTATCGCTGCCTGTGGCCGGACACTACGGAGCCTGAACGCAACTGCCGCACCGCAGGCATTGTCGGCCCGGTCGTGGGCATCATGGGCACATTGCAGGCGCTGGAAGCCCTTAAGTTACTCAGCGGCATCGAGACGCCGAGCGGTGAATTACGCCTGTTTGACGGGAAAACCAGCCAATGGCGTAGCCTGGCGCTTCGCCGCGCCCGCGGTTGCCCGGTATGTGGAGGGCTGCATGCAGATTCAATTTAATGATGAGGCAATACCGTGCGCCGAGGGACAAACCGTCAGCACACTGCTGACGGAGCTTGCCCAATTAAAACCGGGCACCGCGTTGGCGCTGAATCAGCGGATCCTGCCACGCGAGCAGTGGGACCAGCAAATCGTGCAGGAAGGCGACCAGATCCTGCTTTTTCAGGTTATCGCAGGGGGTTGATATGTTACGCATTGCCGACAAAACGTTTGATTCGCATCTGTTTACCGGTACGGGAAAATTTGCCTCGCCGCAGCTGATGGTTGACGCCATTCGCGCCTCCGGCAGCCAACTGGTGACGCTGGCCATGAAGCGGGTAGATTTACGTCAGCATAATGATGCGATTTTGGCACCATTGATCGAGGCTGGCGTGACGCTATTGCCCAACACCTCCGGGGCCAAAACCGCAGAAGAGGCCATTTTCGCCGCCCAGTTGGCGCGTGAAGCGCTCGGCACACATTGGTTGAAACTGGAAATCCACCCGGATGCCCGCTGGCTATTGCCGGACCCTATCGAAACGCTGAAAGCCGCCGAGGCGTTGGTCAAACAGGGTTTTGTGGTGCTGCCCTACTGCGGTGCCGATCCGGTGCTGTGCAAACGGCTAGAGGAAGTGGGCTGCGCCGCAGTGATGCCGCTCGGCGCACCCATTGGCTCTAATCAGGGGCTGGAAACGCGGGCGATGCTGGAGATTATTATTCAGCAGGCCACCGTTCCCGTGGTCGTCGATGCGGGCATCGGCGTGCCAAGTCATGCCGCCCAGGCGCTAGAGATAGGCGCCGATGCGGTACTGGTCAATACGGCGATTGCCGTGGCCGACGATCCGGTCATGATGGCGACGGCATTCCGCCTAGCAGTGGAAGCAGGGATTCTGGCGCGTCAGGCCGTGCCCGGTAGCCGTAGCACACAGGCCAACGCCACCAGCCCATTAACCGGCTTCTTGGGAGCGTTAACATGAAAACGTTCAGCGATCGCTGGCGGCAGTTGGAATGGGATGACATCCGTCTGCGCATCAACGGTAAAACCGCCGCTGATGTCGAACGGGCGCTTAACGCCTCGACGCTCAGTCGCGATGACCTGATGGCGCTGCTTTCCCCCGCCGCTGCCGACTATCTAGAACCACTGGCACAGCGGGCGCAAAAGCTCACGCGCCAGCGTTTTGGCAACACGGTGAGCTTTTACGTTCCGCTGTATCTCTCTAACCTGTGCGCCAACGATTGCACCTATTGCGGTTTCTCCATGAGCAACCGCATCAAGCGCAAGACGCTGGATGAAGCTGAAATTGAACGGGAGTGCGCTGCTATCCGGGCGCTAGGCTTTGAGCACCTGCTACTGGTGACCGGAGAGCATCAAAGTAAGGTCGGCATGGATTATTTCCGTCGCCACCTGCCGGATATCCGCCGTCAGTTTTCCTCGCTGCATATGGAAGTCCAGCCACTGGCGGCCGATGAGTATGCCGAGCTGAAAACGCTGGGGCTTGATGGCGTGATGGTGTACCAAGAAACCTATCACGAGAGCATGTACGCCCAGCACCATCTGAAGGGGAAAAAGCAGGATTTCTTCTGGCGGCTGGATACGCCAGACCGGTTGGGTCAGGCGGGTATCGATAAAATCGGCCTCGGGGCGCTAATTGGCCTTTCAGACAGTTGGCGGGTGGACTGCTTTATGGTTGCTGAGCATCTACTGTGGTTGCAGCAGCGCTACTGGCAAAGCCGCTATTCAATTTCGTTCCCCCGCCTGCGTCCCTGTGCGGGCGGCATTGAACCGGCTTCGCTGATGGATGAACGCCAGTTGGTACAGGTCATTTGCGCCTTTCGTTTGTTCTCACCGGATACCGAACTGTCGCTTTCCACCCGCGAATCGCCGTGGTTCCGCGATCATGTGATCCCATTGGCTATCAACAACGTCAGTGCCTTCTCAAAAACACAGCCCGGCGGCTATGCGGACGACAGGCCGGAGCTTGAACAGTTCTCGCCGCACGATGCGCGCACGCCGACTGAAGTGGCAAACGCGTTAACGGCACGTGGACTACAACCGGTGTGGAAAGATTGGGATAGCTGGCTGGGACGCACCTCGCAACGATGAAGCAAACGCTGTAACGGTGAGTTATTCCGCGGATTACGCCTCGCAGGAACAAAAGGCTGCTATTGCCCGGGCAATAGCGGCTCTCTAAGCTGCTTTGGTCAGCAATCGATGCTGATCAGGGCGGTTTTTTCTTCCTCTGCCGCCCTGCCCTTTTCCACATGCGCCACTACTAATAATTTTCCTATTCGTCGCGCAAAGTGGGCTAAAAATGCGGATTAAATACTCATACTATGACTAATGGCGTATAATTTTGAACGCTGGTTAGATACGCACCTATTCACCGTTACACTATAGTTTGGCGATGAATAAAGATGCGTGAAATTGCAGTATCAAACCTCCTGGTCTTCTGCAATGCTCCCCCAGGAATGGAAACCTTTATGAATCGTCACAGCAGAAGACTTTCGTTTACGACCCCTATTTTTATTAGTTTTGCAGGGATCCTTCTTAGCTTTATCCTCGTCGCCGTGCTGGTTACGATTATCCAACGTAACGATATCATTCGCGATTATCACAGTATTAACCGCAACTTCACCCATAACCTAGCCGTTAATTACACTGAATCTATTCTGCATGAGAATGATTACATTCTCGGGCGGGCAGCAACTTATTTAGCGCGTGACGATGAACTGAATAATATCGTCAACATCTCCCCGGAAAAGGGTTTGCAGTCGATGATGCAGTTGCTATCGATGATGCCGACCGTTTCATCGTTGTCCGTCGCTGATGTAGACGGCCACTACTTACGCGCGCCTCAAGCCGTCGATCGTGTCAATGCTCCCATTTTTGATGCAACAACCCGCCCGTGGTTCGTTCATCAGGGTGACGTGGGGATCTTCAGTCGCTATACCCAGCCCTATATCGATTTCTTCACCCAACAGCAAACCATCACCCTCGCAAAGCCGGTGATCTCCACGGACGGCAAACTCAAAGGGACCTTAGCATTTCACTTTGACTTAACGGCAATGAGCTATACGCTGCGCAAAATGAAGCCGCCGGTTCCGGGCGAATTTTTTGTCGTCAATCGACGTGGACAGGCGTTGCTTCATCCAGACAACGGTATGCTTTTTCACACGGTGATGCCTGAAGCACTACTGACTAACATGACCGCCGGTGACGGTGAGGTCTTTGATAAGCCAAGCCGCACTTGGTACTACTACTATTCCTTCACCAATCCCGACTGGTTCGTGATTTATAAGGTTTCCGGGCATACCCTAAGCCAACTGGCGCACCACGAGAGCATTATCGTCAGCTGGGGCTTCGCGCTGGCCGGTATCATTATCATCACTTTCGGTTTGTATCTACGCCAAGCGTCTCGCGGCGTTCTGATGAACATTATCAATGCCATAAAAACCGGTGATACCAAACATGCCCCCGGTCTTGAAGTTATGTTGGATAAAGCCATAGAAACCAACCGCGAGCGCGAGCAGGCTTACGTCAGACAGGCAACCGTGGATTCGCTCACCGGGTGTAAAAACCGCTGGGCATTCGATACCGATATCACCGCATTGATGAGTGAGCGTCAGCCTTTTGCGCTGGCACTGGTGGACATTGATAACTTTAAATCTATCAACGACACCTGGGGCCATCTCAGCGGCGATATCGTGCTGCGTAACGTTGCTCGCGAAGGCATTGCCGTTCTGCAGGCTCATGGACTTTCCCTGTATCGCTACGGCGGCGAAGAGTTTGCCATCATCTTCACCGAGGATTTCATCGCAGAAGCGGGGGCAATACTTGAGCTGTGGCGGGTGAAAGTGTCGAAACGGACATGGCGTGAAGAGGGGCTCAGCGTCACCTTTAGCGCGGGGTTAGGCGAATGGCATATGGAAACCTTAGAGCATTTAGTCTCCAGCGTTGATGAAGCACTCTATAGAGCCAAACGACAAGGTAAAAACCGCATCCTGCGCACGACGCTTTCTTGATAGAAAACGCAGCCAACAAAGAACCCGCATTGCGGGTTTTTTTGTCTTTTGCGCACGAAAAATGTAACCGGTTTCAGTTTTTTGGAACGATCTTTGTGATGCCTTACACACAATCGTCGCAAAGCAGTTGTTGATCGTTTCAGCTCGCGATAAACATGAGTCATCACGGGTCATGAGGGAGCATTATGAAGAATATCGTTTTATGCTGCGCTGCAGGAATGTCAACCAGTATGCTGGTTAAACGCATGGAAGATGCAGCCCAGAAAAAGGGCATTGAAGTCTCAATTAAAGCCGTACCGGTAGCCGAGTTTAAGGCAAACATCAACGATGCAGATATCGTTCTACTTGGCCCACAGGTTAAGTACGAGCAGGCTAAACTGCAGGCGTTGGCCGATCCTTTGGGCAAAAAGGTCGCCGTCATCGATATGATGGATTACGGCATGATGAAAGGCGATGTTGTGCTTGAGAAAGCCCTTAAGTTAATGGAGTGAGAAAGACGTGGAAGATTTAGAATCAATCATCATGGAGCTGCTGGTGAATGCCGGGGCCGCACGTAGTTCAGCATTAACCGCGCTGCAGCTCGCGCGCAAGGGCGACTTCGACGGTGCAGCCCAAGCGATGGAAGAGTCCCGCGAGTTTGTCAAACTGGCTCACGGTATCCAGACCCAGCTTATCGGCATTGACGAAGGCACGGGCAAACTGCCGGTTAACCTGATTACCGTTCACTCTCAGGATCACCTGATGAACGCGATGGTTATCCAGGATTTGGCGACCGACATGATTGAACTGTATCGTCGTATTCCACTGGTAAGCTAATTACGTTGCCCAAAGCATGAAGAAGGCACCCCGAAGGGTGCCTTTTGTTTTTTCTGTCTGCTACTTTTTCTGGCGATGGCTGCGGTAAGTATCAAGCACCACGGCAACCACAATAACGGCGCCGGTAATTACGCGCTTTGTTGGCTCGCTGGCGCCAATTTGCGCGAGCCCCGCCGCCAGCACGGAAATAATCAGCGCACCAAGGAAAGTACAAATAACCGAACCTCGCCCTCCCATCAGGCTCGTTCCGCCAATCACCACCGCGGCAATCACCTGCAGTTCCATCCCCACACCGCCGTTAGGGTCTGCAGCTTCCAAACGCGCGACTTGAAACAGTGAAGCCAGCCCAGCCAGTGCCCCCATCAGCGCAAAAACAACCACTTTATACGGTGCAGGATTAATGCCGGATAATCGTACAGCCTCTTCGTTGGTGCCAATGCCGATTAAATGACGCCCGAAGATAGTCCGAGTGAGCGCCAGATGCCCAACGAGAATCACCAGCACTGCAATCACAAACGACGGCGATATACCAAAAATTATCGGGTCAGCAAGAAAGTCAAAGCTGGAGCCGATATAGGCAGTGCGGGAATCCGTCAGCTGGTACGCACTCCCGCGCGCCATTTCCAGCATCCCCAAGGAAACAATAAACGTCGGAATGCGCCAGATGACCGAAATCAGCCCGGTCAGCGAACCCACCAGCGTTGCGGCGACGATGCCGGACAACGCGGCCAGCCACGGCGACCAATGCAGGTTAAGATAGGTTACACTGACCACCGCCGCCGACAGCGCCAGCACCGAGCCGACCGACAGATCGATACCGGCAATAATTAATACGAAGGTCATGCCCACAGACATCACCATCAGATCGGGAATTTGGTTGGCAATGGTGCTGAAGGTATTCAGACTTAAAAAGTGATCGCTGAGAAACGAGAAGAGAATAATCATCGCCAGAAGCGCGCCAATTAATCCCAAGTAGCTGCTCAGCCCACGCCATGATGACGTGCGCGTCTTAATGGGCAGTGAAGCATTACTCATCGTGTAGGTTCCCTTTGGCGTTTTGGTAGCCAGAAAACGCGGCGGCCAGAATAGCGTCCTGCGTCCAGCTGTCGCGGGTGAAGGTCTCCACCAGCTTACCGGCGGAGAGCACCGCAATGCGATCGCAAATCAGCATTAGCTCTCGCAGATCGCTAGACACCACGATCAGCCCCTTACCGCTCTGCGTCAGTTCATTCAGTAGCAAATAAATATCCCGCTTGGCACCAACGTCGATGCCCCGCGTCGGCTCATCAAAGAGGATGACGTCGCAGTTTCGCTCCAACCAACGACTAATCAGCACCTTTTGTTGATTCCCGCCGGACAGACTATCGACGGCAAATTCAGTGCCCGAGGTGCGAATGCCCAACCGGGTAATATATTTTTGCGCCAGCTGCCGTTCTTCATTGGCATCCAGCCACGAAAGGTGGCTAACCTTTTCGCTATTGCCCAGCGACGTGTTTGCCGCCACCGATTGTGGCAGCAATAGCCCTTCTCCTTTACGGTCTTCAGTCACCAGCGCGATACGGTGAGCTATTGCATCAGAGGGTGAGCGAAGAGTGGCAGGTTTAAGCGGATCGCCCACCAGCAGTTGCCCGCTGTCGATACGATCGGCGCCAAAAATTGCACGCATGAGCTCCGTACGCCCCGCCCCAACCAGCCCGCTAATGCCCAAAACCTCCCCACGATGTAGCGTCAGGGAGATATCTTGTAGCGTCTTTCCTCGGGTAAAATGCTCCACCTTGAGTATCGGGTTGCCACGGATGCGGGCGCTGATATCAAAAGTACTGTCCAGATCACGCCCCACCATGAGCGAAACCAATTGGTCGCTGCTATAGCGCTTGATATTGTCGGTACAGACCAGCTTGCCGTCACGCAGCACCGTAATATCGTCAGCGATTCGCGCCAGCTCGTCGAGGCGATGAGAGATATAGATCAGTGACACACCGCGCTGCTTGAAGCGCTGAATTTGCTCGAACAGCAATTCAACTTCGCGGCTGGTCAGCATGGCGGTCGGTTCATCGAGAATAAGAATACGGCTGTCACCGATCAGATTACGGGCGATTTCAATCATCTGCTGATGACCAATGCCAAGCTCGCCCACCAGCATATCCGGGTCGAGCGACTGTAGGCCGACCATCGCCATCACCGGAGAAGCCATCTCCCGTAGACGCTTGCGGTGTATCCACCCGCATCGATTCGGTAACTGGTCGAGAAACAGATTTTCGGCAATGGTTAAGGTTGGCAGGAGATTCAGCTCTTGCATCACCATGCGGATGCCAAGCTTCTCCGCCTCTTTACGGCTGGCGGGAGCATAGGGCTGCCCGAGAAAGGTCATTGTGCCGGTCGTCGGCGTAATCAGTCCGCCAATGATTTTAGACAGTGTACTTTTTCCCGCGCCATTCTCCCCCGTTAACGCCAAGACCTTTCCAGCATACAACGTGAGATCGATATTGGTCAGCACCGGTTCATTGTAGGTTTTACCTATGCCGGACAAGGACATAATTTCTTGATGTTCAGCCATTTTGCACACGCACCTGCTCTGCCGAATCCCTACTAAAACCCGGGGCCAACGCTGTGACCCCGGAGAGCCAGATGCAACTTACTGCTTCACAATCAATTTAACCGGCGTTTCAACGCTGCCGGAAAGCTCACTTTGTTTCTTGCCGGCCTTCAACGCATCCAGCGCGGTATTAATACCAAACACCGCCTGCTGCGAGGCGAACTGATCCGCCGTCGCCAGTACGCGACCATCTTGGAGCATCGGTTTGATAGCCTCGATATTGTCATAGCCAACAACCTGCACCTGACCGCGTTTCCCGGCAGCGCGAATCGCAGAAACCGCCCCAAGGGCCATGTTGTCGTTGTCTGCCAACAGTGCTTTTATATTTGGGTACTCGCTCAGCATCGCCGCCGCAATCGCGTTGGCGTTATTCATCTCCCACTGACCGGACTGTACGGAAACCACCTTCATTCCCCCGGCAGACATCGCATCCTGGAAACCTAACGTACGTTGCTGTGAGTTGGTTGATGTTGGAATGCCTTCGATAATGCCAACCTCATCGCCCGCCTTCAGATGCTTCGCCAAGTAATCGCCAATATCTTTCGCGCCCTTACGGTTATTCGGACCAACAAACGGCACGTTCAGCCCCTTATCTTTAAGTACGGCGGCATCAAACTGGTTGTCGATATTGATTACGAGGATCCCAGCATCGACCGCTTTTTTCACCACCGGTACCAACGCTTTGGAATCAGACGGTGCAATGATGATGGCATCAGCTTTGGAGACAATCATCTGCTCAACAATTTGAATCTGGCTCGTCGTGTCGGTTTCATTTTTAATGCCGTTAGAAACCAGATCGAATTTATCTGCGTTTTTCTTTTGATAATCCTTGGCGCCATTTTCCATGGTCAGGAAAAACTCATTCGCCAGCGATTTCATGACTAACGCGATTTTGGGTTTATGCGGTTGGGTATCTGCGGCAAAGGCTGGATTAACGATCGCAGCCGAAAGCGCCACGGCAACGGCAGAGCCGATGAAATAAGAAAATACTTTTCTATTCATTAGGTTATCCATTTTGAGAGGTAGGGTTAGACGCCATACCCGATGGAGTATAGCCAAGGCAGAAGATGGCCAGAGTGAGGCACTGCACAATATTCCAGGCCGGACCAAAGCGCTGCTAAATATGGGGGGAAGGTAGAAAAAAGCCATAAAAAAGGCCAGTCGCAATGACTGGCCTTTTCAACTTATCGCACTAACGTGAACGATTAGTCGTTATTTGAACCACCCAGACCTGCGTTCAGCAGTTCTGCCAGGTTTGCAGAAGCTTCTTCTGCACTCACCTGCGGTGCAGCTGGCTGTTCGCCGGCTGCGCGACGGCGCATACGATCCTGGTGGTACGCATAACCGGTACCCGCTGGGATCAGACGACCCACGATAACGTTCTCTTTCAGGCCACGCAGTTCGTCGCGTTTACCCGCAACGGCTGCTTCGGTCAGGACACGGGTAGTCTCCTGGAACGATGCGGCAGAGATGAACGATTCGGTTGCCAGAGACGCTTTGGTGATACCCAGCAGGTCGCGAGCATAAGTTGCCGCCACTTTGCCGTTCGCTTCCAGATCGCGGTTTGCAATCTTGACGCGGGAGTATTCAACCTGCTCGCCTTCCAGGAAGTCGGAGCTACCAGCATTCTCGATGGTCGCTTTGCGCAGCATCTGACGAACGATAACTTCAATGTGTTTATCGTTAATCTTAACGCCTTGCAGACGGTAAACGTCCTGTACTTCGTTGGTGATGTAACGCGTTACCGCGTGTACGCCACGAAGACGCAGGATGTCGTGCGGAGCTTCTGGACCATCGGAAACCACGTCACCACGTTCTACACGTTCGCCTTCGAACACGTTGAGCTGACGCCATTTAGGAATCATCTCTTCGTATGGATCGCTACCGTCTAACGGAGTGATAACCAGGCGACGTTTCCCTTTGGTTTCTTTACCGAAGGAAATGATACCGGTGATTTCCGCAAGGATAGCTGGCTCTTTCGGACGACGAGCTTCGAACAGATCCGCAACGCGTGGCAGACCACCGGTAATATCCTTGGTACCGCCGGATTCCTGAGGAACACGCGCCAGGGTATCACCCGCACTGATCTGAATACCATCTTCCAACTGAACGATCGCTTTGCCCGGCAGGAAGTACTGAGCAGGCATATCGGTGCCTGGGATCAGAACGTCGTTACCGTTAGCATCAACGATTTTCAGTGCTGGACGCAGATCTTTACCACCCGCAGTACGCTCTGCAGAATCCAGAACCACCAGAGAAGACAGACCGGTCAGCTCGTCGGTTTGACGAGTAATGGTCTGGCCGTCAATCATGTCAGTAAAGCGCATGAAACCGCTCACTTCGGTGATTACCGGCATGGTGTGTGGATCCCAGTTTGCAACGGTTTCACCGCCAGCAACCTGCTCGCCATCACCTTTACCCATAACAGAGCCGTAAGGCACTTTATAGCTTTCTTTGGTACGACCGAATTCGTCGATCAGTTTCAGCTCGGTGTTACGAGAAGTGATAACCAACTTACCGTTGGAGTTCACAACCGACTTCGCGTTGCTGAGCTTGATGCTACCTTTGTTTTTCACCTGGATGCTGGATTCAGCAGCCGCACGAGATGCCGCACCACCGATGTGGAACGTACGCATCGTCAGCTGTGTACCTGGCTCACCGATGGACTGTGCCGCGATAACGCCGATAGCCTCACCTTTGTTGATGATGTGGCCACGCGCCAGGTCACGACCGTAGCAGTGCGCACATACACCAAAGTCGGTGTCACAGGATACAACGGAACGCACTTTGACGGAGTCAACGGAGTTCTCTTCCAGCAGGTCACACCACTGTTCGTGCAGCAGCGTGTTGCGTGGAACCAGAATGTCCGCGGTACCCGGCTTCAGAACGTCTTCAGCAGTTACACGACCCAATACGCGATCGCGCAGTGGTTCTTTAACGTCACCACCCTCGATAACCGGGGTCATGGTGATGCCTTCCAACGTGCCGCAGTCATCTTCAGTAACAACCAGATCCTGTGCAACGTCAACCAGACGACGCGTCAGATAACCGGAGTTCGCAGTTTTCAGTGCGGTATCCGCCAGACCTTTACGAGCACCGTGGGTCGAGATGAAGTACTGGAGTACGTTCAGACCTTCACGGAAGTTCGCGGTGATTGGCGTTTCGATGATGGAGCCATCTGGCTTAGCCATCAGACCACGCATACCAGCCAACTGACGAATCTGTGCTGCAGAACCACGCGCACCGGAGTCGGCCATCATGTAGATGCTGTTGAAGGAAACCTGCTGCTCTTCGACGCCGTCACGGTTAATCACGGTTTCAGTTTGCAGGTTATCCATCATCGCTTTGGATACACGATCGTTCGCCGCAGCCCAGATATCGATAACTTTGTTGTAGCGTTCGCCAGCGGTTACCAGACCAGACTGGAACTGCTCCTGGATCTCAGCAACTTCAGCTTCTGCTTCGCTGATGATTTCGTATTTCTTCTCTGGGATAACCATATCGTCGATACCAACGGATGCGCCGGAACGGGCAGCGTAGGCAAAGCCGGTGTACATGGTCTGGTCAGCGAAGATAACGGTCGGCTTCAGGCCCAGAATGCGGTAACAGGTGTTCAGCATTTTGGAGATAGCTTTCTTGCCCAGCGCCTGGTTGACGATGGAGAAAGGCAGACCTTTCGGCACGATCATCCACAAAATAGCACGGCCAACGGTCGTGTCTTTAATGCTGGTTGTCGCAACGAATTCGCCGTTTTCATCTTTTTCGTATTCGGTGATACGCACTTTAACGCGCGCATGCAGAGAGGCCAGACCTGCGCGATAGATACGCTCAGCTTCTTTAGGGCCAGTCAGCACCATGCCTTCGCCTTTGGCGTTAACACAGTCACGGGTCATGTAGTACAGACCCAATACAACGTCCTGAGAAGGAACGATGATTGGCTCACCGTTCGCTGGGGACAGGATGTTGTTGGTAGACATCATCAGCGCACGCGCTTCCAGCTGAGCTTCCAGCGTCAGCGGTACGTGAACAGCCATCTGGTCACCATCGAAGTCGGCGTTATATGCCGCACAGACCAGCGGGTGCAGCTGGATAGCTTTACCTTCGATCAGTACTGGCTCAAACGCCTGGATGCCCAGACGGTGCAGTGTTGGTGCACGGTTCAGCATGACCGGGTGTTCGCGGATAACTTCGTCCAGGATATCCCAAACGACAGCTTCTTCACGCTCAACCATTTTCTTAGCGGCTTTGATGGTGGTGGCGAGGCCACGCAGTTCCAATTTGCCGTAGATGAATGGTTTGAACAGCTCCAGTGCCATTTTTTTAGGCAGACCGCACTGATGCAGACGCAGGTATGGACCTACGGTGATTACAGAACGACCGGAGTAGTCAACACGCTTACCGAGCAGGTTCTGACGGAAACGACCCTGTTTACCTTTGATCATATCGGCCAAAGATTTCAGAGGACGTTTGTTAGAACCGGTAATAGCACGACCGCGACGACCGTTATCCAGCAGGGCATCGACCGCTTCCTGCAGCATACGTTTTTCGTTACGTACGATGATGTCAGGTGCAGCCAGATCCAGCAGGCGTTTCAGACGGTTGTTACGGTTGATTACGCGACGGTACAGATCGTTCAGATCCGACGTTGCGAAACGGCCACCATCCAGCGGAACCAGCGGACGCAGATCTGGCGGCAGAACCGGCAGAACGGTCAGGATCATCCACTCTGGCTTGTTGCCAGACTGTACGAACGCTTCAAGCAGTTTGATACGCTTGGTCAGCTTCTTACGCTTGGTTTCGGAATTGGTTTCGTTCAGCTCTTCGCGCAGAGTTTCACACTCTTGCTCCAGATCCATGCTTTTCAGCAGGGCCTGAATAGCTTCCGCACCCATCTTCGCGTCGAATTCGTCACCGAACTCTTCCAGCGCATCCAGATACTGTTCTTCAGTCAGGATCTGCTGGCGTTCCAGATTGGTCATACCGCCTTCGATAACAACATAAGATTCGAAGTACAGTACGCGTTCGATATCACGCAGTGGCATATCGAGCAGCAGACCGATACGGGACGGCAGCGATTTCAGGAACCAGATGTGCGCAGTTGGACATGCCAGCTCGATGTGGCCCATGCGCTCACGACGCACTTTGGTCTGGGTCACTTCAACGCCGCACTTCTCACAGATCACACCGCGGTGTTTCAGGCGCTTGTACTTACCGCACAGGCACTCATAGTCTTTTACCGGCCCAAAGATACGGGCGCAGAAAAGGCCGTCACGCTCAGGCTTGAACGTACGGTAGTTGATGGTTTCCGGCTTTTTAACTTCACCGAAAGACCATGAACGGATCATGTCTGGCGATGCCAGAGCAATTTTGATCGCATCAAACTCTTCGGTTTTAGTCTGCGCTTTCAGAAACTTTAATAAATCTTTCACGGATTTGCTCCCGTCGGAGTTAGCACAATCTGGCACCGGGTCTTACCCCGGCGCCAGTGACCTGTTTGAGCGAGAGTTACTCGTCTTCCAGCTCGATGTTGATACCCAGAGAACGAATCTCTTTCAACAATACGTTGAAGGATTCTGGCATACCTGGTTCCATCTGATGGTTGCCGTCCACGATGTTTTTATACATCTTGGTACGACCGTTCACGTCATCAGACTTAACGGTAAGCATTTCCTGCAGGGTGTATGCCGCGCCGTATGCTTCAAGCGCCCACACTTCCATCTCACCGAAGCGCTGACCACCGAACTGTGCCTTACCACCCAGCGGCTGCTGAGTAACCAGGCTGTAAGAACCGGTAGAACGCGCGTGCATCTTGTCATCAACCAAGTGGTTCAGTTTCAGCATGTACATGTAACCTACGGTTACTTGACGCTCAAACTGCTCACCGGTACGACCATCGAACAGCGTAATCTGACCCGAAGAAGGCAGACCGCCGAGTTGCAGTAACTCTTTGATTTCTGACTCTTTCGCACCATCGAACACTGGTGTTGCAATCGGCATACCCTTACGCAGGTTTTCTGCCAGACGCAGCACTTCGTCATCGCTGAAGGTGCTCAGGTCGACTTTCTGACGAACGTCGGTGCCCAGATCGTATGCACGCTGGATGAACTCGCGAAGTTTCGCGACTTCTTGCTGCTGTTTCAGCATGGCGTTGATCTTATCGCCGATACCTTTCGCAGCCATACCCAGGTGGGTTTCAAGGATCTGACCGATGTTCATACGCGATGGTACGCCCAGCGGGTTCAGTACGATATCTACCGGCGTACCGTTAGCATCGTGTGGCATATCTTCGATCGGGTTGATCTTGGAGATAACACCCTTGTTACCGTGACGACCTGCCATTTTGTCACCAGGCTGGATACGGCGTTTAACGGCCAGATATACCTTAACAATCTTCAGCACGCCCGGTGCCAGATCGTCGCCTTGGGTGATTTTGCGGCGTTTCGCTTCGAGTTTTTTCTCGAATTCGTGTTTCAGTTCGTCGTACTGCTCAGCCAGTTGTTCCAGCTGATTTTGTTTCTCTTCGTCGGTCAGGCCGAGTTCCAGCCAGCGATCGCGAGGCAGTTTGTCGAGCTTGTCAGCTTCAACACCGCCAGCAACCAGCACCGCGTAGATACGGCTAAACAGGCCAGCTTCGAGGATCTGCAGTTCTTCAGACAGGTCTTTTTTGGCCTGCTTCAGCTGCATTTCTTCGATTTCCAGCGCACGTTTGTCTTTTTCTACGCCATCGCGAGTAAAGACCTGAACGTCGATAACGGTACCGGAAACGCTGTTTGGTACGCGCAGAGAAGAGTCTTTAACGTCAGACGCTTTCTCACCGAAGATTGCACGCAGCAGCTTCTCTTCTGGCGTCAGCTGGGTTTCACCTTTCGGTGTTACCTTACCAACCAGAATGTCGCCACCGGTCACTTCTGCACCAATGTAAACGATACCGGACTCATCCAGTTTGGAGAGCGCAGCTTCACCCACGTTAGGGATGTCAGCGGTGATCTCTTCTGGCCCCAGCTTGGTGTCACGGGACACACATGCCAGTTCCTGAATGTGGATGGTAGTGAAACGGTCTTCCTGAACAACACGCTCGGATACGAGGATGGAGTCTTCGAAGTTGTAACCGTTCCATGGCATGAATGCCACGCGCATGTTCTGACCCAGAGCCAGTTCACCGAGGTCGGTAGATGGGCCATCTGCCAGCACGTCGCCGCGCTCGATTGGCTCACCCAGAGACACACACGGCATCTGGTTAATACAGGTGTTCTGGTTAGAACGGGTGTATTTGGTCAGGTTGTAGATGTCGATGCCCGCTTCGCCTGCATGCATCTCGTCTTCGTTAACTTTGATAACGATACGTGATGCATCGACGTACTGTACGGTACCGCCACGCTTAGCAACTGCAGTAACACCGGAGTCAACGGCAACAGCACGTTCCATACCGGTACCAACCAGCGGCTTATCAGCACGCAGAGTTGGAACCGCCTGACGTTGCATGTTCGCACCCATCAATGCACGGTTGGCGTCATCGTGTTCCAGGAACGGGATCAGGGACGCACCGACGGATACCACCTGTTGGGTGGATACGTCCATGTAGTCAACCTGGTCACGGCTGAACAGGCTAGATTCGCCTTTGTTACGACAGGTTACCAGGTCTTCTTCAAAGTGGCCTTCTTCGTCCAAGTTGGAGTTCGCCTGAGCGATAACGAAGTTGCCTTCTTCAATAGCAGACAGGTAGTGAATTTCGTCAGTTACAACACCGTCAGTCACTTTACGGTACGGAGTCTCGAGGAAGCCGTATTCGTTAGTCTGTGCGTACACGGACAGTGAGTTGATCAGACCGATGTTTGGACCTTCAGGCGTTTCGATTGGACATACGCGACCGTAGTGAGTCGGGTGTACGTCTCGAACTTCAAAGCCTGCACGTTCACGGGTCAAACCGCCTGGGCCGAGGGCAGAGATACGACGTTTGTGCGTAATCTCAGACAGCGGGTTGTTCTGGTCCATAAACTGAGACAGCTGGCTGGAACCAAAGAACTCTTTCACTGCTGCAGAAATCGGCTTGGCGTTGATCATATCCTGAGGCATCAGGGTATCCAGATCGCCCAGAGACAGACGCTCTTTCACCGCACGCTCAACACGTACCAAGCCAACGCGGAATTGGTTTTCCGCCATTTCGCCTACGGAACGGATACGACGGTTGCCGAGGTGGTCGATATCATCGACTTCGCCTTTGCCGTTACGGATATCGATGAGCTTCTTCATCACTTCGATGATGTCATCTTTGCTCAGGATACCGGAACCTTCGATCTCGTCGCGCAGCAGAGAACGGTTGAACTTCATACGACCAACCGCAGACAGGTCATAGCGGTCTTCGGAGAAGAACAGGTTCTCGAACAGGCTTTCAGCCGCTTCGCGAGTTGGTGGCTCACCAGGGCGCATCATGCGGTAGATTTCTACCAGCGCGCTCAGACGATCGTTGGTTGGGTCGACGCGAATCGTTTCAGAGATATACGCACCGTGATCCAGATCGTTGGTGAACAGCGTTTCGATGCGCTTGTGACCAGATTGGCTCAGCTTAGCCAGCAGATCCAGGCTCAGCTCCATGTTCGCCGCGCAGATCAGTTCGCCGGTGGATTCGTCAACGTAGTCTCGAGCCGCAACTTTACCCGCGATGTACTCAACCGGAACTTCGATATGTTTGATATCGTCTTTTTCCAGCTGGCGAATATGACGCGCAGTAATGCGGCGAGCTTTTTCTACGTAGATTTTGCCATTCGCTTCGATGTCGAAGGAGGCAGTTTCACCACGCAGGCGCTCTGGAATTAATTCCATCTGCAGTTTGTTATCGCGAATCTCGAAGATAACTTTGTCAAAGAACAGGTCAAGGATCTGCTCAGTGGTGTACTGCAGCGCACGCAGAATAATGGTCGCAGGCAGTTTACGACGACGGTCGATACGGACAAACAGGTTGTCTTTCGGATCGAACTCGAAGTCCAGCCAAGAACCACGGTAAGGAATGATACGCGCGTTATAAAGCACTTTACCCGAAGAGTGGGTTTTACCCTTATCGGAGTCGAAGAAGACGCCTGGGCTACGGTGCAACTGGGAAACGATAACACGCTCAGTACCGTTGATAACAAAGGTACCGTTGTCAGTCATGAGTGGAATTTCACCCATGTAGACTTCTTGTTCTTTGATGTCTTTAACGGTGCCTTCCGGCGCTTCGCGCTCGTAGATCACCAGACGCAGTTTTACGCGCAGCGGTGCGGAATAAGTCACGCCACGGATCTGACATTCCTGAACGTCGAACACCGGTTCGCCCAGACGGTAGCTGACGTATTGCAGCTCCGAATAACCGCTGTAGCTTTTAATCGGGAATACGGAACGGAAAGCAGCTTCCAGACCATACTGACCTTCAGGATCTTGCTCGATAAACTTCTGGAACGAGTCAAGCTGGATAGAAAGGAGATAAGGTATGTCCAGAACCTGCGGACGTTTACCAAAATCCTTACGAATACGTTTTTTCTCGGTATAGGAGTAAACCATAGGGTTCCTCAGCTCGCTGACAAGTCGACGCATCTGTCCATTGGCAGACAGTTTGTGCAACACTATTTTGTGGACCGGAAAATGGAACACTTTCCGCAATACCTGTTGCTATCACGCTTAAACCATTTCATTGCGATTTACACAGAGCGAGCACCCTGTCGCAATATATTAAGTCGTCGATAGAAACAGGCATTGTTAGGACAGCCAGCAGTCAAACAGTGTGAAATGCTACTGGCGCCTTACAGCGCAAAATGGCTGGTGACTAAAAAGTCACCAGCCATCGGCCTGATTTCTCAGGCTTCAACTAGAAAAGTTGGCTTATTTAACTTCAACTTCAGCGCCAGCTTCTTCCAGAGATTTTTTCAGTGCTTCAGCGTCATCTTTGCTCACGCCTTCTTTCAGAGCGGCTGGAGCAGATTCAACCAGGTCTTTAGCTTCTTTCAGACCCAGGCCAGTTGCGCCACGTACTGCTTTGATTACTGCAACTTTGTTCGCGCCAACTGCTTTCAGTACGACGTCGAATTCAGTTTTTTCTTCAGCAGCTTCAGCTGGACCTGCAGCAACAGCTACAGCGGCAGCAGCAGAAACGCCGAATTTTTCTTCCATTGCAGAAATCAGTTCTACAACGTCCATTACGGACATAGCTGCAACTGCTTCGATGATTTGATCTTTAGTGATAGACATTTAAATTGTTCCTGAAAATCAGAATAAGTTTATACGTAAGCAAATACTTTACAAAGAGAACCGCTATTAAGCAGCTTCTTTCGCATCGCGTACAGCAGCCAGAGTGCGAACCAGTTTGCCAGCCGAAGCTTCTTTCATGGTTGCCATCAGGCGTGCAATTGCTTCTTCGTAGGTTGGCAGAGTTGCCAGGCGATCGATCTGCGATGCCGGGATTAACTCACCTTCAAAGGCTGCGGCTTTGACCTCGAATTTTGCATTCGCTTTCGCGAACTCTTTGAACAGACGAGCAGCTGCGCCCGGGTGTTCCATAGAGTATGCAATCAGGGTCGGACCAACGAACGCGTCTTTCAGGCACTCAAACTGAGTACCTTCAACAACACGGCGCAGCAGGGTGTTACGAACAACACGCATGTATACGCCGGCTTCGCGACCTGCTTTACGCAGTTCGGTCATTTTGTCTACAGTAACGCCACGGGAATCCGCAACAACCATAGACAGCGCGCCTTTGGCTACTTCGCTGACTTCAGCAACAATCGCTTGTTTGTCTTGAAGATTTAAAGCCATTAGCTTTGCTCCTGGATGTTTGCCAGGGCTCATGCCCTGGAACTCACTTCACTCCTCCAAACGGAGAGAGCGTCTTAAATACGGTGAGCAGAAACAAGCCAGAGTATTAAAAATAATCTTAGCGTTCTGTCACCGTCTACGCAGGGCATTAAGTTTCTTGCGAAACACCTGCGGTCTTCGACGGAGGCCTGGATAGGCCAGGCTCCAACGAACAAATCTTTTTAGCTGCTAACTTTCGTCAACAAACATGGGGGTAGAATTGTAGACAAAACCACCGCCCACGTAAAGGCGAATATTAGTTAGCTACTGCAGTCAGGCCAGCCTGATCAACAGCGACACCCGCACCCATGGTGGTGGAGATGCTAACTTTCTTGATGTACACGCCTTTCGCCTGAGTTGGTTTTGCTTTTTTCAGCGCAACCAGCAGAGATTCCAGGTTTTCTTTCAGTTTGTCAGCGTCAAAGTCCACTTTACCGATGGTGGTGTGGATGATGCCGTTTTTGTCGTTACGATAACGAACCTGACCTGCTTTAGCATTCTTAACTGCTTCAGCAACGTTAGGGGTTACAGTACCAACTTTCGGGTTTGGCATCAGACCACGTGGGCCCAGAACCTGACCCAGCTGGCCAACAACGCGCATTGCATCTGGAGATGCGATAACAACGTCGAAGTTCATTTCGCCTTTTTTGATCTGTTCAGCCAGATCTTCCATACCTACCAGCTCTGCGCCAGCAGCTTTAGCTGCTTCTGCGTTAGGGCCCTGGGTAAATACGGCAACGCGAACGGAACGGCCAGTACCGTGTGGCAGTACAGTTGCACCACGTACGTTCTGGTCAGATTTACGAGCGTCGATACCGAGGTTAACGGCAACGTCAACGCTTTCGTTGAATTTAGCAGTGGCCAGCTCTTTCAGCAGAGCAATGGCTTCGTTGATGTCGTACTGTTTGGTCGCATCAACTTTTTCACGGATCACGCGCATACGCTTGGTCAGTTTAGCCATTTCTTAATCCTCCACTACCAGGCCCATGGAACGTGCAGTACCTTCGATTGAGCGAGTCATCGCTTCAATGTCGGCGCCAGTCATGTCGGCAGCTTTGGTCTGCGCGATTTCCTGCAGCTGAGCGCGGGAAATTTTACCAACTTTGTCTTTGTTCGGCTTACCGGAACCAGACTTAATACCAGCTGCTTTTTTCAGCAGAACTGCTGCTGGAGGCGTTTTGGTAATGAAGGTGAAAGAACGGTCAGCGTAAACGGTGATAACAACCGGAATTGGCAGACCTTTTTCGATGGAATCAGTTTTTGCGTTGAACGCTTTGCAGAATTCCATGATGTTCACGCCCTGCTGACCCAGTGCTGGACCAACCGGTGGACTTGGGTTCGCCATACCAGCTGCAACCTGCAGCTTAACGTAGGCTTGGACTTTCTTAGCCATTCTAAAATCCTCTAATTGGGTAATAGCGCCTCAAGGAGGCTCCCCGTGATGTAAAAATCGTCTTACAGGCAGTTGCCCATAAAAACAAAAGGCGCGAAATTGTATGCCAATTTCGCGCCTCGTGCAACGATTAAATCGATGCTTTTTTGATCGCCGTCTTACGCTTTCTCAACCTGAGCAAAGTCGAGTTCTACTGGGGTCGCACGACCGAAGATAGAAACAGAGACTTTCAGGCGGGACTTCTCGTAATCAACTTCTTCAACAACGCCGTTGAAGTCAGCGAACGGACCGTCGCTAACGCGAACCATTTCACCAGGCTCGAACATTGTTTTAGGACGCGGCTTATCACCAACCTGCTGCAGACGGTTCATGATCGCATCAACTTCTTTGTCGCTGATAGGCGCTGGGCGGTCAGAAGTACCACCGATAAAGCCCATCACGCGCGGCACGCTGCGCACCAAGTGCCAGCTTGCATCGTTCATCACCATCTGAACGAGTACATAGCCCGGGAAGAATTTACGTTCGCTTTTACGACGCTGGCCGCCACGGATTTCAACGACTTCTTCAGTCGGAACCATAACTTCGCCAAACAGCTCTTCCATGTTTTGTAATTTGATATGCTCGCGCAGCGACGTGGCTACACGGCCTTCAAAACCGGAAAACGCCTGAACGACGTACCAACGCTTTTTAGGTGCTTCAGACATCTTAGAACCTCAGGCCAGTGATAAAGGATACCAGGCGAACCAGAATACCATCCAGTCCCCACAGGATCAGTGACATTACCGCAGTGACCGCAGCAACGATCAGCGTAGTGTGCAGCGTTTCCTGGCGAGTTGGCCAAATCACCTTACGAACTTCAGTTCTCGCTTCACGCGCAAACGCAACGGTCGCTTTGCCTTTTGTCGTCAACAGCGCGACACCACCCGCTGCAGCAATAATAATTACTACGGCTAGCGCACGCAGCGGCAGCATCATGTCACGATAAAGGTAGTTACCTACGATTGCTACGATCAGCAATACGGCAACGGCTACCCACTTCATCGTTTCCAGGCCGCGCCCGCTCCCTTGAGCTTCGGTATTCGCACTCATAAACCAACCTGTCAGAAGTATTCTACAAATAATTACACCCCGCGAGTGCGAGGCGATCCAAACCGAAATTGAGTTTCGGACTTAACGCCCTCTACAGAGCCTGTCTCAGCAATGATTATGGCAAAGAAAATCACTGATGAGCCAGGTTCTGGTTCGACAGCGTATAAAAAGGGCATCAAATGATGCCCTTTTATTGCGCATTGCGTCAAATAATATCAGCAATTAGCTCATTACTTTAGCAACAACGCCCGCACCAACGGTACGGCCGCCTTCACGGATTGCGAAACGCAGACCGTCGTCCATCGCGATTGGGTGGATCAGAGTCACAACCATCTTGATGTTGTCGCCTGGCATTACCATCTCTACGCCT
>NZ_JBFQGA010000016.1:0-45455 GCF_040932435.1 Kluyvera sp. STS39-E | reverse complement strand
AATCCGGGTAGTGACAAAGAAATTCGGTGGAGCGGTAGTTCAGTCGGTTAGAATACCTGCCTGTCACGCAGGGGGTCGCGGGTTCGAGTCCCGTCCGTTCCGCCACTTATTGATAGCCCTGAGCATTTGCTCAGGGCTTTTCTTTTTGCCTGTCGCTTTATTATTGCGTTTTTAGCAAAAATCCTCTGCATTTCACGATCTTTTTCCCGATCCTCGCTTTCGTCATAATGAACTCAGTTAACCCATTATGAAAATAAAGAGGAAAATCATGACAATCCCTGCATTTGGTCTCGGTACCTTCCGTCTAAAAGACGACGTCGTTATCGCATCTGTAAAAACAGCTCTGGAACTGGGCTACCGTGCCATCGATACCGCGCAGATTTATGATAACGAAGCGGCGGTGGGCCAAGCCATTGCTGAAAGCGGCATTGCTCGCGATGAGTTGTTTATCACGACGAAGATCTGGATTGAAAACCTGGGTAAAGACAAACTGATCTCCAGCCTCAAAGAGAGTTTGCAAAAACTGCGCACTGACTACGTAGATTTGACGCTGATCCACTGGCCATCGCCGAGTGATGCAGTGGCCGTGGAAGAGTTTATGGCTGCACTTTTGGAAGCCAAAACGCTAGGATTGACCCGCCAGATTGGTATCTCTAACTTCACGATTCCCTTGATGGAGCGCGCAATCGCAGTCGTCGGTGCCGAGAATATCGCAACCAATCAGATTGAGCTGTCACCTTACTTACAAAACCGTAAAGTTGTTGATTGGGCTTTAGCACACGGCATCCATATTACTTCTTATATGACATTGGCCTACGGTAAGGCATTGAAAGATGAAGTGATTGGTCGCATCGCGGCAAAACATAACGCCACGGCTGCGCAGGTGATCCTGGCGTGGGCAATCGGAGAAGGTTATGCGGTGATTCCATCTTCGACCAAACGTGAAAACTTAGCCAGCAACCTGCTGGCTGTGGATTTACAGCTTGATGCAGACGATAAACAGGTGATTGCTGAACTCGATTGCAACGATCGCCTAGTGAGCCCAGAGAGCCTGGCTCCTCAGTGGGATTAATACTGCCTTAACCCTCTAAACCCTCAGGTAGCCCGGACGAGGCATTTGCGCCGACGCCGGGAGACCTCAACATTGTGTTGCGCTGTTGGGTCACTTCTTTACATGCTCGCTTAGAAAATCAATAAATGCCCTGATCCGCGTGCTCACCGCTCGGTCGCTGTAATAGACCGCGCTAAACGGCATTTCGACCGGCATTCGCTTATCCGCCAGCAGCTCGACAAACTCCCCTCTGGCAATCTCCTTATCCACCATATAATCCGACAGACAGGCAATTCCGTTACCACTCAGACACAGCTGTTTAAGCGTCTCACCGCTGTTCGACGAGACACTGCCGCTGATCTCAATAAACTGCCCATCGCAGCAGTATACCGGCCAGGTATTCAACGACGTGGGTTCGGTAAACCCTAGGCACTGATGATCTTTGAGATCGGTCGCCTGCTCCGGCATGCCATAGCGAGCAATATAATCGGGTGAGGCAATGATCTTGCGATAGCTGGTAAATAGCGGTCGGGCGCGTAGGCTGGAGTCGGTTAACGTTCCGGCGCGTATCGCGACATCGACCTTACGCTCAATGAGATTGATAAACGTCTCTGACGAAACCAGAGATAACGTCATCTCAGGGTACCGTTCACGGAACGGCTTAACCAGTGGCATCAGGAAGTGCAGCATGACCGGCGTGGCCGCATCGACCCGCAGTAAACCGCGCGGCGTATTACGCGTGTCCAGTAGCTCGTTCTCTGCGGCGGCCATCTCCTGTAAAACTACCTGCATTCGGCGGAAATAGCGCTCCCCCTCTTCGGTCAGGCTTAATTGTCGAGTTGTACGGTTAAGCAGGCTGACGCCAAGCTTGGATTCCAGTTTTTTTACCGCGCGGCTTACTGCGGAATTCGCAAGCTCGAGCTGCTCTGCTGCCCGGCTAAAACTCCCGCTTTCAACCACTGCGACAAAAATGGCGATTTCTTCTGAGGTTGCTCTCATTATTGCACCTGAAGCAAAATTATATTGAGATTTTGAATATTTTTGTTATTTAAACACCTCGGCATACTACGTGTCATCTTAATACTGAATGATGTGGAGTAAATTATGCCGCTGGCGCTACTTGCCTTAACGATCAGTGCCTTTGCTATTGGCACTACCGAATTTGTCATTGTTGGTCTGGTTCCGACGATTGCAGAACAGTTATCTATCTCTCTGCCTTCTGCAGGGCTGCTGGTTTCCATCTACGCACTGGGCGTAGCGATTGGGGCTCCAGTATTGACTGCGCTGACGGGTAAACTGCCGCGTAAACAGCTTTTACTGGCGCTGATGGTGCTGTTCACCATTGGTAACTTGCTGGCTTGGCAGGCTCCGGGGTACATCACTCTGGTGATTGCTCGTCTGTTGACCGGCCTCGCTCACGGTGTGTTCTTCTCTATTGGCTCAACAATCGCTACCAGCTTGGTCCCGAAAGAGAAAGCCGCTTCGGCGATTGCCATTATGTTTGGCGGCCTGACCGTCGCGTTGGTCACTGGTGTACCGCTGGGTACATTTATCGGTCAGCACTTCGGCTGGCGCGAAACCTTCCTTGCGG
The DNA here is from genome assembly GCF_040932435.1 of Kluyvera sp. STS39-E. Lineage (NCBI taxonomy): Bacteria > Pseudomonadati > Pseudomonadota > Gammaproteobacteria > Enterobacterales > Enterobacteriaceae > Kluyvera > Kluyvera sp. STS39-E. The sequence continues at coordinate 42,813 of NZ_JBFQGA010000016.1, read as the reverse complement.
TTTCCATGCTGGGTGTGATTGCACTTATCGCCAGCGCTATTCTGGTGCCGCGTAATATCCCAGGACGCGCACCGGCGAGTTTATCTGACCAGCTTAAGGTTCTGACTCATCCACGACTGCTGATGATCTACGCGATTACCGCTTTGGGCTACGGCGGGGTATTTACCGCTTTCACCTTCTTAGCCCCGATGATGCAAAACCTTGCCGGTTTTACACCGAATGCGGTCAGCTGGATCCTGCTAGGCTACGGTGTTGCGGTTGCAATCGGCAATATCTGGGGCGGTAAGCTGGCCGATAAACATGGTGCGGTACCGGCTCTGAAGTTTATTTTTGCCGCCTTAGCTGCATTGTTAGTGGTGTTCCAGTTCACTGCATCCATCCAATATGCTGCGCTGGCAACAATACTGGTGATGGGGATCTTTGCTTTTGGTAACGTACCGGGCCTGCAGGTCTATGTGGTACAGAAGGCGGAGCAATATACACCGGCGGCCGTTGATGTTGCATCGGGCTTGAATATCGCGGCTTTTAACGTCGGGATTGCATTAGGTTCAGTCATCGGAGGCCAAACAGTTGAACACTATGGTTTGGCACAAACCCCATGGATTGGCGCACTGATTGTCATCGCGGCTTTGTTACTGACGGGTCTGAGCGGACGACTGGATAAAAAGGCGCGCATCGCGTTAGGCTAAGGCCGGAACGGTAAGCGAAGACTTACAAAAGTTCACTTGGCTTTATCACAAATAGCGTTGAAACCGTGGGCGAAAGTCCCTATAACAGAAGAACCTTCCTGGAAGCAGGCGGGTTCTTTCGTTATTGAGGTTATAGAAGAAAGTGCGAAAAAATACCTATGCTATGCGCTATATTGCCGGGCAACCTGTAGAGCGGATCTTACCGCCACCGGACGCATATACCAGCATTAGCCAAGCATTGACGATGGGTAAGCCGCTAAGCACTGAAGAAAACATTCGTATTCTAGTGTGGAATATCTTTAAGCAGCAGCGCGCTGAATGGCTTTCAGTGTTGAATAAGTTCGGCAAAGATGCACACCTAGTGCTGCTCCAAGAAGCGCAAACGACACCTGAATTAGTGAAGTTTGCGACCACTAACTACCTTGCAGCCGATCAAGTGCCAGCGTTTGCGCTACCGCATCACCCATCAGGAGTCATGACCTTATCTGCCGCGCAGCCTGTATACTGCTGCCCGCTGCGTGAACGTGAACCTATTCTCAGGCTTGCAAAGTCAGCGTTAGTGACCGTTTACCCACTTCCAGATGCACGGTTGCTGATGGTCGTGAACATCCATGCGGTTAATTTCAGCCTTGGCGTAGATGTCTACAGTAAGCAGCTTATTCCTATCGGCGAGCAGATCGCGCAGCATAATGGTCCGGTTATTATGGCTGGGGACTTCAACGCTTGGAGTCGACCACGAATGAATGCGTTGTATCGCTTTGCCCGCGATATGTCACTGCGTCCGGTGCGTTTTGATGACGATCAGCGTCGCCGCGCCTTTGGCCGGCCGCTCGATTTTGTTTTCTATCGGGAACTGAACGTTAGCCAAGCATCGGTGCTGGTAACCCGTGCATCGGATCACAATCCGCTTATCGTGGAGTTTAGTCCAGGGAGATAGGACCAAGACAACAAAAAAGGCACCGGGGGAATCGGTGCCTTTTTTACTGATTGCCTGTCAGGAATCAGGCCGGTCGTTGTTTTTCACAAACAGCGTGAGCTGATCGCCTGGCTGCAGATTGCCAGCGTCGTTATTCCAGCGCATCACATCTTTGATGTTAACGCCGTGACGTTTAGCAATGCTCGACAGCGAATCGCCCTTACGTACGCGGTACGTAATGCTGCTGTTATCGGCAAGACGCGCAGCGCTGCTACCCGCACCTACCGTTAGGTTTTGACCAACTTTCAGATTGCTGCCACGCAGGCTATTCCACTGTTGCAGGTCTTTCGCCGTCACGCCTAAACGTGATGCGATACCGGACAGGGTATCACCCGAGCGCACTTTGTAGCTGCGGCTGGTCATCGGCGTGTTGTCGGCAACCAGCGTTGGCTGGAGATCGGCAATCTCACCGGAGGCCAGTGACTCACGCAGCTGGTCTGCATGCTTCTGTGGCACCATGACGTACTTCGGACCCGTCGCTCCGAGCGTTGAACCTTTAACGCCTGCATTGAAGGTCTTCAGCTTGCTGACCGGCATTCCTGCCATATCTGCCAACTGGGAAATTTCAACCGGGCTATCAAGGCGAACGCGCGCCAACGCTCTGCTTTCGTCAGCACTTGGCAGACGAACGCCGTAGCGTTTGCTGTTTTTGAGAATATCACTCAAAGCCAGCATCTTAGGCACGTACAGCTTGGTTTCCTGTGGCAACGGCAGTGACCAGAAGTCAGTGGGCTTGCCACGGGCTTTGTTCACTTTCATCGCTTTCATTACACGGCCTTCACCGCTGTTATATGCCGCTACGGTCAACAACCAGTCGCCATCGAACATTTTGTTCAGACGCTGCATCATATCCAGTGCCGCCGTTGTGGAAGCAACGAGGTCACGGCGTGCATCATAACTGCGGGTCTGTTTCAGACCGTAATTTCGCCCTGTGCTCGGAATGATTTGCCAAATGCCTGCGGCATTGGCACCAGACGTTGCGTGCGGGTCAAAAGCGCTCTCCACTATGGGTAGTAATACCAGTTCCATTGGCATGTTACGTTTCTTAACTTGCCCGGCTATCCAGTACATATACGGCTCTGCCCGTAAAGTTACATCGTGGAGATAGCTCTTATTCTTCAAATACTTCTGTTTCTGTTCGCGAACCCGGGTGTTATCCGGTATTCCCATCTTTAGCTCGTCGCCAATATAAGCCCACAAGTCTTGATTCTGCGTGTCGAATGTCCCATCGTCCATCCAACGTGCCTGACTTGCGAACTTACTTGCTTCCCCTTGACTAGCCGCAGAAAGGCTCTGTGCGTGCTGTTGGACGTTGCCCTGCTGTGACGCCTGGCACCCCACGAGCAGGACAGAGGCGAGTAATATCGCTTTTGCCTTCATGTGTGTGTCAATAGTTGCTTAAAAGACGAGCGATCATAACGGCGAACTTTCGAAAACGCAACCCTGAAGTATCAGAAGTTATCTTTCTTTGACCGTAACCATGCAAATCGTTGCTCAGATTGTAGCAACTTTGTTTCTTTCGATATTTCATTAACTAAATCAATATCATCCGTTCTTAAAAAGAGATTAATCCTGCGCTCTTTTTTCAGAGTTGTGGGGAGTGTTATTTGTTTTTTTGCACGTAACTCCTTAACTTCTAGGTAGTATTCGTTAATGAACAAATCATGCGGTAAAACGCTCAGCGCAAATGCCATATTGGAGAGCGTATACTCATGAGCGCAACAAATTAGGGTCTCATCCGGGAGCATGTTAATTTTCTGGAACGACTGATACATCTGGGTTGCGGTGCCTTCAAATAACCGTCCACAGCCGCCGGAAAACAGGGTATCGCCGCAAAAAAGATACGGGGCGCTGTAGAAACAGATATGTCCTAAAGTGTGCCCCGGTGTAGCGAAAACGTGAAAGTCTTGGTCAAGAACGCGAATTTTTTCGCCATCAGCAACTATTTTTGTCGTTCCTTTGCTTTCGGTCTCTTTTGGGCCGTAAATGATAAGATTCGGAAAAGCCTTATGCAGATCTGCCACCCCACCGACATGATCCTGGTGGTGGTGAGTGAGTAAAATAGCTTCAGGCTGCCAGTTATTTTGTTCAATAGCTTTGAGCACAGGGGCGGCGTCGCCGGGATCGACGATCACACAGCGACCTGTTTCATCATTAAGAACCCAGATGTAGTTGTCCTGAAATGCAGGAATACTGTTAAGATTCATTCGTTACCTCTTACGCGTAGGGAAGGTTGTGATGAAACCGGCAAGGATACCTCAAACAGTCTCAGCGCCTGTCTCGTGGGCGCAAATGCCCTGGGGTGAATATTATCGTGAGGCCATCGATCGTCAACTGAAACCGTGGCTGGGGAAACTGTACGGTTTCCACTTGCTGAAGGTGGGTAACCTGAGCGCGGAGATCAACACCGAAGCCTGTGCCATTTCCCATCAGGTGAACATTTCTCTAGAAGGCAGCCCCATCCAAGTGAAGGCAGATCCACTGCATCTTCCGTTCGCTGAAAAGTCGGTTGACGCCTGTTTGCTCTCGCACACGCTCCCATGGTGTAGCGATCCCCACCGTTTGCTGCGTGAAGCCGACCGTGTCTTAATTGACGACGGATGGCTGATTATCAGCAGCTTTAATCCGGTGAGTCTGATGGGATTGCGCAAAATGGTGCCGGTGCTGCGTAAAGCGGCGCCGTACAACAGTCGAATGTTTACCCTAACGCGCCAGCTTGACTGGCTGTCGCTGTTGAATTTTGAAGTACTGCACCAGAGCCGATTTCAGGTGCTGCCGTGGGCGAAACAGGGCGGAGCGCTTTTAGGCACGCATCTGCCCGCATTGGGCTGCTTGCAGCTGATTATTGCGCGTAAGCGGACCTTTCCTCTTACGCTAAACCCAATGCGGCAGAATAAGGCCAAAAACCGTATTCAGCAGGCCGTTGGGGCGACGCGACAGTATCGTAAGCCGGACGCTTAAGCGTCCGGTTGGTATCCCGTATCATCCTGCGTCGGTGAATTGGCCGCCGTGCGCGCCAGTTCGTCACAGCGTTCGTTTTCCGGGTGACCTGCGTGTCCTTTTACCCATTCCCAACGGATTTCGTGTTTGCCAAGCGCCGTGTCCAGTCGCTTCCAGAGATCGACATTTTTAACCGGCTTCTTATCCGCTGTTTTCCAGCCGCGTTTTTTCCAGTTATGGATCCACTGGGTGATCCCCTGGCGAACATATTGGCTATCGGTACTTAGCACCACGGTACACGGCTCTTTGAGCGCTTCGAGCGCAACAATGGCTGCCATCATTTCCATCCGATTATTGGTGGTTAGACGATAGCCTTCGCTGAAGGTTTTTTCCCGCTGTTGATAGCGTAAAATGGCACCATAACCACCCGGACCGGGATTACCGAGGCACGAGCCATCGGTGAAAATTTCTACCTGTTTAAGCATCTCTGGTAGACTTCCTGTATCTGCAATTGAACGTAAAACGGCAAGTCTGACATAAATGACTGATATGAGCACTGCAATTACACGACAGATCGTTCTGGATACCGAAACCACCGGTATGAATCAGATCGGTGCCCACTATGAAGGCCACAAGATCATCGAGATCGGTGCCGTCGAGGTGATAAACCGTCGTTTGACCGGCAATAACTTCCATGTATATCTCAAACCTGACCGGCTGGTGGACCCAGAAGCCTTCGGCGTTCACGGTATTGCCGATGAGTTTTTGCTGGATAAGCCGACCTTTGCCGATGTGGCAGATGAGTTTATGGACTACATCCGCGGCGCGGAACTGGTCATCCATAACGCATCGTTCGATATCGGCTTTATGGACTATGAGTTTAGTAAACTCAATCGTGGAATCCCAAAAACCAATACTTTCTGTAAGGTTACTGATAGCCTGGCCTTGGCGAGGAAAATGTTTCCCGGCAAGCGCAACAGCCTTGATGCGCTATGTTCCCGATATGAAATAGACAACACCAAGCGTACGCTGCACGGCGCACTGCTCGATGCCCAGATTCTGGCTGATGTCTATTTGACGATGACCGGTGGACAAACGTCGATCAAATTCGCGATGGAAGGTGAGGGGCAACAGCAGGCGGGGAATACTGGCATTCAGCGTATTGTGAGAGCACAAAGTAAATTACGTGTGGTTTACGCCACCGATGAAGAGCTAAAACATCATGAATCGCGCCTCGACCTAGTGCTGAAAAAGGGCGGAAGCTGCCTCTGGCGAGGATAAAATGGCTATTTTTGCTGTCAAAATAAGCTTGTGGGCTATTTTTGCAGCAAACGATTCAAAAGTAGAGAAAAAGCGTTGACGGTTTTACAGGGAAACCGTAATATTCGCCTCGTTCCGAAGGGAACGTTGTGGAGCGGTAGTTCAGTCGGTTAGAATACCTGCCTGTCACGCAGGGGGTCGCGGGTTCGAGTCCCGTCCGTTCCGCCACATTCAGAAAGCCTGAATCAGAAATGATTCAGGCTTTCGTCGTTTTAGCTTTCGCTAGAAATCAGAATTTCTTCCATACACTCCATAAATACCCGCATAGCTGGGCTCACCGCTTTTCCTGAATGATGGGCGCAAAGAGCGGTTATTGTCATTGGCATTGGGCTAAACGGCAGCTCCTGCAGCTCGCCTGAAGCCAGCTCGCGTTCTACGGTAAAGCGCGGCAGAAAAGAGACGCCTAAATTCCCCGCAACGCACTGCTTAATGCTCTCAATACTCCACAGCTCAATGGTGTTCTCGAGCGTAATCGCGCGTTCGCGTAGGGTGCTTTCGAATATCTGACGGAACACACATTGTGGTTCATTGATGACGAAGCTCACCGGAATGTGCTGCTGCGGCTGCGTAAAATCGTAGCCACTAAAGTTGGGGGATGCGACCAGAACTAGCGGCTGCTCGCCAAAGTGCTGCATGGTCAGCGCACGATCGTTGCCGACGCGGTAAAAAACGCCGAGATCGACCTTATCGTCGAGTAGTGCATCGCGAATGACGTAACAGTTTAGCGATTGTAACGACAAGCGAACCTGCGGCGCGCGCTGTTTAAAATATTGCAGCACCTGCGGCATTTTATAAGCCAGCAACGTTTCACCTGTTGCTACGCGTAGCTCGCCGGTAGGGACGCTATCCTGCTGTGCGGCCTGTCGGATAGAAGACATGACATTCGTCAGCTCATAAACATAGGGCAGGATATTTTTTCCCGCCGCAGTCAGGCACATTCGACGGCCGATTTTTTCGAATAGTTGAAGCGAGAGCTCTTGTTCGAGCTGTTGAATATGGAAGGTGACGGTAGATTGCGTGCAGCACAGTTTTTGAGAAGCACGCATGAACGAACCCTCTTCCACAACGGTTTTTAGGGTAATAAAGCGACGTAAATCCATGCTTACCTCAACACATCAATATTATCGAATTCAGGGTTGGAAAATATTCATTTTTTTAAATGATTGGCATCACGTACTGTCAGGCAAAACTAAGGAGATGACAAGTGACTTCAACCCTGATTAGTGCTTTCTTTACCTATACCCTGATTACCGCAATGACCCCTGGGCCGAATAATATTTTGGCGCTGAATTCGGTCACCTCACATGGATTTCGTCGCAGTACGCGAGTGCTGGCTGGCATGGGTGTCGGATTTTTAATCATCATGCTGCTCTGCGCCGCATTGACGCTTTCGCTGGTGAATCTCAGTCCGAAGATGACTCAGTGGCTGAGCATTATTGGTGCTGCATATATTGTTTGGTTAGCTTGGCGTATCGCCATGAGCGCACCGAGTGGGGCACAGAGTTGCCATCCGCCGGTGAGTTTTTGGGCGAGCTGTGGTTTGCAGTTTGTGAATGTGAAAATTATTCTCTACGGCATTACCGCGCTGTCCACTTTTGTTCTGCCCTACACGCGGGATGTAACGTGGATCCTGGGCGTGAGCCTATTGTTGGCGTTGATCGGTATATTAGGTAATTTCTGCTGGGCGCTGGCCGGTCATGTATTTCAGCGGCTATTTCAACGCCATGGTCGTCGGTTGAACTGGGTATTGGCGGCACTGTTGCTGTACTGCGCGGTGCGGATGTTTATCTGATACAGCCCGCTGGCTAGGCCTACATTTGGGATTTTGTAGGCCTGAAAACTGGCGCCATCAACCTAAGAAAAAGGGGTCTGCATCCTGCCAAGCCGGAAATTTCTCCCGATATTCCAGCAACTGGCTCATCGACAGCTCAGCATCGATGCGCGTGGCTTGATGTGCTTCGGCTGTCGCAATAATCTCTCCCTGTGGCGAAATAATCCGGCTATCCCCACGATAATGATGACCGTTTCCGTCGGTTCCAACCCGATTGCACCCAGCAACGTAGGTTTGATTTTCAATAGCGCGAGCGGTGAGCAGCGCCTGCCAATGTAATGAACGTGGAACAGGCCAGTTGGCGACGTAAAGCGCCAAGTCATAGTCGTTCCTATTCCGTGACCACACAGGGAAGCGTAGGTCGTAGCAGACCTGTGGGAGAATGCGCCAACCTCGCCAAGTCAGCACCACCCGTTTGTCGCCTGCCAGATAATGATGATGCTCATCGGCCATGCGGAAGAGATGACGTTTATCATAGGCATGTACGCGGCCTTCTGGCTCGACGAGTAGGAAGCGGTTTACCGCCCCGCGGTCGGTTTGGAGAGCTGCGCTGCCGGCAACCAGTGCGTTAGTGCGTCGTGCTTGCTTGCGCATCCAGGCAACCACGTCTTCTTCCGCCATCGACTGACTCGCGGCTTCCATAGCGAATCCGGTGGTAAACATTTCCGGCAGGACAATCACATCGCGGCCAACAATCTCTTCCATCAGGCGATCAAAATGGCGCAGGTTAGCGGGACCGTCCATCCACGCTAGCGGCTGTTGCAAAAGGGTAATTTTCAAACCAGGCACAGTGAATCGCTCCTTATATGGCAGGGGATCAATCTAACTGTAATACCTTATCAGGAGGTTGTGGTGGCGTGGGACAGTTGGGATGAAAAAAAAGCGGAGCCATCCGGCTCCGCTTAGAGGATAACGATGGAGTAACGTTACGCGGCTTCAACCTTGCGCACGTTGTCCGGCAGCTTTACCGGCTTGGTTGCCAGTTCGTCTGGGGCAAAGTCGTCAACGTTAATGCTGCGCAGACGGCTCTCTTCCGCTTTGATAAGAATGGCGGCTTCAGCCTGATCAATCAGCCCTTTAGCCATCGCGTTATGTGCTAACTCATCAAGGCGAGTGAACGGCAGGTTTTTGCCAATCTGTTTGCAGATGCGCTGGTGGATAGGATCTGCCGCCATCACGTCAACCAGTGCTTCTTCCAACAGACCCACCGGGTTGTACTGGCTTGGCGTCAGATACTGACCACGGCCAATGCGAGAGCGCGTTGCGCTTGGGGTCTGCAGAATTTTCGCCACGGCATGATCCAGCTTATCTGACGGCGCTGAATAATGACGACCGGTTGGGAAGATAACTACACGCATAGCACCAGCAACAAAACGGTTCGGGAAGTTTTGCAGCAGATCATCAATCGCCTGTTCTGCCTGATGCAGTGCATCCTGGACGCCCCAGTGCACCAGCGGTAAATCGGCTTCGTTACGGCCTTCATCGTCATAGCGTTTCAGCACGGAAGATGCCAAGTACAGCTGACTTAACACATCACCTAGACGCGCGGAGATACGTTCACGACGCTTCAGACTGCCGCCCAATACCGCCATCGAAACATCCGACAGAAGTGCGAGGTTGGCGCTCAGACGGTTCAGGTGTTGATAGTAACGTTTAGTGGCATCACGAGTTGGCGTCGGGCTGGTTAAGCCGCGGGTAATCCCCAACCAGAAGCTGCGCACTTTGTTGCTGCCGACGTGGCCGATGTGTTTAAACAGCAGCTTATCGAAAGCATTCACATCCTTATTCTGTGCAGCCGCCATCTCTTCCAGCACGTACGGATGGCAACGGATAGCGCCTTGGCCGAAGATCATCATGCTGCGGGTAAGAATGTTCGCGCCCTCAACGGTGATGGCGATTGGCGCCCCCTGATAAGCACGCGCCAGGAAGTTACCTTCACCGAGCATAATGCCTTTCCCGCCGGCAATATCCATGGCATCAACGATGGACTGCTGGCCACGGTGAGTACAGTGGTACTTAACGATTGCAGACAGCACGGCAGGTTTTTCACCCAGCATAATGCCGTAGGTAATCAGCGTTGCCGCTGCATCCATCACATAGGCGTTACCGGCAATACGTGCCAGTGGCTCTTCAATGCCTTCCATCTTACCGATAGACACTTTGAATTGACGACGAATGTGCGCGTAGGCACCGGTTGCCAGCGCCACAGATTTCACGCCGCCGGTTGAGTTTGAAGGCAGGGTAATGCCGCGGCCAACTGACAGACATTCAACCAGCATACGCCATCCCTGACCGGCCATTTTTGGTCCGCCAATGATGAAATCAATCGGTACGAAAATATCCTGACCACGGGTTGGCCCGTTTTGGAACGGAACGTTCAGCGGGAAGTGACGACGGCCAATTTCTACGCCCGGAGTTTGGGTTGGGATCAGCGCACAGGTGATCCCCAACTCTTCATCGCCGCCCAGCAGTTTATCCGGGTCGGACAGTTTAAAGGCCAAGCCCAGCACGGTAGCGATAGGGGCGAGGGTAATGTAACGTTTGTTCCAGGTCAGGCGCATACCCAGAACCTGCTCGCCCTGCCATTCACCCATGCATACTACGCCGGTATCCGGGATTGCGCCGGCATCAGAACCTGCTTCTGGGCTGGTCAACGCGAAGCATGGAATTTCCTGGCCACGTGCCAAACGCGGCAGATAATGATTTTTTTGTTCTTCAGTGCCGTAGTGCTGCAGTAACTCGCCCGGGCCTAAAGAGTTCGGTACGCCGACGGTAATCGCCAGAATGCCGGAAACGCCGGAGAGTTTTTGCAGTACGCGAGCTTGCGCATAAGCGGAGAATTCCAAGCCGCCGTATTCTTTCTTAATGATCATCGCGAAGAAGCGGTGTTCTTTCAGATATGCCCACAGCTCCGGCGGCAGATCGGCCATTTCGTGGGTAATCGCAAAGTCATTTGCCATACGGCACGCTTCTTCTACCGGGCCATCAATGAATGCCTGCTCTTCTGCGGTCAGTTGAGGACGCGGGTAGTTGTGCAGCTTTTTCCAGTCCGGGTTGCCGCGGAACAGATCGCCTTCCCACCAAGTCGTACCAGCATCAATCGCTTCCTTTTCAGTACGTGACATCGGTGGCATCACTTTACTGAACATGCGGAACACCGGTGCGGAGATCAACGCCTTACGCATCGGGGTGAAGTTAAACGGCACCAGAATGATAGCCAGCGGCACCAACAGCCACAAATTCCACAGGCCGGCTGCGCCAAGCGCCGCAGTCCACGCCAGCAAAATCAAGCTACTAAGCGTTAAATTGACACGGTGATAGAAAAGTACACCGAGCAAAGCAATGGTTAATACAACACTCAAAATCATCATAGAGAAATGCCCCTGTCTTGTAGGAGGTCTGACCACTTGTGATGATATGGTTGTAGTTGATGTGATTTTAATTAGCAATGTGTTTACAAAATAATTACAACCTAGCTCACATTGCTGCTGCATTTTAGCGCACCAAAAATCCAAACATCCGGTGAATAGAACGGCGCTCGCTTCTCTGCGCTAACGCTATCCGTTACACTAGCGATGACAATTTTATTAATGCTGAAGGATTATCCTCATGTACCAGGATCTTATTCGTAACGAACTGAATGAAGCGGCCGATACGTTGGCAAACTTCCTGAAAGACGAAGCCAATATCCACGCCATTCAGCGCGCAGCAGTCCTGCTGGCGGACAGCTTTAAAGCGGGCGGTAAAGTGCTCTCTTGCGGTAATGGCGGCTCACATTGTGACGCTATGCATTTCGCAGAAGAGCTGACTGGCCGCTATCGTGAAAACCGTCCGGGCTACCCGGCGATTGCGATTTCCGACGTCAGCCATCTCTCCTGCGTCAGTAATGATTTCGGTTATGAATATGTTTTCTCTCGCTATGTTGAATCTGTAGGTCGTGCCGGCGACGTTCTGCTGGGTATCTCGACTTCAGGCAACTCCGCAAACGTCATCAAAGCGATTGAAGCTGCACGTGCGCAGGGAATGAAAGTGATTACGCTGACCGGTAAAGACGGCGGCAAAATGGCGGGTTCTGCGGATATTGAAATTCGTGTGCCACATTTTGGCTATGCCGACCGCGTGCAAGAGATCCATATTAAGGTTATCCATATCCTGATCATGCTGATTGAAAAAGAGATGGTTAAGGCTTAACGCTTAAGTATTACGGGGCTTCGGCCCCGATTGCTGTGGGGGTGTGATATGTGCGAATTGCTCGGGATGAGCGCCAATGTGCCAACCGATATCTGCTTTAGTTTTACCGGGCTGGTTCAGCGCGGTGGAGGCACCGGGCCGCATAAAGACGGCTGGGGAATTACCTTCTATGAAGGTAAAGGTTGTCGCACGTTTAAAGATCCACAGCCCAGCTATCAATCACCCATTGCTAAACTGGTGCAGGACTACCCGATAAAATCCTGCTCTGTTGTCGCTCATATCCGCCAGGCCAATCGCGGCATGGTAGCGCTGGAAAATACCCATCCGTTTACCCGCGAACTGTGGGGACGCAACTGGACCTATGCGCATAACGGGCAGCTCACAGGCTATAAATCCCTAGAGACGGGGCAGTTTCGTCCGGTCGGTGAAACGGACAGCGAAAAAGCCTTCTGCTGGTTGCTGCACAAGTTGACGCAGCGCTACCCGCGCACGCCGAGTAATATGCAGTCGGTATTTAAATATATAGCTTCGCTAGCAGGTGAACTGCGTGACAAAGGCGTATTCAATATGCTGCTGTCGGACGGTCGCTATGTGATGGCGTTCTGTTCCACCAATCTCTATTGGATCACCCGTCGCGCACCGTTTGGTGTGGCAACGCTTCTGGATCAGGACGTGGAAATCGACTTTCAGAAGGAAACGACCGCCAACGATGTGGTCACGGTCATCGCGACCCAACCGCTGACGGGGAATGAAACCTGGCACAAGATCATGCCAGGCGAATGGCGTTTATTTTGTCTCGGTGAGCGTATAGTTTGAAGCCAATTGAGGCTGAACGACTTCGTGGCTAAGCGGCTTGCTCACGACATAGCGACCGTCAACAACCGATACCATCGGGGGTCTTTGGGTCTGCTGGAAGTAGTCGTAGCCTGGCTTTAACTGCTGCCAGAAATCATTGTAGTAAGAGTATTTATGACGCTTCATGTTGGCATCTGTCATGCGGAACGGATAGATGCTGACCTGAACACCAGACTGCCCAAAGACCAGTGCGGCGGTGACAAACTGGAAAATCTCGTCAATGCCGGAGTCGGTCATGGCATAACAGCCAACCGATACACAGGCACCGTGAATCATCAGATATTTCCCTTCATAGCCATGAGCGCGATCGTAAGCATTCGGGAAACCGATATTAATCGCTTTATAGAAGCGGCTATCCGGTTTTAGCTGGCTGCGCTGTACCGAGTAAAATCCTTCTGGACTTTTGAAATCGCCCTGACGCTGTTTTGGACCGAGTCCACCGGAGTAGTTGCAGATTTTATAGCTATCAAGGAGCTGGTAGGTTTCACCCATTTTGACAAAGAGATCGAGCGTACGCTCTTCTTTGAAAATCTGGATATAAACCGGGGAGCCCATCATTTGCTGCTTATATTCTTTGCTGACGGGCGTCGTCGGACTATTGCTGCTCATTAACCCAGCAAATGAAACGCACGGCACCAAAAGCATCGCAATAAATAATGCGATTTTGCGCATACTACATGTTCCTTGATAAAAAATAACAACACGCCAGAAGAGGCCATAAGAGAGAAAAAGCAGATAAATCTGTTTTTTGTGCGCTCACCTTAGCACCACCGCATTTTTTCGCAAGAGGGGCGGTTGGCGTTTACAATTTCCTCTTGCATTCCCACGATAACCCGGTGCGTTGTGCTGCGGAGGCGCTCATCAGCTCTCGTAGTAAACAGTGTAGGATAAGCTAATGATTCACTGAATAACTTTGCCTGATTCAGTCGATCTTTGCGCATTAGCTCGCAATTTCGCGGGCCGAAAAACGGAACTGCTGCATCGGAGAAGGAGAAAATGGTAAACTTTCGTAACGTCATCATTCGGCCAGAAATGGCTTTGCGGATGATTAACCGAGTAATTCTCAAAACAGTGTAAGAAAGGATGCAACATTCTCTCGTTTTACCCAATCATGGATTGTCATTGGGTTTCCGGTTTCACTCCTTTCTTTTGTCTCGTTAACCAAAACGCTGGCCTCAACGCTATGTTGTCGTCGTCGTTAACGGATACCTGCAAACAGTATGATTAAAATAACGAAAGGCCTTGATCTGCCAATTGCTGGTCAACCCGATCAGCAGCGTGTTGATGATATCGTCGTCACGCGCGTCGCGGTCAAAGGCGAAGAATATGTCGGGCTGCGTCCTTCTATGGCGGTAAAAGAAGGCGACCGTGTCCTTAAAGGACAGCTGCTTTTTGAAGATAAAAAAATTCCTGGCGTGCGTTTTACCTCTCCCGCCTGCGGCACCATCAGTGCCATAAATCGCGGCGAACGTCGGGTTTTACAATCGGTGGTGATTGACGTCGACGGTGATGAATCCGTGGCATTTGCACGCTTTGCCGCCGATGACCTGCCGGCGTTGCCGCGTGATACGGTGGCTTCACAGCTGATTGAATCGGGCCTGTGGACGGCAATGCGTACGCGCCCTTTCAGCAAAACCCCAACACCGGGCACCGAGCCTGCGGCGATTTTCGTCACCGCAATGGATACCAATCCGCTGGCCGCCGATCCGCAGCCGATTATTCTGGCCCAACGCGAAGCCTTTAACGCCGGTTTAACCGTTCTAACGCGTCTTACCGATGGCAAAGTCCACGTCTGCCAAGACAGCGGCGGCAAGCTGGGAGGGCACCCGCAGGGGCAGGTGGCCTTTAATCAGTTTACTGGCCCGCATCCGGCGGGACTCGTCGGTACGCATATTCACTTCCTAGAGCCGGTCAGCCTGAATAAACAGGTCTGGCATCTCAACTATCAGGATGTCATCGCTATCGGCAAATTGTTCCTTGAGGGCATTTTGGCAACCGATCGAGTGATCGCGTTAGGCGGCCCGCAGGTAAAACATCCTCGGTTGCTTCGGGCCTGCCTTGGCACGGATCTCAACGCACTGCTGGTGGACGAACTGCACGAAGGAGAAAATCGAGTGATCTCCGGCTCCGTGCTGAACGGCGCTCAGGCCACCGGGCCACATGCTTTCTTGGGCCGCTTCCACCTGCAGGTTAGCGTGCTCAAAGAAGGCCGCGAAAAAGAGCTGCTCGGTTGGGTTGCTCCGGGCCGGGACAAGTTCTCCGTGACGCGGACGACGCTGGGCCATTTCCTGAAGAACAAGCTCTTCAACTTCTCCACGGACACCAACGGTGGCGAGCGCTCCATGGTGCCAATTGGCAGTTACGAACGCGTGATGCCGCTGGATATCCTGCCGACCATGCTGCTACGCGATTTGCTGGCGGGTGATACGGACAGCTCTCAAGCGCTAGGTTGCCTAGAGTTGGACGAAGAAGATTTGGCGCTATGTACCTATGTCTGTCCAGGAAAATACGAATACGGACCGGTGTTACGCCGCGTATTAACGCAAATTGAGCAGGAAGGCTAAGTGATGGGCTTAAAACAGCTACTGGAAAAAGTTGAGCCGCACTTCACGCAGGGCGGCAAACTGGAAAAATATTACCCACTGTTTGAGGCGACGGCGACGTTGCTTTACACGCCGGGAAACGTCACGAAGGGCGCTTCGCACGTCCGTGATGCCATCGATCTCAAACGCATGATGATCCTTGTCTGGTTCGCTGTCTTCCCTGCGATGTTCTGGGGAATGTACAACGTCGGGCTGCAAACCATCCCCGCGCTACACAAACTGTACGGCGCGGAACAGCTCCAGCAGGTTATTGCCGACAATTGGCACTATAGCGTAGCGCAGGCGCTGGGCGTCAGTTTTGCACCGGACGCCGGATGGTTAAGCATGATGCTGCTGGGCGCAGTGTTCTTCGTGCCTATTTACGCCACGGTATTTTTGGTTGGTGGCTTCTGGGAAGTCCTGTTTTCCATTGTTCGCAAGCATGAGATCAACGAAGGCTTCTTTGTTACCTCAATCCTGTTTGCGCTAATTGTGCCACCCACCATGCCGTTATGGCAGGCGGCGCTGGGCATCTCCTTCGGCGTGGTTATCGCCAAAGAGATCTTCGGTGGCACCGGGCGTAACTTCTTAAACCCGGCATTAGCAGGGCGCGCGTTCCTGTTCTTTGCTTACCCGGCGCAAATCTCCGGTGACCTAGTATGGACGGCCGCCGACGGCTTCTCCGGCGCAACCCCGCTCTCCCAATGGGCGAGCCGCGGCGGTGAGTCACTGGTCAACGTGGTTACCGGTCAGCCGGTGAGCTGGATGGATGCCTTTATCGGCAATATTCCCGGCTCCATAGGGGAAGTCTCTACTCTGATGATCTTGCTGGGTGGCGCGCTGATTATCTTCGGCCGTGTTGCTTCCTGGCGCATTGTGGCCGGGGTGATGCTCGGCATGATGGCCTGTGCAACCCTCTTTAACCTGATTGGCTCCGACACCAACCCGCTGTTCGCCATGCCGTGGTATTGGCATCTGGTGTTGGGTGGTTTTGCCTTCGGCATGATGTTTATGGCGACCGATCCGGTTTCCGCCTCGTTTACCGATAAAGGGAAGTGGTGCTACGGCGCGTTAATCGGCGTGATGTGCGTGCTGATTCGCGTGGTAAACCCGGCCTATCCAGAAGGGATGATGCTGGCGATTCTGTTCGCCAACCTCTTTGCACCACTGTTCGATTACCTGGTGGTACAGGCCAATATTAAGCGGAGGAAGTCGCGTGGCTGAGAAAAAAAGTAACGATAGCATCGGCAAAACGCTGCTGGTGGTGCTGGTGCTTTGCCTAGTTTGCTCTATCGTCGTCGCAGGCTCTGCCGTTGGGTTAAAACCGCGCCAGCAGGAACAGCGCGCGCTGGATAAACAGCGCAACATCCTGGCCGTTTCCGGGCTGATGCAGGACAACATGTCGGCGGATGCCGTCGCCGAAGTCTACGCGGCTCGCGTCACTCCGCGACTGCTGGATCTTAAAAGCGGCATGATGCTAGACAGCGATCCTGCGAAGTTTAATCAGGGCCTAGCGCTGAAAGATCCGCAGCAGAGCGTGGCGCTTGAAGCCAATCAGGACCCGGCTGGCATCAAACGTCGTAGCAACGTGGTGGAGATCTACCTGATTAAAAACGAGCAGCAGAAATTACAGGAAATCGTCCTGCCGGTGTACGGCAACGGCCTATGGTCGATGATGTATGCATTTGTGGCGCTGGATATTGATGGGCGCACAATTAAAGGCATTACCTACTATGACCAAGGGGAAACCCCGGGGCTGGGCGGCGAAATTGAAAACCCGAACTGGCGAGCGCAGTTTGTCGGCAAACGCGTGCTGGATGACGACGGTAAACCGGCGCTGAGAGTGATGAAAGGCGCTGCGCCGCAGGGTGATCTCTATGCGGTAGACGGGCTGTCCGGCGCCACGCTGACCTCAAACGGCGTGCAGCATAGTTTTGAGTTCTGGATGGGCGAGATGGGCTTTGGCCCGTTCCTGAAACAGGTACGTGAAGGAGGGCTGAATCATGGCTGAGCAAGGCGACATGAAAGAGATGAAGCGCGTGCTGGTCGGCCCGCTAATTGCCAACAACCCGATTGCTTTACAGGTACTCGGCGTTTGTTCGGCGCTGGCGGTAACCACCAAGCTTGAAACGGCCTTCGTGATGACCATTGCGGTGACTCTGGTAACCGCGTTCTCCAGCATGTTTATCTCGATGATTCGTCATCACATCCCGAACAGCGTGCGCATTATCGTGCAGATGGCGATTATCGCCTCGCTGGTTATCGTGGTCGATCAGCTGTTGCGCGCGTTTGCCTATGAAACGTCCAAGCAGCTGTCGGTGTTCGTTGGGCTAATCATCACCAACTGCATCGTAATGGGACGTGCAGAAGCCTACGCCATGAAATCCCCGCCGCTGGCGAGCTTTATGGACGGCATCGGTAACGGCTTGGGCTACGGTGCAATCCTGTTGATCGTCGGCTTCCTGCGTGAACTTATCGGCAGCGGTAAACTATTTGGCATCACGGTGCTGGAAACCATCAAGAACGGCGGCTGGTATCAGCCCAACGGTCTGTTCCTGCTCGCGCCAAGCGCATTTTTCATTATCGGTTTGCTGATCTGGGCGCTACGTAGCTGGAAGCCGGAACAGCAGGAAAAGGAGTAACCGATTATGGCTCATTACATTAGCCTGTTTGTCCGCGCGGTGTTTGTTGAAAACATGGCGCTGGCGTTCTTCTTGGGGATGTGTACCTTCCTCGCGGTATCGAAGAAAGTCTCTACCGCTTTTGGCCTTGGCGTGGCGGTAACCGTGGTGCTCGGCCTAGCCGTGCCGATTAACAATCTGGTCTATAACCTAGTGCTGCGTGATGGCGCGTTGGCTGAAGGGGTTGACCTCAGCTTCCTCAACTTCATCACCTTTATTGGGGTGATTGCGGCGCTGGTGCAAATCCTTGAGATGATCCTCGATAAGTACTTCCCGTCGCTATATACCGCGCTGGGAATTTTCCTGCCGTTGATTGCCGTGAACTGCGCTATTTTCGGTGGCGTCTCGTTTATGGTGCAACGTGACTACAACTTCAGTGAATCTATTGTTTATGGTTTTGGCTCTGGCATCGGTTGGATGCTGGCGATCGTCGCCATGGCGGGGATCCGCGAAAAGATGAAGTACTCAAACGTGCCCGTGGGATTACGTGGCTTAGGGATCACCTTTATCACCACCGGACTGATGGCATTAGGTTTTATGTCGTTCTCCGGTGTGCAGCTATAAGGGCCGTTAATGATGGAAATTATACTGGGCGTGGTCATGTTTACGCTGATCGTACTGGTGCTGTCGCTGCTGATTTTATTTGCGAAATCAAAACTGGTGAATTCCGGTGATGTGGTTATTGAAATCAATAATGAAGCGGATAAGCAGATTAAAACCCCCGCGGGGGATAAGCTGCTCAATACGCTGTCCAGCAACGGCATCTTTATCTCGTCCGCCTGTGGCGGCGGTGGCTCCTGCGGTCAGTGCCGGGTTACGGTAAAAGAGGGCGGTGGCGATATTTTACCTACCGAGCTTTCGCATATCACCAAGCGTGAAGCAAAAGAGGGTTGCCGCCTAGCCTGTCAGGTTGCCGTGCGACAGGATATGAAAATCGAGCTGCCGGACGAAGTGTTTGGCGTGAAAAAGTGGGAATGCGAAGTTATCTCCAACGATAACAAAGCTACGTTCATAAAAGAGCTGAAGCTTGCGATCCCTGAGGGCGAAAATGTGCCATTCCGCGCGGGTGGCTATATTCAGATTGAATGCCCGCCGCATAAAGTGGCCTATGCAGACTTCGATGTGCCGGACGAGTATCGCGGTGATTGGGATAAGTTTAATCTCTTCCGCTATGTCTCCGACGTCAAAGAGCCGACGCTGCGCGCCTACTCGATGGCGAACTACCCGGAAGAGAAGGGCATCATCATGCTCAACGTGCGCATCGCGACGCCACCGCCTTCAGCACCGGATGCTCCTCCAGGGATCATGTCTTCTTATATTTGGTCGTTGAAGGCTGGCGATAAGGTGACGATCTCTGGGCCATTTGGCGAATTCTTTGCTAAAGACACCGAGGCCGAAATGGTATTCATCGGTGGTGGGGCAGGGATGGCGCCGATGCGCTCGCATATCTTTGACCAGCTTAAGCGTTTGCACAGCAACCGTAAAATCAGCTTCTGGTACGGCGCGCGTTCGCTGCGTGAAATGTTCTACGCCGAAGAGTTTGAACAGCTGGCGCGGGAAAACCCGAACTTTACCTTCCATATTGCGCTCTCCGATGCGCTGCCGGAAGATAACTGGACGGGCTACACCGGCTTCATCCATAACGTTCTGTACGAACACTATCTGCGAGATCACGAGGCGCCGGAAGACTGCGAGTTTTACATGTGCGGTCCGCCAATGATGAACGCCGCGGTAATTAAAATGCTCAAAGATCTGGGCGTTGAGGATGAGAACATCATGCTCGACGATTTTGGAGGCTGATGATGTTAACGGTATTTCTGGCGACGTTCGCTATTTTCATTCTCGTGGTTTTCGGGATGTCGCTGGGCTACTTGGTGAAGCGTAAAACCCTGCAGGGCAGCTGCGGGGGGATCTCTTCGCTGGGGCTGGAAAAAGTGTGTGACTGTCCAGAACCGTGCGATGCGCGTAAAAAACGTATGGCCCGGGAAGCACAGCGCCAGCAAAACCGCATCCTGTAGTTTCAACCTTCGCCCGGCTTTGCCGGGCGATCCTCCGCACTTCTCAATGCTTATAGTTATGCTGTATACTTATCCAGTGGTAAGTGAGGGCTAACAATGCGCAAAATAATTCATATCGATATGGACTGCTTTTTCGCGGCGGTCGAAATGCGCGATAACCCAGCGCTGCGCGATATTCCGATCGCGATCGGCGGCAGTCGGGTACAGCGCGGCGTAATCAGCACGGCGAACTATCCTGCCCGTAAATTTGGCGTGCGCAGCGCTATGCCTACCGGTATGGCATTAAAACTGTGCCCACATCTCACGTTATTACCAGGGCGTTTTGAAGCTTATCGCGAAGCCTCCAACCATATTCGTGAAATATTTTCCCGCTACACCTCGCTAATTGAACCGCTGTCGCTGGACGAAGCCTATCTTGATGTAAGCGACAGCATGCACTGCCACGGCTCTGCCACGCTTATGGCACAAGAGATCCGCCAGACCATCTTTAACGAGCTGGCACTTACCGCCTCGGCGGGAGTTGCGCCGGTGAAGTTCCTTGCAAAAATAGCTTCCGATCTCAATAAACCGGATGGTCAGTTTGTCCTGACGCCAGCTGAAGTCCCGGCGTTTATTAAAACTCTGCCGCTTGGCAAAATTCCCGGCGTGGGGAAAGTGTCGGCAGCAAAGCTTGAAAACATGGGGCTACGCACCTGTGAAGATGTACAGAAAAGCGATCTGGCCATGTTATTAAAACGCTTTGGCAAGTTTGGACGGATCCTCTGGGAGCGCAGTCATGGGATCGATGAGCGTGAGATCCATAACGACAGGCAGCGTAAGTCGATAGGCGTTGAGCGGACGCTGGAAGAAGACATTCACGAGTGGGCCGATTGCGAGGCCATAATTGAACGGATTTACCCTGAACTAGAACGCCGATTAGCGAAGGTCAAACCGGATCTGCTCATTGCCCGTCAGGGTGTGAAGCTAAAATTTCACGACTTCCAGCAGACAACTCAGGAACATGTCTGGCCGAAGCTTAATAAAGACGATCTCATCGCCACTGCGCAAAAATCTTGGTATGAACGGCGAGCAGGTCGCGGCGTGCGGCTGGTCGGCCTGCATGTCACGCTTCTTGATCCTCAGTTGGAACGGCAGCTTCTTTTAGGAATTTAAACATGCTTATTCGTCCTTACCGTGAAAGCGATTTCTCTACGCTGTGCCAGATTTTCCAGCGAGCGGTGCGCGAAACCGCCAGCCAGCACTATTCACCGGCGCAGATCAACGCTTGGGCGCAGGTTGATGAAGCTCGTTGGCAGCAAAAAATGGCAGACTCTCTGGTGCTGGTGGCAACGGTAGATGGCACGCCGGTGGGGTTTGTGACCGCCGTTGAGTACTATATCGATCTGCTGTTTGTTGACCCCGCGTATTCAGGACAAGGCGTAGCCAGCGCGTTATTAAAATCTTTGTTTGCCGAGGTACCAACGGGCACACTCACGGTAGAAGCGAGCATCACGGCAAAAAGGTGTTTTGAACGATTAGGGTTTGTGGTGCTAGCGGAGCAAGAGGTTGAAGCTCGCGGGGAGCGCTTTGTGAATTATCGAATGGAAAAGGTCAGGTAGGGCAAGGATATTCCCGGCTTTGGTCCACTTGACTGGGCTACGTCGAATGTAGCCCAGTCAAGCAAAGTGCCGCCGGGAACGGCTCGTAACTTACTTCGCCGGAATCGCTTTCAGCAGTTCCGTCAGCAGTTGCCAGTACTGGCCAACGCTTTCGATATGAACCTGCTCATCCGGTGAGTGTGGCCCGGTAATTGTTGGCCCAATAGAAACCATATCCATATTCGGATACGGTTTTTTGAACAGACCACATTCCAGACCGGCGTGGATAATCTGAATGTTCGGCACCTTGTTGAACAGGCGCTGATAGGTTTCACGCACCAGTTGCATCACTGGAGAGCTTGCGTCCGGCTGCCAGCCTGGGTAGCCGCCTTTAGGCTGGGTTTTTGCCCCGGCCAGTGCGCCCAGAGATTCCAGCATGCTGACCACGTAATCTTTGCCGCTGTCGAGCAGAGAACGAATCAGGCAGTGAATGGTGGCGGTATCTTCAGTAAAGGAAACCACGCCCACGTTCAGGGAAGTTTCAACCACGCCTTTAGCAACATCTGAATTGCGGATAACGCCATTTGGAGTTGCATTCAACAGCTGAATAAATGCATCACGTGAAGCGGTATTCAACGCTTTACCTTCAACGGCAGTCTCTTCCAGCACCAGGTTCAGGTTTTTCTCTTTCGCAGAAAGCTCGTTTTGCAGAATATGCAGGTAAGTTTCTACCAGGTCTTTCAGCGCGCTAACTTTATCTGCTGGAATGGCGAGAGTGGCAAAGGCTTCACGTGGGATTGCGTTACGCAGGGTACCGCCGGTGAAGTCAACCAGACGCAGATCCAGTTCAGCGGCGTGAGCCACCAAGAAACGGGCCAGCAGCTTGTTGGCATTGCCCAGACCGAGGTGAATATCACCACCGGAGTGACCGCCTTTCAGCCCTTTCAGCGTTAGCTTGAAGGTCTGGAAACCCGCCGGAATTGCTTCGCGGGTCAGCGGCAGGTTGCTGGTAAAGTCGATACCACCCGCGCAGCCCATGTAGATCTCACCCTCTTCTTCAGAGTCGGTGTTGATCAGAATTTCGCCCTGCAGCCAGTTAGGCTGAAGACCAAATGCGCCGTCCATACCGGTTTCTTCAGTCATAGTCAGCAGCACTTCCAGCGGGCCGTGTTCAACGGCGTCGTCGGACAGGACCGCCAGCGCGGAGGCCATGCCAATACCGTTATCAGCGCCCAGAGTCGTACCGCGTGCTTTCACCCATTCGCCATCGATGTATGGCTGAATTGGGTCTTTGGCAAAGTCGTGCACGGTATCATTGTTTTTCTGCGGCACCATATCGAGGTGAGCCTGCAGCACAACCGCTTTACGGTTTTCCATGCCCGGCGTGGCAGCTTTACGAATCAGAATGTTGCCAACCTGATCGCGTTCTGCGTGCAGACCTTTTTCTTTCGCCCAGCCCACAATATGGGCAGCGAGCTGCTCTTCATGATGAGAAGGGTGTGGAATGGAACAGATTTTGGCAAAAATATCCCACAGCGGCTGCGGGGATAATTGAGACAGTTCAGACACAATGAGTCTCCTTACGGCGTTCTGCAAAAGTCGCTTGCAGGTAAAGGGTTAGCACATACATATACCACAAGACTGGCTTGCGCGATGCGGTTGAGAATACCACTTTCTCTTGCTCCCGGTAGAATAAACCACGTAAAAAGAGGCGGGGATTCCGCTTAACACTGGTTTTTAGTGCGTCAGATCTCTATAATCTCGCGCAACCCATTTCCCCCTTGAACACTTTTTAAGCCGTATAACACAGGCTGGGACACTTCACATGAGCGAAAAATACGTCGTCACCTGGGACATGTTGCAGATTCACGCGCGCAAGCTGGCTGCACGCCTGATGCCTTCAGAACAATGGAAAGGCATTATTGCCGTTAGCCGTGGTGGTTTAGTACCTGCCGCACTGCTGGCTCGTGAACTGGGCATTCGTCATGTCGACACCGTATGCATTTCCAGCTATGACCACGACAACCAGCGTGAACTGAAAGTTCTCAAACGCGCTGAAGGCGATGGCGAAGGCTTTATCGTTATTGACGATTTGGTCGATACCGGCGGCACTGCGGTTGCCATTCGTGAAATGTACCCAAAAGCGCATTTCGTCACCATCTTCGCTAAACCAGCAGGTCGTCCGCTGGTTAACGATTATGTTGTTGATATTCCTCAGGATACATGGATTGAGCAGCCATGGGACATGGGCGTGGTATTCGTACCGCCTATCTCTGGCCGTTAATTCAGTCAATAAATGCGCTTCCAACGCCCGGTTATGCCGGGCGTTGTTTTTTTTAACGTCCCGCGCGTTACAATAGGCCTAAGATCGTATCCATGGAGGTTTTGTGATGCCAGAAGCCAATCTCAGCGAAACGCTATTCAAACCGCGCTTTAAACACCCTGAAACATCAACGCTGGTGCGCCGTTTCAGCAACGGTAAGACCGACAGCATGCAGTCGGCGCTGAGCGGAAGTAACATCCCGCACTGGTACCGCATGATTAACCGTCTGATGTGGATTTGGCGGGGGGTTACGCCGCAGGAAATTCTCGACGTTCAGTCGCGTATCGTCATGAGTAAAGCCGAGCGCACGGACGATGAGCTGTTTGACACCGTTGTGGGCTACCGCGGCGGAAACTGGATTTATGAATGGTCATCTCAGGCCATGCTTTGGCAGCAGAAAGCTAATCAAGAACCCGATGAAACGCTCAGTGGCCGCCACTGGCTGCACGCATCTAACCTTTACAGTATCGCCGCTTACCCGCATCTGAAAGGGGATGACCTCGCTGAACAGGCACAGGCGCTGGCTAACCGCGCCTATGAAGAGGCGGCGAAGCGATTGCCGGGAGAGATGCGCGAGCTGGAGTTCGCCATTCCGGGCGGTTCATCGATTACCGGCTTCCTGCATATGCCCAAAGGCGACGGTCCGTTCCCGACGGTGCTGATGTGCGGCGGGCTTGATGGCTTGCAGACTGACTACTACAGCCTGTATGAGCACTATTTTGCGCCTCTCGGTATTGCGATGCTGACGGTCGATATGCCTTCTATCGGCTTCTCCTCAAAATGGAAGCTGACGCAGGACTCCAGCATGCTGCACCAGCACGTTATCCGCGCGTTGCCGACCATTCCTTGGGTGGACCATACCCGCGTAGCGGCCTTTGGCTTCCGCTTTGGTGCCAACATTGCAGTTCGTTTGGCCTACCTAGAAGCGCAAAATTTGAAAGCCGTCGCCTGTTTGGGGCCGGTAGTGCATTGCCTACTGAATGACCCGCTGCAACAAGGACGCGTGCCGGAGATGTATCTCGACGTGCTGGCTTCGCGGCTGGGGATGCACGACGCTTCCGACGAAGCACTGCGCGTTGAACTTAACCGTTACTCCTTGAAAACGCAGGGGCTACTGGGACGTCGCTGCCCAACGCCAATGCTTTCGGGATTCTGGGCGAACGATCCGTTCAGCCCGGAAGAAGAGTCTCGTTTAATCGTCTCGTCATCTGCGAAGGGGAAACTGATGCCGATCCCGTTTAACCCGGTGTATCGCAACTTTGACAAGGCGCTGAAAGAAATTGCCGGGTGGATCAATAATAGATTTTGTTAATATATTGATAAATTCTATTGATTTGGTAAAACAGTTGCATCACTAAAGGAGATCGCAATGACGTTACCGAGTGGACATCCGAGAAGCAGGTTAATCAAGAAATTCGCGGCGCTAGGCCCCTATATTCGTGAAGAACAGTGTGAAGACAACCGATTTTTTTTCGACTGTCTGGCCGTTTGCGTTAACGTAAAACCTGCGCCTGAAAAGCGTGAGTTCTGGGGCTGGTGGATGGAAATGGAGGCAGAAGCCAAGCGTTTCACTTACCGCTATCAGTTCGGCCTGTTTGATAAAGACGGGGTTTGGCAGGCAGTGGCTATCAAGGATCCTGAGGTTATGGAGCGTCTCGAACTCACGGTGAAAGGTTTTCACGACCGGGCGAAAGAGTTGCTTAAGTCACTGGAGTTAGGGTTGGAGCCGGCGAAAGGTTTTACCAACGAAGCGGTGAAACGTTCTGCATAAATAATCGCGACAAAAAGGCCAGCAAATATGCTGGCCTTTTTTATGTCTTTTTACATCATCTAGGCCTATCCGCCATCAGGCAAAAATGCCGGGCGGCGGATAGGCCTTACCCGGCATACTGTTAACGACGCAATAATATTAGAACTGGTAGGTCATACCGACCGCGACAACGTCATCAGTCATAATAGCCAGACGTTTGGTCACCGCGTCTTCATCAATCAGGTTGATTTTATAATCAACAAATGCGGACATATTTTTGTTGAAATAGTAGGTCGCGCCGACATCAACATATTTCATCAGATCCTGGTCACCAATTCCGTTGTCCAGATCTTTGCCTTTCATCTGTACATAACCCAGGGAAGGACGCAGACCGAAGTCGAATTGATATTGCGCAACGGCTTCGAAGTTCTGCGCT
The DNA here is from genome assembly GCF_040932435.1 of Kluyvera sp. STS39-E. Taxonomy (NCBI): domain Bacteria; kingdom Pseudomonadati; phylum Pseudomonadota; class Gammaproteobacteria; order Enterobacterales; family Enterobacteriaceae; genus Kluyvera; species Kluyvera sp. STS39-E. Next base: position 16,644 of record NZ_JBFQGA010000016.1, on the reverse strand, counting down.
TTATTGGCGAAACCTTGATCCGCGGAAACCAAACCTTTTACCGGCGTCATATTGCGCGTTTCGGTATAAATCATCGCCAGGTAAATATTGTTGGCGTCATATTTTACGCCCGTACCCCAAGACTCAGCATTTTTCCCGCCCTGAGCCAGAGATTTAGCCTGCTGAACGTTGGTACGGTCAGAGTTGGTGTATGCCGCGCTAATCGCGAAATCGCTGCCGCCGAAATCATAAGACAGTGCAGAGCCGAAACCGTCGCCGTTAGCGGTAGCGTAGGTGCTACGGTCATTTTTACCCTGATATTGCAGAGTTAAATCCAAGCCGTCGATAACACCGAAGAAGTCGGTGTTGCGGTAGGTTGCCAGACCGCTTGAACGCTTGGTCATGAAGTTATCGGTCTTACCGGTGGAGTCGCCGCCGAATTCTGGGAACATATCGGTCCAAGCTTCAACATCGTACAGTGCACCGAGGTTACGACCGTAATCAAAAGAACCGAACTGTTTTACTTTCAGACCGGCAAAGGCCAGACGTGTTTTTTGCGTTGAGGTGCTTTCATCGTTATTACCGGAGAATTCAGATTCCCAGCGACCATAACCCGTCAATTGGTCGTTAATTTGTGTTTCGCCTTTGAAACCAAAACGAACGTATGTTTTATCGCCATCAGAGCTGGAATCATCGCTCATGTAATGCATAGCTTTGACTTTGCCGTAAACGTCCAGTTTATTACCGTCTTTGTTATAAACTTCAGCAGCCATTGCTGAAGAGGACGCAATAATACCCATCATCGTTAATGCCAGCGTTGTTTTTTGCATTTCTCGTTCCCGGTTTTTTATGTTTTAAAATTGCTGTGAAAGACCACTGTGAAAAAACAGGAACGTTTTTATCCCCCCCGTGTTAAAAATTTATGACAATGTTCGATTAAATATAAAAAACTATGATTAATTTTTTCTGTCATAAAAATGTCAACATTCGCCCCTAGGCTGCCTGATCCCGCGCAACAAAATCCCCGCTTTCTATACTGGCAGTTGGCAAGCGGGCTGACTCCTGTTACAACGTCTGTTTGGTATCGATTATTCCTATTTAACGGCAGAGAATCATGAGTGATAGTCAGACGCTGGTTGTCAAACTGGGCACCAGTGTTTTAACAGGCGGATCGCGCCGCCTGAACCGCGCGCACATTGTGGAACTGGTTCGCCAGTGTGCTCAGCTCCATGCGGCTGGGCATCGTATTGTTATCGTCACGTCAGGCGCTATCGCCGCCGGACGAGAGCATCTTGGTTACCCCGAACTGCCCGCAACTATCGCTTCTAAACAGCTTTTGGCCGCCGTGGGACAAAGTCGCTTAATTCAGCTCTGGGAACAGATGTTTTCCATTTACGGCATCCACGTCGGGCAAATGCTGCTGACGCGCGCTGACATGGAAGACCGTGAACGCTTCCTCAACGCGCGCGACACCATGCGCGCGCTGCTTGATAACAACATTGTTCCGGTGATTAACGAGAACGACGCAGTGGCGACCGCTGAAATTAAAGTCGGCGACAATGACAATCTCTCCGCGCTGGCCGCAATTCTGGCCGGTGCTGACAAGCTGCTGCTGCTCACCGATCAACAAGGGCTGTTCACCGCCGATCCGCGCAGCAACCCGGATGCCGAACTGATTAAAGATGTCTACGGCATTGATGACGAGCTACGTGCCGTCGCCGGTGACAGTGTTTCCGGTTTAGGCACCGGTGGCATGGGCACCAAGCTGCAGGCAGCCGACGTCGCTTGTCGCGCCGGTATCGATACCATCATCGCGGCAGGTAGCCTGCCCGGCGTGATTGGCGACGTGATGGCGAACATTTCGGTCGGCACGCGTTTCCACGCCCAAGATACTCCGCTTGAAAACCGTAAACGCTGGATCTTCGGCGCACCGCCAGCAGGTGAGCTGATTGTTGATGCTGGCGCAACCGGCGCAATTTTGGAACGTGGGAGTTCATTACTTCCAAAAGGTATTAAAAACGTGACAGGTAACTTCTCTCGTGGTGAAGTGATCCGTATTCGTAATCTGGAAGGTCGGGACATCGCGCACGGCGTAAGTCGTTACAACAGCGATGCGTTGCGCCTGATTGCCGGGCATCACTCGCAAGAGATTGACGCCATCCTCGGCTATGAGTACGGCCCGGTTGCCGTTCATCGCGACGACATGATCACCCGTTAAGGAGTTCAACATGTTGGAACAAATGGGCATTGCGGCCAAGCAAGCCTCTTACAAACTGGCGCTGTTATCCAGCCGTGAAAAAAATCGGGTTCTGGAAACGATCGCTGATTATCTGGAATCCCAGAGCGATGAGATCCTGCGGGCCAACGCCCTGGATCTGACTCAGGCGCGTGAAGGCGGCTTGAGTGAAGCGATGCTCGATCGCCTAGCGCTGACCCCCGCGCGTCTGACGGCTATCGCCAATGACGTGCGCCAGGTTTGCACGTTGGCCGATCCAGTAGGGCAGGTGATTGATGGCGGACTGCTTGACAGCGGGCTGCGGATTGAACGTCGCCGCGTGCCGTTGGGCGTTATCGGCGTGATTTATGAAGCGCGTCCGAACGTGACCGTTGACGTTGCCGCGCTGTGCCTGAAAACGGGTAACGCCGCGATTTTGCGCGGTGGCAAAGAAACCTACCGTACTAACGCGGCTACCGTTGGGGTGATCCAGCGGGCATTAAAAGAGTGCGGCCTGCCGGAAGCGGCAGTACAGGCGATTGAGAATCCTGATCGTGCGCTAGTTAGCGAAATGCTGCGCATGGACAAATACATCGACATGTTGATCCCACGCGGTGGCGCAGGCCTGCACAAGCTGTGCCGCGAACAGTCGACGATCCCGGTGATCACCGGCGGTATCGGCGTGTGTCATATCTATGTTGACGACACCGCTGAAATTGAACCTGCATTGAAGATCATCGTCAACGCGAAAACCCAGCGTCCAAGCACCTGTAACACCATGGAAACGCTGTTGGTGAATCAGGCCATTGCCGAACGTTTCCTGCCGGCGCTAAGCCAGCAGATGGCGGAAAGTGGTGTGACGTTACACGTTGATGAAGCGCTGATGCCTGAGTTGAAAGGCCCGGCGAAGCTGGTGGCGCTCAAATCTGAAGAGCTAGATAACGAGTTCCTGTCGCTGGATCTTAACGTGGTAATCGTTCCTGACATGGATGGTGCCATCGCGCATATTCGCGCTCACGGTACCCAGCACTCTGACGCTATCCTGACCCGCACTCTGAGCAATGCCAACCGTTTTATCAATGAAGTAGATTCCTCGGCGGTATATGTCAACGCTTCTACTCGTTTCACCGACGGTGGCCAGTTTGGTCTCGGTGCCGAAGTGGCGGTTAGCACGCAGAAACTGCACGCGCGTGGCCCAATGGGACTGGAGGCACTCACCACCTACAAGTGGATTGGCTTTGGTGAAGATACCATTCGTGCCTAATTGATAGCGGGCGATGCAAAAACAGGCAGTTGATTCAACTGGCTATTGACGCATCGCCCGGTTAGTTTTAACCTTTTGCCTCGTGATTCACACTCGTGAACACCTCTTGCAGGGCCGATATAGCTCAGTTGGTAGAGCAGCGCATTCGTAATGCGAAGGTCGTAGGTTCGACTCCTATTATCGGCACCATTTCAAACTCTTCCCAAGTCTACCGAAATCAACTAAAAGCCCGTATACTGCGGTTTCTGGCCCGTATCTTATCTCCTGTTATCAACTGGACTCAACCGAAATCAAGTCGCAGTTGGGGGCATAAGTGGGGGCATTCTGTGTTCGGTCCAGGGAGATGCCCCCAATGAAGCTTAACGCCCGACAGGTAGACGCTGCTAAACCCAGAGAGAAAGCCTACAAGCTGGCAGATGGTGCTGGTTTGTATCTTGAAGTCGTTCCCTCTGGTTCTCGATACTGGCGAATGAAATATCGCTTCAATGGAAAAGAGAAGCGTATGGCTTTTGGTGTTTATCCTGCAGTGTCTCTCGCACAAGCGAGGGTACTACGTGATGAAGCCAAGAAAAAACTGGCCGAAGGTATCGATCCATCGTTTGCGAAGAAAGAAGAAAAGCTGGTTCGAGATGTGCAGCTCAATAATACGTTCCAGTCTGTGGCGCTTGAGTGGCACGGTACGAAGGTGAGCCGGTGGTCAGAAGGCTATGCCTCGGACATTATCGAAGCTTTCAATAAAGATATTTTCCCCTATATTGGCCAGCAGCCGGTGAATGAAATCAAACCGCTGGTTCTGCTTAATGTGCTGCGTCGAATGGAAAGCCGTGGCGCGACAGAGAAGGCCAAGAAGGTTCGCCAGCGCTGCAGCGAAGTTTTTCGTTACGCCATCGTTACTGGCCGTGCGGAATACAACCCTGCAGCAGATCTAACCAGCGCGATGTCAGGGCATGAATCAAAGCATTATCCCTTCCTGACTGTTGAGGAGTTACCAGACTTCTTTAAAGCTCTCTCTGGTTATACAGGCAGCCCGCTGGTTGTTCTTGCCGCACGTTTGCTGATACTTACGGGAGTTCGCACCGGCGAGCTTCGAGGTGCTTTCTGGAGTGAATTTGATCTTGAGAAAGCGGTGTGGGAAATTCCTGCCGACCGAATGAAGATGAAACGGCCTCACCTTGTGCCCCTCTCTACCCAAGCTCTGGAAATCGTACAGCAGCTCAAAGTGATGTCAGGGCAATATCCACTGGTGTTTCCTGGAAGGAATGATCCCCGCAAAACAATGAGCGAAGCGAGTATTAATCAGGTGTTTAAGCGGATTGGATACACGGGGAAGGTAACGGGGCATGGTTTCCGCCACACGATGAGTACGATTTTGCATGAGGAAGGGTTCAATACAGCGTGGATTGAAACCCAGCTTGCGCATGTCGATAAGAACGCGATTCGAGGGACGTACAACCATGCGTTGTATCTGGAAGGACGTAGGGAGATGATGCAGTGGTATGCGGATTATATTGATAACATTGGGAAATATAAAATAATCATGGCCTTATGATACGAACCTTAAATTGGTCCTTTATTAGTAGGTAGCGTGAAATCTAAAGCTTAGCTCCTCCGTTTTTGGAGGAGTTCATTTTTGTACTGATTTACATTTGCGTCTGACTGTTTGCTTAGTGCCAGGAACGGACATAGAAAACACGATGTTATAAGATTAGGTGCATCTATCCGATCGTATTCATTGGACGTAATGATCGTACTAAGCCGATCTCAAAGGAAAGCATTAATCAGGTAATTGAGTTATTAGGATAAAAAGGAAGGCTGACGGGGCATGGTTTTCGTCACACAATGAGTACCATTCTGCACGAAGAAGGATTCAACTCTGCATGGATCGAAACACAGCTTGCACATGTGGATAAGAACGCTATTCACGGGGCTTACAATCATGCACAGTATTTGGAAGGGAGACAACAGATGATGCAGATTACATAGATAGTTTGTCTAGAAATAAACGTCCGCAATTTTTTCTTCAAAAAAGGCAGTATGAACAATAAATCTAGTTGATGCATACAAAGGTTTATTGTCGATAGCAAGAGGAGCGTCAAAATCATGAATGTACAGGAAACCAAATTTTCATCTAAAGAATTTCTAAGGCGCCGTCGCCCTGAAAAATTTTCTGATTCAACAATCAGAGAGACTGGTACTTTAGATAGAGTTGTACTGGAACACTTCCTCTCTACGCTAAATACAAGAAATCAAGAACTACAATTCGAAGATTTTGCAAAAAAAATATGTGAAAAAATAATTTGCCCTAATCTCCTTGAACAAACTGGTCCTGTAGCAGGGGGGGATGGTAAAACTGACACACAAACATTCCCTGTTTCGGAACAGAATAAGCTTCTTTGGTTCGAAGGTGTTAATGAAGCATCAAATAAAGAACGTTGGGCCTTTGCGGTAAGTACACGTAAAGACTGGAAGAAAAAATGCCATGAAGATGTACTTAAGATAAAAGAAACAGATCGTGGGTATACTAAAGTATTTTGCGTAACGAATCAATCTGCAAAGTCCAATATTCGTTCAGAGGTTGAGGATACACTAAAAACAAAAACTGGAATAGATGTTCGTATATTAGATATTAATTGGCTATTAGATCAAATTTACAAAAATAATTTTGAGCAATTGGCCATTGATTCATTGTCAGTTCCAACGCAATATAAAAGAGAAGTTATTTTTGGAGAAAATGATTATAAAAAGCATAAAAAATATGAAGAATTAACCGAGTATATTAGAGATAAAATAAACCCTGCTGAAATTTCATATGAACAGGTGGATATGTTTTTAGAAATTGCAGAGTTAAGCGCTGAACTTGAGAAACCACTAATTGAAACACAAGGTCTATTTGAAAGAGCTATAAAAATCTCAAAGAAATTCGGGACTAATCAACAATTGCTGGATGCGTATTATCAATATGCCTGGAAGTCTCATTTTTGGATGGAAGATTTTAATCTCTTCGAAGAAAATCTTCAATTTGCATATGAAAGTATTGCATCATCAACTAATTCCTCAAAATGGGAGAAAGTTTTAAATTTAGTAACCGTTCATAAAAGTTATATTAGACTTAACAACGCAACATCTACAATCGACATTGAGAATATTGAACGTAACATGCTCGTTAAACTTGATGAGATAGCTGAAGATGAATCACGTCCCAGTAATGCACTCACAGCGAGAACTCACAAAGCTATTTATAAATTGACAACGTTTTCAGATGTAGAAGATGCTTCGGTTGTATTTGAAGAGTTACATGAAATTTTTAAAAATAGTGGGAATTTAATAGGCTATCCCTTTGAAAAAAACTTCCAACTTTTGAACGAACTAGATGACATTTTTTTCGAGGTAGATGCATATGAAAATTTATTAGACTATATGACTGAGCAATCTGCTGTTAGAGGTGGTGAAGTTAAAGGGGCATTATTAAATCTACGAAGAGGTATAAAGAGGATTCAAAATGGTCACCCTTATCAGGCAATCAAGTATTTAGGAAAATCTTTTATTCCACTCTATAAAGAGGAATCACGAGATAAATTTATATTAGCATTAAAAGCTATTGCTTATGCTTACGAATCCATTGGGTTGCTATGGAGTTCACGTTCATGCTTGCTTCTATCCGCTTCTTTGATTACAGATAACTACTGGAAGTATGATGAGATATCATTAAAGCAGGCTGATATTTATTATAGTTTATGCCTGGCAGAAATAAAACTAGGGAAATTAGCACATGCTCTTTTATGGTATGAACTGTTTTTAATAATTAACCAAAATATCAGTGATAGCCCGTTCGGCGATAAAGAAAATCAGCAAGTTGATTTTTACATAAGTCAACTCATTTTGAACACTGACCTAAATGGAGTAAATCGACAGAGTAATATTCCCGATGAACTCGATAGATTAGGTCTTTTTGTATCATCGGGATGTCTTAAATATGCTTTAGGTTATATTGAAGATTTTGAACGTGAGTACGAAGTTACTGCCGATAAAGATCATAATGATTTTTTGCAAAAAATACGTGACTTTGATGCTGGATTCAATAGTAAAGGCATAAAAGATAACTATGATAAACGAGGAATATATACATCTTTTATTTTTGGATGCACCATAGAAATTAACTTTCCGAATCGGTCACCATTTATAGAGTTTTCAACTAGTATCTTAGCACTTTTAGAGAGTGCTTTTGCAACTTGTACGATTGATAACATCCATCTGAAAGAAGCATTTTTAATTATTGAAGTAATAGCAGATGATGAAGATGAATTATCCTTATCACATGAAATAAATAGCAATAATGGAAAACTAAACCTTACTATAAATTGCAATGGTTTTGAGACAAGTGCATTTAGAATCGATGCTCAACAAAAAATCACTAATGAATTCAAGAAAATAGTATTTGATCTTCTCCCTGAGTTATTTTTTATAAAAAATACAGAATACATTGAAAGAATGATATTCGAAGATGCTGCATTTGACAGAGCAATTAGTTTCGGTGCCTGTATCAAAGCTATTGAAAATGTTCTTGGAAATGATATTGATCAACAAATTAAGAAAATTTATTCCACCAGTGCTGAAAAGAAAACTTACCCTCTTTTAAGAGATAAATCCTGGGATAGTGAATTTCCGAAAGTGTTGGAGATCGAGGATATAAATGTTCCAACACCTGGTAAAGGAAGAATACCTGAAGAGGAACTTAATTCCGAAAATATAACGCATAAAGATTATTCAATACAAAGCCTAATCAAACCTCGTCTATGGGATAGAACACGCTGGCAAGGAGTAGGCTTCGCTCAATTAAAATCGTGTTATCCAGGGTTATATCTATTATTTAAACACCCCGATATAGGTGAGGATATTTTTAAAGATCTTATATCATCAGTAGGCTTGGTAGATAGTAAAGCCAGATTACGGGTTTGTATTGTCAAGGGTATTTCAGTTAAAAACCCAACTCATTATAGAGTACTGATATCTGAAAATATGATGACAACGCCATTAACTAAAAGAATGACAATGATCAGTAGAATTAATACGATGACTCCTGATAGCAATGTCAATTTAGAAAGATTTCTTGCTGCGTATCAGGCCTGTGGAAAATTCTATCTTGGATGTGATGCGATGTTAAAAAATATTGTTCCTGAGCATCCACAAAGAGATAGTTTAGGGATAGAAATGAGTACGTTAGATGTTAGGTGGGCTTGGGAAATTGGGTTAAATGATGTTGATTGTATTGGGGTTAATTTAAAAGAAGATGACCCCTATATTCCTAGTGATGTAGCTGAGATCCCATTATTGCAATTGATAAACAGTAAATAAAATGTTTGCTAAGAATACCGCCTCTTAAGGGGGCGGGTTCTAAACAAATCTTTAGCCTCTTCACTAACGCTATTAGTGTTATCGCTTTCACAATAAATTGCCGACCTGCCCCCCATTGCTTAACACACATCGAAGTAAGTATGCATTCTGAACTTCCGCTCCTCGCTCACAGCGGACCTTCAGCTCTGTTAGCTTGTCTGCTCAGTGCCATAAATCGACTGCAAGGGTAAATAAGATATCTAAAAGTTAATGGTTTGCCACGATGGGTATATTGTTGATATATCGATCTGGTTCTGGTCGATATTTTGGCTGATGTGTAATGGCTGAAGGTCATAGTCTAGACATTATATGTTAAAAACTAGGCAGAGCTTTGTTCCGAACAAGAAGCTTCTAGACCAAAAATCCGTCAATTTTTGATTCTGGAATAAATTATTATTTTGGTTATGTTACGTAAGGTTAATAACTTTAAAGTGTTAGTGTTTTTTTCGCTTTTCGGCATGTCTATATCTCAATGGTGGCAATTTGTATTTTTTAGAGAAAACTCTCGTAAATGTTTGCTGGGAATCGAATCCATATTTATAGGCTATACCCATCACTGGCTCATTAGTCTCGATGAGATCTTTAGCTGCAAGTTTAAGTTTTTTATCTCTTATATATTTTCCAAGGCTGACTTCTTTCACCTGTACAAAAATACGCTGAAGATGCCACTTGGAGTATCCTGCCCGCGCAGCAACATCCTCTATCTTCAGCGGTTTATGTAAGTTTGAATCAATCCATTGAGTTATCTCATCGATGATGTCTTCTATTCTGAACATAAATCGACGCTCACTATAAGAGGGTTGAGACACATCCTGTTCGAGATGCTAATGATTTACTTATAGATTTCAGCAACCCCGTGCAGTCGATTATTCCCCGTGGTTGACAGAATTTTGAACGACGTTGCTCCTTGCTCATCAGCCTTACGAGAGAGCGCATCCGATAACTCATCAAGTGTATAGGCATTGCTTGCCGAGACGACACCGATCTTTTCTTTCCCATCTGCATGATTAATTTCTTGAGCAGCAGAAACGGAATTCACAGAAATAAATCCCATGACCAATGTAGCAATAAGTAGTGCTTTCATATCTAATACCTCTTTAAACTCTATGTTTGAAACTGAACTCGTATCAGGGGGGAACGCCCACTGTCTATATATTCAAATATACAGACCTAAGCTGTCATGAGACTGACCGCTATATGACAAAATTGTCAGGGTTGTAGATTAGTTAATTTTTGAATACAAATTCAGCTCGTTAACAATGCACTCCGGTTCTTCCCTGAGAGGCATATTGTCTATGTCTAAAACCCCATCATTTTTTTGTGGATCATCAGTCTGCAGGTCGGCAAACAGTGGGGTAAGATCCTGTGGTGCTTCACCTCGTTCAGCCACCAGCTCGAACGTTTTATTTTTTGCCTCGTCGTTGGTCAGGGCACTGACCAGAACCTCTGCGATTTGCTCACGGGATATCACACCATCTTCCGGTGTCCCTGCGTGGCGACGATCCCCCTGAAGCATAACGATTCTGTGTTCATCATCATTGTTGTAATCAAACCAGCCGGGCCTGACGATGGTATAGGGATGACCACTTGCCCTTACCAGACGCTCGGCACGTCTTTTCCAGTCATGAACCTCAGTGCGTTGATTCCAGGTGCTGAGTCGTTCAGTCACGCCAATCGTGGTCATCAGGCTGATACGAACAGGCGTATCCTTGAAAATTCGTAAAATATTACGTACTCCGCCGTAATCGATCGCTCTGGCACCAATACGACCCTGACCATCGGAACCGAGCGTGAAGATGATGGCATCAATATCTTTCGGCAATTCGGTTAGTGTTTCCGGCATTGAAACATCGCCATAAAAAACATCTGTTCCACGAGGAAGCAATTTTACTTTGCGTTTATTTCTGACCAGTGCCACGGGCTGATGGCCCATTTCAATAGCGGTATTCACGACATGAAGACCAATACTTCCTGTCGCGCCTGCAACGAGTATTTTCATAATAAACCTTCTGATAATTCGGACTTATTTTCGATACGGTCAGAATATCAATTATCATTATTGTCAGTAATAGGGCTAAAATGATTGTGTCTATGAATACCCTTCATGAGTATGCGATGAAGGGAATGCCTCCATAAGGAAATCGCCGATGCTCAAAGAAAACTTCAACGAACTGCAAATCTTTCTTGTGGTGGCAAGGGAGCGAAGTTTTACCAAAGCGGCGGGCAAACTGGGCGTTTCTCAGTCTGCACTCAGCCATGCGATGAAGGCTCTGGAGGAGAGGCTAAATATCCGCCTTCTGACCCGTACGACCCGAAGTGTAGCCCCTACAGAGGCCGGTGAGAGAATTATTGCCTGCCTTGAGCCGCGTATTGCCGATCTCGAGCAGGAACTGGAATCGCTGGTTCAGCTGAACGGCACTGCCTCCGGTAATATCCGTTTATCTGCCGGGGAGCATGCCGTGCGAAGTCTGGTATGGCCGAAGCTAAAACCCTTCCTCAGGGAATACCCGGAAATCAATGTTGAACTGGTCGTTGATAACGGCTTTGTCGATATTGTTGAGGGGCGTTTTGATGCCGGGATCCGTCTGGGCGAAAGCGTGGATAAGGACATGATTGCGGTAAGAGTTGGCCCGGACATGAGAATGGCTGTGGTGGGAGCACCGTCTTATTTCGCTGCAAACCCGGCGCCCGAAACGCCGCACGAGCTACAAAATCACCGTTGTATCAATATGCGCCTGCCGACAGCCGGTGGGCTTTACCACTGGGAGTTTGAGAAGGAAGGGAAACCGTTACGGGTCAGAGTTGAAGGGCAGGTCACGTTTAATCTGCAGGCGGAAAGGATTGATGCGGCGTTATCCGGTTTTGGCATTGCCTGTATACCTGAAGACAGGGTGCAGGATTATATAAAGTCAGGAGAGCTTATTCAGGTTTTGCAGGACTGGTGTCCATCTTTCCCCGGATATTACCTCTACTACCCGAGCCGTAAGCAGCATCCGCCCGCTTTTGCGCTGATGATCGATGCACTTCGTTACCAGGAATAACGGGTCCCCCATTCGCAGAGGGCCCGTTCGAGTGTTAACGGCCCACGCGAGCCTGATGCTCAGGAGAGTAACGCTCGCCGACGATTTTAATCGTTTCAAGCGCCTGGGTTATCTGCCATGAGTCATCCTGCGAAAGAATGATGTCGGCAGCCCCCAGGTTTTCCTCCAGCCGGTGTAGTTTGGTGGTACCTGGGATAGGAACAATCCACGGCTTTTGTGCCAGCAGCCATGCCAGCGCGATTTGTGCAGACGTCACACCTTTCTCTGCCGCCAGTTCACCCAGCAATGAGACCAGCTTTTCATTGGCTTCAATCGCCTGCTCTGCGAAACGTGGCACCGTGCTGCGGTAATCATCTTTGCCAAAAGTGGTTCCTGGCTTAATCGAGCCCGTCAGGAAGCCTTTGCCTAATGGGCTGAAGGGAACGAAACCAATGCCCAGTTCCTCCAGTAATGGCAGGATCTCCCGCTCAGGCTCGCGCCACCACATTGAGTATTCGCTTTGCAGGGCAGTGACAGGTTGGACGGCATGCGCACGACGAATGGTTTGCGCACCTGCTTCGGACAGACCGAAATGTTTAACTTTTCCTTCAGCGATAAGGTCCTTCACCGTTCCCGCAACGTCTTCAATCGGGACATCCGGATCGACACGGTGTTGATATAGCAGGTCAATAACATCAGTCTTAAGACGGCGTAATGATCCTTCCACCGCGTCACGGATATGCTCCGGACGGCTGTTTAAAATCTGCTGCTTGTTGTCGTCGCCAAAAGTAAAACCAAACTTGGTGGCGATGACCACGCGGTTACGGAATGGTTTTAAGGCTTCGCCAACAACTTCTTCATTAAGAAAGGGGCCATACACTTCAGCGGTATCGAAGAAGGTGACGCCACGTTCAACCGCTGCGCGAATGAGCTCGATAGCCTGACGAGTATCGGTCGCCGGGCCATAACCGTGGCTTAAGCCCATGCAGCCGAGCCCAAGTGCGGAGACTTCGAGTCGGGATTGACCCAGATAACGTTTTTGCATTGAATGAATACCTCTTTTATCGCGACTTAAACATCAAGTTTGCGGCCAGTCAGCCATTCCACCATTGCCGGGTCACGGTGAGAGAAGAAGGCGCTGGTTGCGGTGTCGAGGGCGGCAATCTGCAGCATATCTTCAGAGCTGAGTTCAAAATCGAGAATGTTGATGTTCTCTTCCATGCGTTCTTTGCGCACCGATTTCGCCAGCGAAACGATGCCTCGCTGGAAGATCCAACGCAGCACAACCTGACCCACGCTTTTGCCGTACTTCTGGCCAATTGCTGTTAGCACGGGATGCTGGAACAGACCATTTTTACCCTCAGCAAACGGTGCCCAGGCTTCCGGCTGAATGCCATGGCTTTGATTCCATGGAACCGCATGCAGCTGCTGGTTGAAGGGGTTAACTTCAATCTGGTTCACCGCAGGGGCAACTTTGTTGAAGGCGATAAGGTCGGCCAGTCGGTCAGGATGGAAATTGCTGACACCAATGGCGCGAATTTTGCCTGCCTGATTCAGTTCTTCCATGGCACGCCATGCCCCATGGACATCACCGTAAGGCTGGTGAATCAGGTACAGGTCAACATAATCAAGTTGCAGCCGATTCAGGGAGCGTTCGAACTGGGCTTTAGCGCCTTCGTAATTGGTATCCTGTAGCCACAGTTTGGTCGTTACAAAAAGTTCGTTACGCGCGATACCGCTCTGTTTCAGAGCGTTCCCGACCTGGGTTTCATTCTGGTAAGACGCAGCGGTATCGATCAGGCGATATCCCGTATCGATGGCATCAATAACGGCTCTTTCGCATTCAGCGGCATCAGACATCTGAAACACACCAAAGCCCAGCAGGGGCATTTCAATCCCGTTGTTCAGTTTTACAGTTTGCATGACGTTATCCTTCAGCAGTTGTGTAGGAAAAGCATAACGCAAACTGATTTATTCGATTAGGTGGGGTAATTAGCTAGGGTTTATTAGATGTGTTCATTAATGTAGGGGGGCTGACGGTTGGCTTTGTGCCAGAAGCGGACGCTGAAAATGGCACTCCGCATCGATTATTGAACGATGTTTGAATAGCCAATTGTAAAAATCAATGCTTTTTAGCCCAGTAAATGATGTGAAAATAATAGTGGAATTATAAATAATTTTTAGGCTGGCCGTTACCTCACAAACGGAAGAACATAATCAAAATACTCTAATCGAGCAGTCCGAAAAACTTTCCAGTGCTTAGCATTAGCCGGTTCATCACGCTTGTTCGTATGAGTTAAAATAAGGCGTCTCTTTGCTCGCGAAACACCGACAAAAAACGCGCAGCGATTTTCTTCTTCTTTACCAAAGAAAGTCTCATTTTCTACAGCCATGATGACAACCGAATCAAACTCTAATCCTTTGCTTTTGTGAATGGTCAAAATTCGTACAGCTTGATCATCTGCAAATCGTTTTAATGCGAGGGGTAAATCAGATTCGATTTCCAATAAATCTTTGATACGTTCTCTGGCATCGCGAATAACCTGTTTCAGACGCTCATGGGACTCATAATCAGGAGATAATGCAACAAGCGTCTGTAAACCTATATGCTTTAAAAGAGCGCGAACAAATCTCCACCATTCAGAAAAGGGCGTTTCCGTTTTTTTTGCATCAGACACTTCCTTACGATGCTTTCTTATAAGTTGATCAAGACCTTTTCGTACGCTGGTCTGAATCTCTTCATCAGCAAAGGGAACCAACTGGTTCATCAGGCGAATCCAGGCTTTAGGTTCCCGCTGCGCATAAAGACAGGACAGGTAATCAACGATTAAACGAGCCACTGGTTCGACCGTGATGTCCTGCATTTGCTGCTCATTCCGGTAGGGAATTCCGCGCTGCTCTAACTCTCTGAAGAGGTGATCAGCATACAAATCTGGTTGCCTTGAAACCAGGACTGCAATTTCAGCTGGAGGTAGCTGCTCTTTATTTATCCATCTATCAATTAGGTCAGCCAGATAGATAGCTTCAGTTTGACTATCTTCAAATTTCCAGGCAAAAACCTCCCCTTCGTCCCCTTCCAGTTGATCATCAGGCATTACAGAGTCAGGATCTAACTTACGAATAATTTCGTTCTGAACACGCAGCAATGTTGGTTTTGAGCGGAAATTGCGATACATGTTTAGCGGCACCGCATTAAAGTCCTTAGTGAAGGACTGGAAAATGCCGTCCAGGGCACCTGCCCAAGCCATAATTTTCTGTTTTGTGTCACCGACTGCAGTCAATCGAATTTTGGTTCCCTGAAAAGCGAGCTTTACCAGGTCATATTGTAAGTTTGTGCAGTCCTGAAATTCATCAAGGAAAATGTCACTATAAGTTTGCCTGATTGCATTTCGGGCTATTTTTGACGTTTGCAATATTTTAATTGCATAGGGAACCAGATCGCCGAATGCTATTTCGTGACGAGACGCCCCGCTTTTCTTGTCTACAATGGTGTAACCAGCATCTAAGGCATATTCTCCCGTGAGTACCGGCCTAAATCGATCTATTACGCGCTTGGCAAATGCGTGGAAGGTAAAACTGTCAAAGCGAGAAGCCAGATCCCGTCCACACCTGCGTTCAACGCGTTCTGTAAGGTTTCTGCTGGCATCAACCTTAAATGAGATCGCCAGAATCCTTTTGGGGTATCGACACGTTCCTGTTCGCAAAAGGAAGTCAGCACGCTGTGCAAGCATTTCCGTCTTACCCGCCCCCGGTCCGGCAGTCAGTGCCAGGCTACGTTTACGCGCTTTCGCTGCACGTTTCGCATTAGGTTCCAGCGTCAATCCATCTGCAGGCTGCCATTCTTCGACAGTAATCATTCTGGCAGTTCCGTGAGTTTGGCAATAACCGCATCAGCCAGCCTGTCCAGTGATTCTGGCATGCTTTTAAGTAGATCAGCATCATTTAGCTGAGTTAACGCCTCAATGTGAGCTGCGGGTTTACTGCCGAGCTTGAAACGTTGGTGATAGGTATTAAAAAGCGCTAATTCATCATCCCTATACTGAGATGAATCGTAATGACTTTTTCCAAGAACAGCTTTTATAGTTGCATTATCGGGCTTCTCTTCCTCAACGTTATAGGCTTCTGGGTACGCAAGTAACATTGCAAAGTCTAAATCCATCGGGTAGGAGAAAAACACGCCGCGCTCTTCAAGCATGTCGAGATAATGTTCGAAGTCCCGAATTTTCTGTTTTTCATCATCCCATTTCGGAATTCCGTAAGGTTCAGGAAGTTTGTTACACCTTTGACGTTTGGAAAACTGGTCATTTACGTACTTAATTCGCCCCCATCCTGCCCCATGGCGGGCTACATCAAGATCGAGCAGTGTAAAAAAGGGAATCTTTAACGCTGTAAGTAATCGCCAGAAATGGTTTACATGCCGCCCCCCCAAAGGCGCTATCGTGATGGCTGACTCATCAACGGGCGCACCCTTGGCCTGAAGCAAGCGTGGCAGCACAATCTCTTCGCTATCACCTTCGCCAAGCACTACCAGCCGTGAAAAATAGACTTCCGGAAACGCCTGGACGGCTTCCCTCACAAACTTATGTGCCTCATCAGTTTCATCAGGCAATTTAATACAAGTGACCTGCGTCTCTCGTGACTCATTCAGTCGAAGATAACGTATGAACTCAGGTGCTACCCGGCGCAGCATTGTGGGCGCATGCGTCGCAATGAGAGCTTGCGCATCCAGGTTTTTTGTCATGACATTTAGGGAGCTAACAATGCGGCCCAAGTAA
>NZ_JBFQGA010000015.1:0-77297 GCF_040932435.1 Kluyvera sp. STS39-E | reverse complement strand
GAAATCGTAAACGCCCGCGGTAAGCGCCGGCAGCTAACCGTGCGGGAAAGAATTGCGATTCGGATTCTGGGCGAAAGAACGGAGATTAGGCCATGACAACCAACTTAACAGACCCAGCTAACCACCCTGCAAATGGCCGACTGACAGATGAGCGGCTTATCCGGGTACGTGACGCGCTACAGAGCACGCTCACGTACAAAAACGGCAGCACCCAGGACTATGTCACCGCTGACGCGATAAAAGCGTTAGACGAGCTCCTGGAGCGCCGGAAGGATGCAACCGAACCGGTAGCTGACGTCGTAGCGTGGTCATCACCTAACGAAGTGCGCACCTGTGATATCCGATGGCGTCGATTTGATGTTGCTCCTGGGCCACTGTTCAGAGCACCGCCGGATCCAGAAGTTCTGGACTCAACAACCACCAGCAAACGCTAAATATTCCACCGGGTGCAGCCGGTTTATTTGGAGAAAAAATTATGACCAATGTTATCCAACTCGCCCCGAATGAGTGGGTTTGCGAAAGCGTTCTTATCGCTGTCACTGGGCTCAAGCCAGGAACCATCCTCCGGGCCAGAAAAGAATGCTGGCTCGTTGGCCGGGAATATATCCACATGTCGCCTGACGGCAGCCCGAAGCCGTCCAGCGAATGCATGTACAACAGACACGCAGTTGATTCATGGGTCGCATCACTGAGAAACAAGCAACCAGGGTGATTTAACACCATGAAAAAGGTAAGCTCACATCGCTCTTGGGCGTCTGGAGGAATCAATGGATAAAGTCTCATATCCAACAGGCGTCGAAAACCACGGTGGCACATTACGCATCTGGTTTAGATACAAAGGTAAGCGTGTCAGGGAGAGCCTCGGTGTCCCTGACACCGCTAAGAACAGGAAGATCGCCGGGGAACTACGTACATCGGTATGCTTTGCCGTCCGCACCGGAAACTTTGACTATGCAGCACAGTTTCCTGACTCACCTAACCTTAAAGTTTTTGGGGTGGGTTCGAAAGAAATCACAGTCAAAGAGCTTGAAAAAAAGTGGCTGGATCTGAAGAAAATGGAAATTTCTGCAAACGCACTCAATCGGTATGAGTCAGTAGCGAGAAACGTCGTGCCATTAATTGGGGCAAGGCGCCTGGTTTCAGCGGTAACTAAAGAGGAATTGCTGTACATCAGGAAAGATTTACTGACCGGTTATCAGAGTTCGACAAGTAGTAAGAAACCAGCAAAAGGACGCAGCGTTGTTACTGTGAACTATTACATGACGACTATTGCCGGGATGTTTCAGTTTGCTGCAGATCACGGTTACCTGGAAACAAATCCTTTTGATGGCATTAAGCCGCTTAAGAAAGCCAGGGCAGAACCAGATCCACTAACTCGTGACGAATTTATTCGTTTGATAGATGCATGCCGGCATCAGCAGACGAAAAACCTGTGGTCATTAGCAGTATACACAGGTATGCGTCACGGAGAACTGGTCTCCCTGGCCTGGGAAGATATTGATCTGAAGGCGGGTACAATCACCATCAGGCGCAATTATACGAAACTTGGCGAGTTCACTCTACCGAAAACCGAGGCCAGTACAGATCGGGTGGTGCATCTTATCCAGCCAGCGCTTAGCATCCTGAAAAATCAGGCTGAAATGACAAAGTTGGGTAAGCAACATCACATCGATGTGAAGCTACGAGAGTATAACCGTTCGGTGAATCATGAATGCACGTTCGTCTTTAACCCACAGATAGTCAGGCGATGTGAGCAGGTCGGATTTATCTACAAGGTTGATTCGGTTGGCGACTCATGGGATGCCGCACTGAAGCGCGCTGGGCTCAGGCATCGGAAAGCGTACCAGTCACGGCACACTTATGCTTGCTGGTCATTGTCTGCTGGAGCAAACCCGAGCTTCATTGCTAACCAGATGGGACATTCAAGCGCCCAAATGGTGTTCAATGTTTACGGCGCGTGGATGGCTGACAGTAGCGCAGAGCAGATCGCAATGCTAAATCAGAAGCTGGCCGATTTTGCCCCATTGATGCCCCAGAGGCCAAAAACGAGCAGTAGAGGATTATTAAAATCAGTCAGTTAAGTGATGATGCCCGCCACTTCAACTGCGTGGAGGGCAACACCACGCTGTACGCGCTGCCCAAGGCGGAAATTGTCACCCGCTGGCTGGCGCAAACCGACGATAACTTTCGCTTTTGCTTTAAGTTTCCGGCAACCATTTCACATCAGGCATCTCTTCGCCAGTGCGATGCGCTGACGCTGGAGTTTTTCCAGCGCATGTCGCCGCTTGCTTCACGGATAGGTCAATACTGGCTTCAGCTTCCGGCGACGTTTGGCCCCCAAGATTTGCCCGCATTGTGGGCGTTTCTCGACGGTTTACCGCAGGAGTTTCGCTACGGTGTTGAAGTCCGCCATCCGCTATTTTTTAATAAAGGCGCCGAAGAATTACAGCTCAATCGCGGTCTTCATCAGCGCAGGGTAAACCGCGTGATCCTCGACAGCCGCCCGGTTCATGCCGCCCGTCCGCACAGCGAAGCAGTCATTGACGCACAGCGCAAGAAGCCCAAAGTCCCGGTTCATGCGGTCGTTACCGCAGAGCAACCCATGGTGCGATTTATCGGTAGCGATGATATGGCGCAAAATCAGGCGATGTTCGCGCCTTGGCTTGAAAAACTGCAAAAATGGCAGCAAACCACCACCCCCTACCTATTTTTGCATACGCCAGATATCGCTCAGGCGCCTGAACTGGTGCATTCTTTGTGGCAAGCGCTGCAAACGGCGCTTCCAGAGTTGGGGGCAGCCCCTTCTATTCCACAACAATCTTCTCTTTTCTGATTTTCATACCTATGATAATGAGTGCCATCTGCCAACATAAAGGGAGTTTGTATGGTTAGCGCGCTGTATGCCGTACTGGCGGCATTGTTGCTGATAAAGTTTTCCTTCGACGTCGTCCGTCTGCGTCTGCTTTACCGCGTTGCCTATGGCGACGGGGGATTCAGCGAACTGCAAAGCGCCATCCGCATTCATGGCAATGCGGTTGAATACATCCCGATTGGCGTGGTACTGCTGCTGTTTATGGAAATGAACGGCTCAGAAACTTGGATGGTCCATTTTTGTGGCCTGCTGCTGCTCGCCGGGCGCATCATGCACTACTACGGTTTTCACCATCGTTTGTTCCGCTGGCGGCGTTCCGGCATGATCGCCACCTACATTTCACTGTTGCTCATGGTACTTGCGAATTTGTGGTATATGCCGTGGGAGTTGGTTTTCTCGCTGCGTTAGCGCACAATACGCCGTTTTTATTTTTCCGGATTTCACCTTATGTCTGACCGCGACACGCTTTTTTCTGCCCCTATCGCCCGCCTTGGCGACTGGACTTTCGACGAACGGGTAGCTGAAGTTTTCCCGGATATGATCCAGCGCTCCGTGCCTGGCTACTCGAATATTATCTCCATGATTGGCATGCTGGCCGAACGTTTTGTCAAGCCGGGTACGCAGGTTTATGACCTCGGCTGTTCGCTGGGTGCTGCCACGCTCTCAATTCGCCGCAATATTGCCCACAATGATTGCCGCATTATCGCCGTGGATAACTCCCCCGCCATGATTGAACGCTGCCGCCGACACCTCGACGCTTACAAAGCGCCGACGCCGGTTGATGTTATTGAAGGTGATATTCGCGATATCGAAATTGAAAACGCCTCAATGGTGGTACTGAACTTTACGGTACAGTTCCTAGAGCCCGCAGAACGTCAGGCATTGCTGAACAAAATCTACAAAGGATTAAATCCGGGCGGCGCGCTGGTGCTGTCAGAAAAATTTAGCTTTGAAGATGCCACCGTGGGTGAATTGCTGTTTAACATGCACCACGACTTCAAGCGTGCTAATGGCTACAGCGAGCTGGAAATCAGCCAGAAGCGCAGCATGCTGGAAAACGTGATGCTGACTGATTCGGTGGAAGTTCATAAGGCCCGTCTGCACGAAGCCGGTTTCGAGCACAGCGAACTGTGGTTCCAGTGCTTTAACTTTGGCTCCCTAGTGGCGCTCAAGGAAGGAACTCCGGCATGATTGAGTTCGGTAATTTTTATCAGCAAATCGCCAGAAGCCCCCTTTCCCACTGGCTTGAAACGTTGCCAGCGCAAATCGCCACTTGGCAACGCGATCAGCACGGTTTGTTTAAGCAATGGTCAAACGCCGTCGAATTTCTGCCGGAAATTCAGCCGTGGAAATTAGATTTGCTGCACAGCGTCACTGCTGAAAGTGAAACACCGCTGAGCGAAGGCCAGGTGAAACGTATTGATACCCTAATGCGTAACCTGATGCCTTGGCGCAAAGGGCCATTCTCGCTGTACGGCGTGAATATCGATACCGAATGGCGTTCGGACTGGAAATGGGATCGCGTGCTGCCGCATCTGTCCGACCTCAGTGGCCGCACCATTCTTGATGTTGGCTGCGGTAGCGGCTATCACATGTGGCGCATGATTGGCGCGGGCGCACATATGGCGGTCGGTATCGACCCAACCCAGTTGTTCCTTTGCCAGTTTGAAGCGGTGCGTAAACTGCTGGGCAACGATCAGCGCGCTCACCTGCTGCCGCTCGGCATTGAGCAGCTTCCGGCGTTGAAAGCGTTTGATACCGTGTTCTCGATGGGCGTTCTTTATCACCGCCGTTCTCCGCTGGAACATCTGTGGCAGCTCAAAGATCAGTTGGTAAACGATGGCGAGCTGGTGCTGGAAACATTAGTGGTTGAAGGCGATGAAAACACAGTTCTGGTGCCGGGCGACCGCTATGCGCAAATGCGTAACGTCTACTTTATTCCGTCGGCACCGGCGTTAAAAAACTGGCTGGAAAAATGCGGTTTTGTGGATGTACGTATCGTCGATATGAACGTCACCTCCACTGAAGAACAGCGCCGTACCGAATGGATGGTGACGGAATCGCTGGCTGACTTCCTCGACCCGAATGATCCGAGCAAAACGATTGAAGGCTATCCGGCCCCGCTGCGCGCGGTGCTGATTGCCCGTAAACCGTAACGTCCGGTACTCGTTTCTCCTAAATATTTCAGCCTGCAACAAGGCGGCGACGCAGCGAGTCCCCGGGGGCGTACATCAGTACGTGACTGGGGCGAGCGAGGAAAGCCAACGCAGTGGCAGGTTGAAATATGACGGAGAAAAAAAGGCCCCTGTTTAATGGGCAGGGGCCTGGTACAAGCAAGCATCATATTGGGCGAATATGACACGCGGTAAAAACTTTTAGCTACACTTGACGCTCAATGATTTCTTTCATTGCGCCAACCGCCTCACCATCGACGGCATAACGCGAATACTCATCAGCTTCAGGATCCGTTGACATTGATAATCCGGGATTGCGATAACGCATTTCGGAAGGCAACCATTGCCCAGCTGAACTGTGCACTTCTTTGACGCCAGCATCGAGGAAGAGAGAAAGATTGCTCGCTCTGACCCCTGCACCCGCCATGATTGTTGGAGTATTGCCTCGGGCAATAAGTTCCCGAATTAATAAAATTCCTTTCTCAGCCGACGGCTGCTGGCCGGAGGTCAGCACCCTCGCGACGCCTAATTCAGCAAGCTGTTCAAAGGCTTGCTGCGGGTCCGCGCACATATCAAAAGCACGGTGAAAAGTGACCGCCAGCGGCCCCGCCGCCACCATAATTTGCCGCATCCGTGCCATATCAACCTGGCCGTCGGGATCCAGAACGCCAATCACAAGGCCGGGATAACCAAGCGAGCGAACCTGGCGAACATCTTCCAGCATGGCGGCAAATTCGCCGTCGGTATAACAAAAGTCACCGCCACGCGGACGGATAATTGGATGAACGGGAATGGATACCCGCTGACGCGTTGCTTTGAGCACGCCATATGATGGCGTCAGCCCCCCTTCCAGCGGCGCGGCGCACAGTTCAATGCGGTCGGCCCCGTTCTGCTGCGCGATAACCGCGCACTCCGTGCTGTAACAGCAGATCTCAAGCAATGCCATTTTTCTCTCCATTTTAATCCAGCGACGAATCATGCCACCGTTCCCGTGCGTAGACTCAGCGTGACTTCACATTGTTACACTGCCTGTTCGCTGGCAACAATTTCTTCTATCGTCCATGGATGAAATTTCACCGTTACCTTACCGTCGGTCACCGCCATCGTCGGATTCGGCAGGCGCTCACGTTCACCTTTTGGCGAACTGGTTTTGACCGAAATCCCCGGCAGGCACAGCCCCTCGTCGGACAGCAGCGCCAGCGCGCGCGCATTCAGCGTTTCCGGCTCGCCCGGCAACACGATTTCGATATGTTCCCAACCTTCATGCGGGTAGCGTTTTTCACCCGGCCACGGCAGCTCAATCACCGTAAAGCGCCAGTGCGCAACGCAGACCGGTTCTTCGAGTTTGAACAGGCAGATGGGACGACCGTTGATGATATTTTCTGACAGCAACGTTCCACACTGCTCAAAGCCTCGGCGCCAGCGCTCGGCGGTGGTGTTCTGATGGCAGCGCAGGGAGATATGGTCGGCATGCAGCGGTGTGATATCCAGCCCGAGAGTCTGGGATAACGCCGCGAGCGCGTCGGTAAAGCGCGGGAGATCCGCAGAAATATCCTGCAGTTCGTCAATTGTCTGCCAGTTTGCCATTTAAGCCCTACTCTTATCAGATGAAAAGGCTAATCTACCCTGTTGTTCGTCGTGAACCAACCTTAGCGGTTGCCGAGCGATTAATCCCTGCGCAGGCAGCCTTTTTCACGGGGCTTGAGGCGGGGCTGATGCTGACGGCATCAGGCAAATGCAGTATACTCCCGCCTTAATTTATCCACACCCGGCGCGAAACCATACAGGTAACGGCGTCTAAAACGTAAGGTATTCCGGTGAATATTCAGGCTCTTCTCTCAGAAAAAGTCAGTCAGGCCATGATTGCGGCAGGCGCGCCTGCCGATTGCGAACCGCAGGTTCGTCAGTCAGCAAAAGTCCAGTTCGGCGACTATCAGGCCAATGGCATGATGGCTGTTGCCAAAAAACTGGGCATGGCGCCACGACAACTGGCAGAGCAGGTACTGTCTCATCTCGATTTAAGCGGTATTGCAAATAAAGTCGAGATCGCCGGACCCGGCTTTATCAATATCTTCCTCGACCCAGCATTCCTGGCCGAGCATATCTCTCAGGCGCTTTCAAGCGACCGTCTGGGTATTGCTAAGCCGCAGCCGCAAACCGTCGTTGTCGATTACTCCGCGCCAAACGTGGCGAAAGAAATGCACGTGGGTCACCTGCGTTCCACCATCATTGGTGACGCCGCGGTACGTACGCTGGAGCTGATGGGCCATAAAGTTATCCGTGCTAACCACGTGGGCGACTGGGGCACTCAGTTCGGTATGCTGATTGCTTGGCTGGAAAAACAGCAGCAGGACAACGCCGGTGAAATGGCGCTGGCCGATCTTGAAGGTTTTTACCGCGACGCGAAAAAACACTACGACGAAGATGAAATCTTCGCTGAGCGCGCGCGTAGCTATGTCGTAAAACTGCAGGGCGGTGACGAATACTTCCGTAAAATGTGGCGCCAGCTGGTCGATATCACCATGTCGCAAAACCAACTGACCTACGACCGCCTGAACGTCACTCTAACTCGTGATGACGTGATGGGTGAAAGCCTGTACAACCCGATGCTGCCGGGCATCGTTGCTGACCTTAAAGCCAAAGGTCTGGCGGTGGAGAGCGAAGGCGCCACCGTGGTATTCCTCGACGAATACAAAAATAAAGAAGGTGAGCCTATGGGCGTCATCATCCAGAAAAAGGATGGCGGCTACCTGTACACCACCACCGATATCGCCTGTGCGAAATATCGTTACGAAACGCTGCACGCTGACCGTGTGCTGTATTACATTGACTCCCGCCAGCACCAGCACCTGATGCAGGCGTGGACCATCGTGCGTAAAGCAGGCTACGTGCCAGATTCCGTACCGCTGGAACACCACATGTTCGGCATGATGCTGGGTAAAGACGGTAAGCCGTTCAAAACCCGTGCTGGCGGCACCGTGAAGCTGGCCGATCTGCTGGATGAAGCGCTGGAACGTGCTCGTCGTCTGGTTGCAGAGAAAAACCCAGATATGCCGGCTGATGAGCTGGAAAAACTGGCGAACGTTGTCGGTATCGGCGCGGTCAAATATGCCGACCTGTCCAAAAACCGTACCACCGACTACGTATTCGACTGGGATAACATGCTGGCCTTCGAAGGCAACACCGCACCGTATATGCAGTATGCCTATACCCGCGTGTTGTCCGTGTTCCGTAAAGCATCGCTTGCAGAAAGCGCTATCGTTAACGCAACGGTCACCATCACCGAAGATCGTGAAGCTCAGTTGGCGGCACGTCTGCTGCAGTTTGAAGAGACCCTGAACGTGGTGGCCCGTGACGGTACACCGCACGTGATGTGTTCTTATCTGTACGATCTGGCGGGCCTGTTCTCTGGTTTCTACGAGCACTGCCCTATCCTGTCCGCCGACAGCGAAGCTATTCGCAACAGCCGCCTGAAGCTGGCGCTGCTGACGGCGAAAACCCTGAAGATGGGTCTGGATACGCTGGGTATCGAAACCGTAGAACGGATGTAATTTCGTTCTGCACGAAAAGCCCGCGCACTGTCGCGGGCTTTTTTTTTGGCTACCCGTTATTGCCGGATAGCGGCGTTGCCTTATCCGGCCTACGGGGTGCCGTGCGTAGGCCGGATAAGTGCGACGCCATCAGGCGGTCGTCTGGTAAATGTTACAAAAATCAAGAAATGACACATTTCACTAGAAGGATGGTACATTTTTTGTCTGTCATGCCCATGAGCGCTCCGTATTATTAGGCGGCTTATAGACTGGGTGCCTTAATGACTTTTAGAGATTATGAAGCGGAGAGAAAGCTCTTCGTCCGTCGAGTGTTAGCGGCCTTCGGGTTGGTTGTCGTCTGCTTTAGCATACTGATCCTAAATCTCTACCATTTACAGGTAGATGAGCATGGCTATTACACCACTCGCTCAGATGCCAACGATATTAAAATGCTGCCAATTGCGCCGACGCGCGGCATCATTTACGACCGTAATGGTATTCCCCTGGTTAAGAATGTCACCTGGTACGACATCACCGTCACGCCCTATAAAATCAACGATATGGACGCACTCTTGCGTCAGCTTACCCCGCTCGTTGATCTGACGCCCGACGATATCGAAGAGTTCCATAAAGCGCTCAAATCCGCCAGCCGCTATCGACCCGTTTTGCTAAAAAACGCCCTCACCGATGTTGAAATTGCGCGCTTTTCGGTGAATCAGTTCCGCTTTGAGGGCGTCACCGTGGACAGCTATGAAGATCGCCAGTACCCGTACGGCGCGGAGCTGGCTCACGTACTCGGCTATGTTTCAAAAATTAACGATAGCGATCTGAAGGCGCTAGATAAAAACGGGTTATCGGAAAACTATGCCGCTGACCATAACATCGGCAAGCAGGGAATCGAGCGCTACTACGAAAACGATCTGCACGGTAAAACGGGCTATCAGGAAGTTGAAGTGGATAACCACGGGCGCATCGTGCGCCTGTTGAAAGATGTCCCGCCGGTCGCTGGCAAAGACATCCACCTGACGCTGGATCTGCATCTTCAGGAATACATTGAGAGTCTGCTGGTTGGACAGCGCGCGGCGGTGCTGGTTGAAGATCCGCATGATGGTTCGGTGTTAGCGATGGTGTCAAACCCAAGCTACGATCCCAATCCGTTTGTGAAAGGCATCAGCTATCAGGACTATAAATCGCTATTACAGGATAAAAACCTGCCGCTGATTAACCGAGTCACTCAAGGTCTCTACCCACCGGCGTCGACGGTAAAACCGTATATGGCCATGTCGGCGCTGTTGGATGGCATTATCACGCCGCAAACCAGCTTCTTTGGCGCACCGACCTGGACGCTGCCCGGCACTCAGCGCCACTATCGCGACTGGAAAAAGAGCGGTCACGGGATGCTTAACGTCACCAAGGCGATTGAAGAATCAGCCGATACCTTCTTCTATCAGGTGGCATATATGATGGGTATCGATCGTATTCACTCGATGCTGAGTCAGTTTGGTTACGGTAAACCCAGCGGGATCGACCTCGACGAAGAGTACAACGGCTTACTGCCCAGCCGAGACTGGAAGCAACGGGTGCATAAAAAAGCTTGGTACCAAGGCGATACCATTTCCGTGGGCATTGGCCAAGGCTACTGGATTGCCACACCGATTCAGATGGTCAAAGCGATGGTGACGCTGCTTAATAATGGCCGCGTCATTCCCCCTCACCTGTTAAAAGAGGAACAGTCTGGTAAAACGGTCATTCCGTATCGCCAGCCTGCGCACGAAACACAAATCGCCGATGCCGCCTCACCGTACTGGAGTCTGGTACGGCAGGCGATGTTTGGGATGGCCAACGCTTCAAACGGCACCGGCTACAAATTCTTCCATACTGCCGACTACGGGATTGCCGCCAAGAGTGGGACATCACAGGTATTTAGCCTCAAAGAAAACCAGACCTACAATGCGAAAATGATCCCAACGCGTCTACGCGACCATATTTTTTATACCGCTTTTGCACCGTATAAAAATCCAAAGGTTGCCGTGGCATTGGTACTGGAAAACGGGGGAAGTGATGGGGTGGTCGCAGCACCCGTCATGCGCAAAATACTCGACCACCTTTTTGTTCCTGAGGACAGCCAGCCGCAGTTGCCACCCCAGGGATAAGTGAGATGCAACGCCGGGGCTTAACGCCCGGCGGATACCGCTTCCACGCTAACCGGTGCGGCTTCGCGTTTAAACAGTGGGCTATTGCCCCAGCACTCTTCGTAACGGTGGCCGACCAGATCTTCCACCACCGCGCGCACTTCCGGCTTGATATCCTCCAGTCTGCCACCCGCTTTAATACGGGCCACTTCTTCTAGCACCACGAGATGGGTTTGACGATTGAGCTTCATCTGTTTGCTAAAGACAATCGCCGCCAGCGCCAGCAGTGCAACACCTGCGCAGAACACCACCGCAATCGCATTGACCGCACTTTCAGGCTGGACGTGGGCTTTCGACTGGAAACCGAAATAGCTCAACACCGCGCCCATCACAAATACAATCACCGAACGCAGGATTTTGCCCGAGAAGGTCATCGCCCCGGCGTAGATGCCTTCGCGACGACGGCCGGTGTAAATTTCATCAACATCGGCAAGGAAGGTATAAACCGTCCACGGAATGTAGTACACGCCACCGGTGCCAAGACCGAACAGCACCGTAATGCCGAACATCAGGATGGTCGCCAGATGCGCCGGCAAATGGAAGAACCACAGCGAGGTGTAGAGCAGCACCGCAAAAATAACGATGCTTAGCGCCATAATGTACGGTTTGCTGAAGCCCTTTTTCACGCACAGGCCAATGAACAGCGCCGTAGAGACCAGTTGCAAAATAGAGTTCAGGCTATTGAGCCCCGCCACCATCGCCGGATCGTGCTGGAGGACGAAAATAACGAAGTAAGTAAAGATGGAAGCAAACAGCCATTCCGCGCCGAAACCGCACAGATACATGCCAAGATGTTTACGGAACACGCGCAGATAAAAGGTAGAACGCATGTCTTTTGCCAGCGACAGCAGCGTATTCAACAGCCCCGGTTTAGCCTGCACGTCAATCTCTTCTTCCCGTGGACGCTCCCAGCTGTTGTACCAAAGACAAGCAACGGCACAGATGAGAATAGCACCGTAGGTCAGGCCGGTCAGGAAGAACGGCGTCGCCGATTCTTTGCCATACAGCAAGATAAACTGCCCAGGAATAAAGGCAGCGAGGAAGTTGGCGAGCTTACCAAAAATTGCCTTGTAGCCGGTCAGCTTCGAGCGCAGGGAGAAGTCGTCGGTCATTTCGGTGGCCAACGTTTCGTATGGCACCATCACCGAGGTATAGATAATTTCAAACACCACGTAGGTGGCAAGGTAGTACCAGAAGCCGAGGCCTTCAACCCACAGCAGCGGATAGAACATCATCAAAGGGATGCCGATAAGCAAGAAGAAACGGCGGCGGCCAAAGCGTTTACCGAGGCGCGTTTTGCCAAAGTTATCGGTCAGGTAGCCCATCAGCGGGTTGCTGATGGCGTCAATGACGCTGGCAACGGAGAAAATAAGCGCGGCTTCAATCAACGTCAGCCCGCAGAATGTGGTATAGAAGTAAAGCAACCACGCGCCGCTAATCGCCAGCGCGCCGCTTCCCAAGAGGTTTCCACCTCCGTATGCCAGTTGATGGCGCAGATTGACAGGTCTTCCCTGCAGCTCGTTAAGAGCTGAAGCCGCATTTCTTGCCATAAAAAATAAACCTCATGTTTTATTATTTTGAAACATTGTTTTTATATTCTTATGGGCACGTTTGAAATGTGAGCAATATCACTATTGTTGTTACGCTTATTAGTAATACGTAGGAATGCGATCGAGGTAAAAGTTTTTAATAACCAAAAGTAAAAAATTAAACTTTTTTTGATTGAAAGGGCAATAAAAAACCCGACCGCCGAAGCAGTCGGGTTTTCAAAGTGGCCGTACTTAGAAGAACTTACGCAAATATTCGGTCAGGCACAGAATCGCCATTGCTTGGCCGTACGGCATTGAGGTCAGCGGGATCTCGCGGTAGAAATCGAGGTTAGAACCCATTCCGGTACCAAACGAGGTCTGCATCAGCTCCCCTTCAGGTGAGACGTGCTCAACAATCCCTTTCATCGCCTTCTCCGCCACTTCGGCATACTCAGGCCCCACGTAGCGTTTACGCACCGCTTTGAGAATGCCGTAGGCAAAGCCGGCGGTCGCTGAAGCTTCCAAATAAGAGTTAGGATCGTCCAACAGCGTATGCCACAGGCCGCTCTGGTCCTGACACTTCGCCAGCGCCGCAATTTGCGCATTCAGCACCTGCACCAGATAACGACGCACTGCGTTATTTTCTGGCAGGTCCACAAGCTCGAGGAAATCCGGAATGACGATAGTCAACCAGCTATTGCCGCGTGCCCATCTTGCATTGGCGAAGTTATGGTTGCCTTCATAGCTCCAGCCGTGGAACCACAGGCCGGTTTCCCGGTCCATCAGGTTCTGCACATGCAGCATAAACTGATACACCGCTTCTTCCACGTATTGCGGACGGTTAAGCAGCTTGCCGATTTTCGCCAGCGGCAGAACGGTCATCATCAGCGTGTCATCCCACATTTGCTGATGGTTTTCCTCGGCAAGCGTAATGTGCTGCATACCGCCGTGCTCAGTGCGCGGCATGTCGTTCATTGCCCACTCGGCCCAGCTATCAAGCCATGGCAGATACGCCGGGTTACCCGTCTCTTCGTAGCGATAGGCCAGCGTCAGGAACGGCGCCATGGTATTGACGTTCTTAGTCGTTGCACCTTCGGCAAAACGGTCGGCAAACCAGCTATCGATGATGTCGCGCATCGCGATATCGCCGGTCTGCTGGTAGTACTGGTAAATACCGTACAAACCGACACCGTGGGTCCACTCCCAGCCGGCCCAACCTTTCGTGTCAATCACACGGCCATCGTCGAGACGCAGCAGAAATTGGCCAGTCTCATCCTTGATGTTCACCAAATTGTTCGTCACCGTCTGAATCAAGGCTTTCAGCTCTTCCCGGGAGATAAAGTGCTCCGGTTGACGTAATAATGGGCTATGTTTGACGGGCCAAACTTTCATATCTTTAACCTCTGTTGTAAGTCGAATTCAATGGTGTTGCCTGCTTCAAAGAAGGTGCGGCAGGTTTATTACGATTCAGGTAGCCAATGTTGTTATTACCCCACAGGCATTCATAAGGCATCCCCGCCAGCATTTCGACGGTGGCACGCGCCTGCGGCGTTACAGATTCAGGCATCGCGTGGCCGGTAGTGCGCATTTTGGCGGTTTCTTCACGCAGTACGCTGTGGGTTTTCAGGTTCAGCTTGAAGCGTAAAGAGACCAAGAAACCGCAGATCAGTACCACAATCGTGCCCATACTGAGGATCATCAAAATGGTATGGCTTACTTCCGGTGGCTGCACTTTCTGGCCTGAAACAAAACCTGACAGCTGCATGATGATCCCCACCAGCATAACGGCGCCCGCCTGAGAAGCTTTGCGGGTCAGGGTCATGATCCCAGCGAAGATCCCTTCGCGGCGCTGGCCGGTAATGACTTCATCCACATCAGAAATATAGGTATAGGTGTTCCACGGTACATAGTTGATCCCGCCACGGCCCAGACCGGTGATGGCGGAGATAAGCAGCAACAGCGCGTAGATATCGCTCATACCCGCGTAGTAGAGCGCAGCGTAGGAGATCGAGCCGAGGCCAAATAGCACCACCACCATCCGATATGACGGCGCCGGTCCAAAACGAATACACAGCGGGATCATGGCAATAACGGCGATGAACTGGAAGATAGCCATCGTACCGAGCAGGTTGGACGCCATTGACGCTTCCTGCATCAACACAAAGACCACGTAATAGGTGAAGACGGCGTTAAACACGTCCTGGGCAATATAGCCCCCGAGGTACATCCCCAGGTGCTGACGGAAAATTTTAATACGCAGCGTTGAGCTAAGTTCAACAAACAGACGGTTCATGCTCTGGGTAAAGGAGAGATGTTTCTTCTCTTCTTCCGCCTTCAGCGCCGCTTCGGTCCACTCTTCGCGCGGACGCTCCCAAGTAAAGAACCAGACCAGCGTCAGCATGATGGCGCACAGCACAGAGAACACCAGACTGGCGTAGAAGAAGGAGACCGCATTGTCTTTGCCAAAATGGTTTAACAGAATACCCGGCAGGAAGGAGGCCAGAATCGCCGACATCTGCGCCATGCCGATACGCGCGCCGGAGAATTTGGTCTTCTGTTTGAAATCGTCGGTCATTTCCGGCACCAATGTTTCGTATGGCACCAAAATCATGGTGTAGACCACGTCAAAAATCAGATACGTGACGAGGTAGTACCAGAAACTCATGTCCCCTATCCACATAAAGGAATAGCTGAACACGCAAGGGATCCCCAGCAGGATAAAGAACTTACGGCGACCAAAACGCTTACCAAACCAGGTAGAGCCAAAGTTATCGGTCAAGAAGCCCATTAACGGGCTCACTACCGCGTCCAGAACCCTTGCCGTGGCAAAGATAAACGTGGCTTCAATAGGAGATAATCCACAAAACGTGGTGTAGAAGTAGAGAAGCCAGGCGGCGGTTAGCGCGGTAGTTCCCGCGCCGAGAAAATCGCCCGAGCCGTAGGCGAAGTAGTTCGCCAATCCAATTTTTCGCGTTCTAGTCATTAGCCGTCAATCCCGTGTCTTTTATTATGAATCTCCCCCGGGTAAGCCAGGGCTATGCCAAAAGGAGTACTGACACGGCTACAGTAAAAGTAAGCGTGATGGGATACCTTCCTATTTCTGCCAGCCCATTAGCGGGATTGGCAAAAATGCAAAGAGTCATGGCACAAGTGTCACTGATTTATAAAACAACGTTTCTTTACTTTCAAAAGCGGGGGTCAGAAATGCGAGGTCGCCACCAGAATCCGGTGGCGATTGGTGAAAAGCGCAGCGATTAGCGGTAGTTAACAATAAGTTGGATGCTTTGCACCCGCAGGGCTGGGATTAATCTCCCGCCGCCCGGAACTTCCCAAATAAAACGAAACGGCTCCGCCGCCGACACTTGGCTAAACGCCATTGTGGTGCCGCTGAGCCCATCCAGTTCAACGCAGCGGGTAAGCGAACACAGCCTAGTACGCAGCCCGGCGGGAGTCGGACCATTTAACTGGATGGTCCAAGCCACGCGCGTAGTCATCCCCTGGACCGGTTGGGAAGAGGCCAACGGCACGGAAGATGCCGCTTGGCCGCGATGATTCAGCGTGACGCCCATGGCGCTGGCCTGCCAAGCTCCCTCGCCCGCCGCCTGCGCCCAAAAGGGCACACACAGTAACAGTAGCCATTTAGCCATTATTTCCCTCCAATGGTCGCCGTCATACGGATATTTCGGTTATCGGACAGCTCCAGATTCGACAGTACCACCAGCTGCGGCAGGCTGCGACGCAGGAAGCGCGACAGCAGCGGACGCAGAGCGTGATTAACCAGCAGCACCGGCGGTGCGCCAAGCATTTCCTGACGCGCCAGCGCCTCCTGCGACTGGGCCAGCAAACGGTCAGCCAGCCCCGGCTCCAAGCCACCGCCGCCCTGCAATGCCTGCAGCAACAGGCGTTCCAGTGGAGTATCCAAACCGATAACCTGCACTTCGTCATTACCCGGGAACCAGCGTTGCGTAATCGCACGACCCAGCGCCACGCGCACAACAGACGTCAGCTCGCCCGGATCGGCCTGAATCGGCGCATGTTCCGCCAGCGTCTCCAAAATGGTGCGCATATCGCGGATTGGCACCTTCTCATCCAACAGATTTTGCAACACCTTGTGCAGCGTGGTGAGCGTCACAACGCCCGGAACCAGATCCTCTGTCAGCTTAGGCATATCTTGTGTTACGCGATCAAGCAGCTGCTGCGCTTCCTGACGGCCAAACAGTTCCGATGAATGCAGGCTTATCAGATGGTTGAGATGCGTTGCCACCACGGTACTGGCTTCCACCACCGTGAAGCCCTGAATCTGCGCCTGCTCTTTCAGCGCGCTTTCAATCCAGATGGCGTCCAACCCAAACGCCGGATCGGTCGTCACCTCGCCGGGAAGCGTACCCGCCGCAGTGCCGGGGTTGATCGCCAACCAACGTCCCGGATAGGCTTCACCGCTGCCAATTTCGACGCCCTTAAGCAAGATGCGGTAGCGGGCCGGCGACAGATCCATGTTGTCGCGGATATGCACCACCGGCGGCAGGAAGCCCATTTCCTGGGCAAACTTTTTACGGATGCTGCGAATGCGCCCTAAAAGCTCACCATCCTGCTGGAAGTCCACCATCGGGATCAACCGATAGCCCACCTCCATGCCCAGCGTGTCCTCAAGCTGCACATCGCTCCAAGTGGCCTCAACCGCTTGGGTTGTGTTCTCTGCGGCTTTCACCGGCTGCGGCTGATCCGGTGCCTTAATTTCACGGCCACGTACCCACCACGCCAGCCCCAGCAGCGCGGCGGTGAACAGTAAGAACACAAAGTTTGGCATACCCGGCACCAAGCCAAGCAAACCGAGCACCCCTGCGCTGAGCATCATCACCCGCGGGTTACTGAACAGCTGGCCCACCATCTGCTCGCCGACGTCCTGATCGGTACTCACGCGGGTGACGATAACGCCCGCTGCAGTCGAGATAACCAGCGCCGGGATCTGAGCGACGAGACCATCACCGATGGTCAGCAACGTATACGACTCCGCCGCTTTGCCCAGCTCCATCCCATGCTGCAGTACACCCACCAGCAGACCGCCGATGACGTTAATCACCATAATAAGGATGCCGGCGATGGCGTCACCGCGAACAAACTTACTGGCACCGTCCATAGAACCGTAGAAATCCGCTTCCTGCGTTACCTCAGAGCGGCGTTTTTTCGCTTCATCTTCCCCGATAATGCCGGCATTGAGATCGGCATCGATCGCCATCTGTTTACCCGGCATCCCATCAAGGACGAAACGTGCGCCAACTTCCGCAATACGCCCCGCCCCCTTGGTGATAACCATAAAGTTGATGATGACCAGAATCACGAACACCACGATCCCGATAGCAAAGTTACCGCCGACTAGGAAATGACCAAACGCTTCAACCACCTTACCCGCCGCGGCACCGCCGGTATGTCCTTCCATGAGGATAATACGGGTCGAGGCCACGTTCAGTGCCAAGCGCAATAGCGTGGTGAACAGCAAAATGGTCGGGAAGGCGGCGAATTCCAGCGTCCGCTGGGTGAACATCGCCACCAACAGCACCATGATGGAAAGCGCGATGTTAAAGGTGAACAACAGGTCGAGTGCGAACGCTGGCAGCGGCAGCACCATCATCGACAGAATCAACAGGATCAGCACCGGACCGGCGAGCACCTGCCATTGGGTTGATTTCAGGTTGCTGGGAAGACGCAACATTGCGACAAGATTAGCCATCAGAGTCCTTCTCGTTCAAAAAATCCAGTGCCTCAGGCACCGGTAAGTTATCCGGTTTTTTCGGCTGCGTGCCGCCTGCCAGTTTCCAGCGTTTCAACTGCCATACCCATGCCAGCACTTCCGCAACGGCAGCGTACAAAGCGCCGGGGATCTGCTGGCCGATATCCGCATGACGATACAGCGCTCGCGCAAGCGGCGGCGCTTCCAGCATCGGAATACGATTCTCTTCGCCAATTTCGCGAATGCGCAGGGCCACCAGCCCCGCACCTTTCGCCACCACTTTCGGGGCGCTCATTTTGTTTTCGTCATACTGCAATGCCACCGAATAGTGGGTTGGGTTATTAACGATAACGTCGGCTTTTGGCACATCGGCCATCATCCTGCGCCGCGCCGCCGCATGCTGCATCTGGCGGATACGGCCTTTAACGTGCGGGTCGCCTTCGCTTTGTTTAAATTCATCGCGAATATCCTGACGCGACATGCGCAGTTTTTTCAGATGGCTGTGGATCTGCCAAAAGACATCAAAACCGACCATCGGGATAATCCCTAACGCCACCAGCAGCGCGCATAGGCCGACCATATTCAGCGCATTGCCCATGGCGGCGAACGGCGATTCGCTCACCAGACGCATCATCTGCGGCCAGTGAAACCACATAAACATGCCCGCCACGCTGCCCATCAATACAGCCTTCATAATGGCTTTCATCAACTCCGCCGCCGTTTGCGCTGAGAACATGCGCTTAATGCCGGGCAACGGGTTTAGCTTGTCGAACTTGAAGGCCAGCGATTTGCCGCTAAACACCAAACCACCGAGCATCATCGGCGCGATCAACGCCACCACGACGCAGCCAACAATCAGCGGCATCAGGCCAAACATGGCCTCTTTTAACAGTTGAATGATTTGTCCGAGAATGAGATTGGGATCGCTGATAATGCTGTGATCGAAGCGCAATCCTCCCGAGAGAAGATTCGCCAAACGACGGGCAAGGGACTCCCCGCCCAGCCAGATAACACAAACACCCACCAGCAACATCAGTAACGATGTTAGCTCGCGGGATCGCGGTATCTGCCCTTCCTCTCGTGCTTTTTCAAGCTTTTGGGGTGTGGGGGCTTCTGTTTTGTCGTCGTCGCTCTCTTCTGCCACTGCCTACGCCCATTGCCATGGTGGAACATCGATCGTGCCAGAAACGCAGGTATCCAATGGGTCGAATAGCCTCGATAACGCCCGCTTATTGTCTCATTTGTCAGATAACGGACTTTTTTTACCCATCAGAGATGTCATTTTCGGAATAAGAGAAAATAATCCGTATATTGTTAACAATAAACATTTAAAAAATAAACAAATCCTCGTCTACCGAAGTAAATTACGGATAAAGCATCAGCATTTAGAATATATTAGACCTGCATAATAAAAATCATTTATGACAGTCCAAATTATTGTCACTCCATTGACGATTGCGACATATTTACGCTTATCAAAGCTACGCAACTTTGATTACAATCCATCTCGTGACCTATACCACATAATATATTTATCAGATTATTAATAATATGTTATGTATTGACCCCACCTCCTATTTGAAATAAATTCTATTCGATAAAATATTATGGATTACCACCATTAAGGATCTATGGTTATGGACATTAAAGTAACGGCAATATCCACCATCCTGCTTGCGCTCACTTCAGCTCCCGCCTTCGCCGCTGAAAACAACGCCGGTAAAATTCATTTCACCGGTCAAATTGTCGAACCCAGCTGTGTTATTGAAGGGGATACCGGAACAGACAGTACCGTCGATTTAGGCACCTGGGTGAAGTCGACGTTTGGCACCATCGGCGCTGAATCCTCGCTAGCCCCCTTTATCATTACTTTAAAAGACTGCCCCGTAACAAGCGACGGCCTTCCTATGGTCCAGCTTACTTTTAACGGAACAACCACGGAGACAGGCTCAGATACGCTGCTGGATGTCAGTAAAATCACCACAGAAGGTACCACCGCTGCAACAGGGGTGGGTATTGCCGTGAGCGAGGAAGGCAGCGATACGACGCTTATTAAAATGGATGGCACTGAAGGACAAGTCTTTATACCACTTCCCTCAACTGCAGGTACCAGTATTACGGCCAGCCTCAACGCGCGTTATAAATCATACGCCGCCGCTGTCACCGCTGGCCCGGCGGATGCGGATATGACTATAAATATAGTTTATCATTAATATAAAATTATTGATTTAGAAAATATCATTTCATCAAAAAGATGAGGCGGAAAATAGCCACGCCCCCGCACTGACTATTTCCCGCCAACGGAACACAACTATCAAATATAAGTTGAGATTATGCGTACGGTATCTCAGATTTTATTATGCATTCCTCTAATAGTGACTTCCGTTAGCTACGCGGCGGGTATTCAGATTGGCCGCACGCGCTTGGTTTATAACGCCGAAAAAAAAGAGATCGCCCTGCCGATAACTAATAAAGAGCAAGAACTGCCGTGGCTGGTGCAGTCCTGGACCGACACTGGCGACGGGAAAACTCGCGGGCCGTTTATCGTCACCCCGCCACTATTTCGTCTTGACCCACAAAAAGAGCAAAGCCTGCGTATTGCCTGGAACGGTATGCCGCTTCCCACCGATCGAGAGTCGCTGTTTTACATGAACGTGCGCACCATTCCCGGCGCGGATAAAGTCGACGAGGGGAAAAACATGCTGCGCCTGAACTACAAAACGCGGCTCAAGCTATTCTTTCGCCCGCGCGATCTTCCCGGCTCGGCGGAGGAAACCTGCCAGAAGCTGCGCTTTACCCGCCGTGGCGATCAGTTAACGGTGATTAACGATGGCGCGTTTCACAGTGTGTTCGACTCCTTGCAGCTTGGCAACAGTAAGCTGGAGAAAGCCGATATGGTCGCCCCGCACGCGCGGGCCGATATCCCGCTGCCGAAAAACGCCCAGGGTAACAGCGTAAGCTGGCGCTGCATTACCGATTACGGCAATGCGTCGGATAAGCACACCACCATGCTGACGCAGGGTTAATCGTTTGATGCTCGCACCGGGCCCTTCGCTACGACGTAACCGGCACCGCTGGCGGCTTAGTCTGCTTAGCGTCGCGCTGCTGGCCGCCATTGGCACGGCAAACGCCCGCGAGTATGGCTTTTCGCCGACCTCGCTGGAAGGCAACGGCATCACGCAGCAGGATATCGACCTTTCCCTGTTTTCGCAGTCTGGCGCGCAGTTGCCTGGCGTGTATGCCTCGCGCATTCGGGTGAATGGCAACCTGCTGGACGACACGAACATCACCTATCTTGCCCACGACGGCGGCGGTCTGGCGCCGCAGCTTACGCCCGCGATGCTGCGCAAGTGGAACGTGGCGGTAGATAAATACCCTGAATTAGCCGCGCTTGACGCCACAAAACCGTTGCCCAAACCGTTGGGCAACTATATTCCGCAGGCGCTGGCGGAGCTTGATTTCACGGCGATGACGCTGCGCCTGAGTATTCCACAGGCTGCGCTGGCGGGCATGGGCAAAGACTATATTGACCCGTCACGCTGGGATGACGGCGTGCCCGTCGCCTTTGCCAACTACAGCTTTTCCGGCTCGCAAAACCAGGACAGCAACCACAGCACCAGCCGCAACCAATTCCTGAACTTGCGCAGCGGCATGAACCTGGGCGGCTGGCGGCTGCGCCATTATTCCACCTGGAGCAACACCGACGGCAGCCAAAGCTGGGAGGCCATCAACACCTATTTACAGCACGATATCGACACCCTGCGGGCGCAGTTTACCGGTGGCGAAAGCAGCACTCGCGGCGATGTGTTTGACAGCGTGCAATATCGCGGCGTGAACCTCGCCTCCGACGACGAAATGCAGCCTTACAGCGAGCGCGGCTATGCGCCCACCATTCGCGGCATCGCCAGCTCCAACGCCGAAGTGTCGGTGCGCCAGAACGGTTACCTTATCTATCAGCAAAATGTCGCCCCCGGCGCGTTTGAAATTAACGATCTCTACTCCACCACTAACAGCGGCGATCTGGAGGTGACCATCAAAGAGGCCGACGGCAGCGAGCGTCACTTTACCCAGCCCTATTCCAGCGTCGCGGTGATGCAGCGCCCCGGGCATTTTAAATACGAAGTGACCGCCGGACGCTACCGCGCCGACAGCGACAGCGGCCAGCACGAGCCGGCGTTCGCCCAGGGCAGCCTGATTTACGGTGTGCACAACGCCATTACGCTGTTTGGCGGCGTCACCGCTGCGCAAGACTATCAGGCGCTCAACAGCGGCGCGGGCGTAGCGTTGGGGGAATTTGGTTCGCTGTCTGCTGACGTGACGGTAGCGAAAACAACGCTCGATAACGACACCCAGCACAGCGGCCAGTCTTACCGCCTGCTCTACACCAAGAAAATTGACGCTACGGATACCAATCTGACGCTGGCCAGCTATCGCTACTCCACCCAAGGCTATTACAGCTTTGCCGATGCCAACCAGCGTTACGACGGCAATGAAGACGACCTGATGTTCAACTACAACAAACGTAACCGCGTGCAGGCCAGCATCAGCCAGAGCGTGGCGGGCGCCAGCCTTTACCTGAGCGGTTATCAGCAGGATTACTGGAGTACGTCATACAAAGAACGCAGCCTTTCGGCGGGCCTGAACACCACAATTGGCGACATCAGCGTCAACCTAGCTTACTCCTACAGCAAAAGCGACGGCCAGCAGGGCGACCAGATGTTCTCCTGCGGCGTGAGTATCCCGTTAAGTAAATGGCTGCCGAACGCCAGGAGCAGCTACAGCCTCAGCAACAGCAAGCATGGCGATACCCAGCAAAACCTTGGCGTCAGCGGTACGCTGCTGGATGACAACCGTCTGAGCTACTCGTTCCAGCAAAGCCATACCAACCACGGCGGCGGCGATGCCAGCAACCTCAATGGCGGCTATAGCTCGCAGTATGCCAACTTCAACGCCGGTTACGCCTACGGCTCGGATAACACGCAGCGCCTGAATTACGGCGTTAGTGGCGCGCTGGTCGCCCACCCGCACGGCGTGACGCTGGCGCAGCCGCTCGGCAGCCAGTTTGCTATCGTCAGCGCCAGCGGCGCAACAGGCGTGCGCTTCCAGAACCAGCGCGGCGTGCGTACCGACTGGCAGGGCAACGCGGTGATCCCATCGTTAACCCCGTATCAGGAAAACCAGATCCGCGTTGATGCCAGCAGCCTGCCGGAAGATGTCGATACCGGTGAAACCGCCGTGACGGTGATCCCGTCGCGCAACGCCGCCGTGAGCGCCACGTTTGAGGCACACGTCGGTTATCGCGTGCTGCTCACCTTAACACGCCCCAACGGCGCGGCGGTGCCGTTTGGCGCGATGGCGACGGTTAAATCGCTGGCCATCAGCGGTATCGTGGATGATACCGGCACACTCTACCTCGCGGGCGTGGCCGATCAGATGCCGCTCCAGGTGCAGTGGGGAAATGCGCCGGATCAACAGTGTACCGCCACCATCAACCTAGCCGCCGAACAGCAGGCCGCCAGCCCGAACGGCATCCGTTACCTGCACGCTACGTGCCAGCAGCTCTCTCAACAGGCGCAATAATATGAAACCATCACTCACCCTCTTTTTATCTATCGCCCTGTCTGGCTTGCTGATCTCCGGCACGGCGCGGGCCACCATACTCACTAACTGTTTTGCTGCGGGGATACAACGCTACGACATCCTGCTCAACGATGACATCGAATCCGCCAATAACACCGCTGGTAATATCATTGGCCCTGCCGGGAATGTTGATTCGCCCATTGTCGCTACAGGGGGCGCGGCAGTGGAAGCCAGCTGCAAGTGCCCTCCTAACGTGATTAGCACGACGAACATCTATGAGTACCAGTGGGTAGGAAGCCCGCTGGCTACCGGTGTCTCTGTCGGTGGGGTCAATTATGGTTTTCTGACCGAGAACCTCGATGTGCATGTTGAAGGCGTCTATCAGGCCGCCAACCATTCGGATGATATCTCGGGGGTCAGGATTCCCATCACCGAGTATCCGACAGTGACGAGAAACAGAGCGCAGTCGGGCCAGAAAAAACCAAGTGCTTACAATGTCTGTCACGATATGCCTGTTGGCGTGACGGTGGCGCAAAATACCTACAAATGGAGTGTGATCAGCGCCAAGATGTATATCAAAAAGCCTATTCTCGGCGTGGCAACCATCCCTCAGACTATCGTGGTGCAATACTATGAGTCTATCTGTTACACCAATACGACGGGCTGTGCCACCGCTGACTTCCAATACGCAACGCATGTGGCCGATGTTTATCTGGGCGGCACCCTCTCCGCGCCGCTGAGTTGCACCATCAATGCCGGAAGCACTATTGAGGTAGATTTGGGCAATATTGTCAGTTCGCAGTTTGTCACCCGCGGGCAGCCGCCTTCCGGTTACGCGCTAAAAGCGGTGGACATCTCTTACCACTGCGACGGTAACGCCGTCGGCAAGAGCGACAAAATCAAGCTGACGTTAACCGCCGATCAAGGCGTGGTGGATAACAGCAATGCGTTAATCGCCAAATTGATCGGTCGCGATGACCTAGGAGTGAGGGTGTATACTGAAGACAGCCAGAACGTGCAGTTGGACGGCACATATGAATTCCCGGTCACGGTAGATGAAAGCGGCGATGGCACCGTGCATATTCAGGCTGCCCCGGTCAGCACCACTGCCGCCCGCCCCACGGCGGGGAAATTCGAGGGGAATGTGACGGTGAAGATGGATTTAAAGTGATAGCGGCTCAGGAACTGCACGTTGTTTACTATCAGTGTTTTCCTGCGCTGACTGGCAACGGCGCCTTGCCGCCGTTGCCATCATCTGACTAACGCTGGAAGATGATCCGATAACGTCCCGACCCCACCTCAGCGCAATAGCCCGCCGCCGTTGGCGTAAAGTCGATATCATCCGTCTCCAGCACAGTATGTGCGCGATCGAGAATCAACGTAGAGCGGGTATTGGCCGGGATTTTAACCTCAAGCGTCACGGTTTGACACCCCTCAACCGAATCGAGAGTCCAGTCAACGTTGATATCACCATACACCGATGTATAACGGGCCTTCAGCCAGGTAAGATCCCCTCCAGGGATGGGGTGCAGTACGGAACGTTTGAATCCCGGTGCGGCCTCTTGCGTATTGATCCCTGCTGCTGCGCGGTATAACCACTCTCCGATAGCACCATAGGCATAATGATTAAACGAGTTCATGTCCGGGCTCCACATGGTGCCGTCCGGCTTCATCCCGTCCCAGTGCTCCCAGACAGTGGTCGCCCCGGCCTTGACCTGATAAAGCCAAGAAGGGAAATCATCCTTCATCAGCAGTTGCCACGCCGCATCGGCCTGACCGTTCTCACTGAGCGCATGGCAGAAGTATGGCGTACCGACGAACCCAGTCACCAGATGACCATCCTGCTCTTCCAGCAGCGCCAGCAGGGTTTGCACCGTGCGCTCACGGTAGGCCTCCGGTACCAGTTGGAAGTACAGCGCCAGAATGTGCGCGGTTTGCGTTCTCGCCGCCAGCCTGCCGTTCGGGGTGAAGAACTCGCGGTGGAAGCTGTCAACAATCGACGCATGCAGTTCCTCGTAGCGTTCAGCGTCTTCCATATGACCGAGCACTTTCGCTGACTTTGCCAGCAGTAGCGTTGATAACGCATAGTAAGCCATGCAGGTTAACTCGTTCGGCGTCGCGCCAAAATAGCTCCCCTCGCGGGCATCCAGCGCCACCCAGTCGCCAAACTGCAGCTTCCACGACCACATATTGTCGACCGCATTTGCCCTCATGAATTCCACCCACGCCTTCATGCTGCCGTACTGGCGTGCCAGCGTTTGAGTATCGCCATACATCAGATATAGCGTCCATGGATTAATCACCGCCGCATCGGCCCACGCAGCGGACGAGTGGGTGCGGCCATGAGACAGGAAGCGGTCGTTATCGCATTTACCGGTCAGGATATCGGGGATCACGTGCGGTACACCGCCTTCAGCCGTCTGATCATGCGCAAGATCCGCTAACCACTTAGCAAAGAAGGTGTGCGTCTGCATCAGATAGCTGGCGGTACGACAGAAAATCTGTGCATCACCCGTCCAGCCAAGGCGTTCGTCACGCTGCGGGCAATCCGTTGGGATATCGACAAAGTTTCCCTTCAGCCCCCAGAGAATATTGTGATGCAACTGATTAAGCTCAGCATTTGAGGTTTCAATGGAACCGGTCGGGGTCATCGCTGAATGCAGAACCACCGCCACAAAATCGTCAAGTTTCGGTGTTCCCGGCCAGCGTTCAATCATCACATAACGGAAGCCCTGGAAGGTAAAGTGCGGATGATATCGCTCCTCTTCCCCCCCGCGCAGGGTGTAGTCAACCCGCTGCTTTGCCGTTCTCAGGTTCGCCAGATAGACGTTTCCCTCCGCGTCCAGAACCTCAAAATGGCGCAGCGATACGTTATCGCCCTCGGCCCCTCGCACCTTAAATTCGACCCAACCGCTGAGGTTCTGGCCAAAATCAAGCACCGTTTCCCCCTTCGGCGTAGTGAAGAGCGACCACGGAGCGAGCCGCTCTATTTCCCTTACCGGGCAAGCGGTCTGGGGTTGCAACACCGCACGGTCCACGGCAAGTACGCTCACCGTGCGCCAGCCCCGGGCGTCAAAGCCCGGTTCACACCAACCGCGTTGTTCGCGGCGCGCATCATAAATTTCGCCGTCGTAAATTTCGGAGAACAGAATCGCCGAGTCGCTTGCCTGCCAGTCAGCGCCGCTGGCGATCACCTGCTGGCTCCCGTCACGCAACGTCACCACCAGGTGACAAATAAAACCAGTTTGCTCGCCGTAGTAATTACGGTAGCGGTTAAAGCTCATATCACCTTTATACCAGCCGGCACCCACCATCGCGCCAATGGTATTGTCCCCACGGCGCAGACGCTCAGTGACGTCCCAGGTCTGGTACAGTAGATGATGATGATAGCTGGTCCAGCCCGGCGCGAGCTCATCGCACCCCACCTTTTCGCCGTTGATCCACAATTGATACAGCCCCAGCGCGCTGGCGTGAACCACCGCAGAGACAATATCGTTGGCCTGCGGCAAACTAAAATCATGGC
This sequence comes from Kluyvera sp. STS39-E, assembly GCF_040932435.1. Taxonomy (NCBI): domain Bacteria; kingdom Pseudomonadati; phylum Pseudomonadota; class Gammaproteobacteria; order Enterobacterales; family Enterobacteriaceae; genus Kluyvera; species Kluyvera sp. STS39-E. The sequence goes on along the minus strand of NZ_JBFQGA010000015.1, from coordinate 50,169 downwards.
GCAGCAGCGTCCCTTTTGAGACGTCCTTCTCCTGCGGCGTTTCCGCAGAGATAAAATCGCCCTGCCACGCCGCGGCAGGTAGCCCGGAGATAAATGAAGCTTCTGGGCTCCAGTCGCTTGCCTGTCCGTGATTATCGGTAATCTTCACCCGCGCGTAGTAGCGGGTTGAAGGGGCGCATTCGATATCCGGCAGGATGATGTTATTGGAGCGTTCGTCGTGAATGTCGCCGCTGTCATACAGTAGTTCATCAAACTGCGTCGACGCTGCCAGCTGCAACCGCCAACTGCGCTGAACAACATTGCGCAGAGCACTACTGATAGTCCAGCCGAACACCGGGAGCGTTTCACAACCCGCCAGCGTGGTTTCATAATTAAGCGTTACTTTTTCTACGGCCAACATAGTGATTTCCTCAATGACTTAATTTTTCAGGCTTTTACCTGCATGGTGTCGCGTGAAGAAACGGCGCTCCCGGGCGTGGCGACCATTTCCGTTTCTGCATTGAATTCATTGCGCTGCCTGCCGTGGAAGCAGAGCCAGCCGATGATCATCCCGGCCACGACAATTGCCGTTAGCAGGCAATAGAGAACTATCGGTCCGGCGCTCAGCAACACCGGCGTCACGAAGGCCAGCAGGCCGCAGGTCAAACGCGCCACGCCAACAATCACCCCTTGGGCGGTAGCGCGCAGCATGGTCGGGAACGACTCCTGAGCCCACACTTTCATAATCCCTTCAAAGGCAAAGCCGGTGCCGATATTGGTAAACAGCAGGCAGCAGAACCAGGAGAGAGGGGAAAAATTAAGCAGTACAGGCACGAAGTAGCCGCAGGACATCATCACCGCGCCGAAGATAAAAAAGGGAATACGTTTGTCGGTATCCACAATGCGCATAAACAGCAGACCCGATGCCACGCTCACGGGCAGAATAAGCAGTCCCCACAGCGAGTTTGTGCTGACCGAAATGCCGACAACGTTGACGGCCACAAAGGTGCCAAACTGCCCGCCGGTGTTAGCAGCCAGATTGGTGAAGGTGTAAAAGGCGCATAGCGAGAGAAACGGCCACAGATATTTAGCGTCCAGCAGGTCACGCCAGCCGCTTTTCTGTGCGCGAACGGTCGCCACGCCCCGCCGCTGTTCATCGCGCGCGGCAAGCCATAGCGGCGATTCGGGAATTGACCAGCGCAGAATAAGCAATACCGCTGCCACCAGACCGACGTGCATATACATGATTTGTGCGCCAATCTGCCCCCAGTCGCCTACCACCGCCGAGATACCCATCGTTGCGCCGATACCCACCAGCCAGAGCAGATTCGACAGACCGATAATCTTGCCGCGATTGTCGTCAGAGGCAGCCTCCGATATTGTCGCCAGCGAAACCGGTAAATCGGCTCCTGTCGCCAACCCCACCAGCAGAGTGCCAAGCAGCAGGAAATGGAAGCTCAGTCCAAAGGCTAACGCTAGTGTACCGAGAACGATCATCGCCATGGTGATAATAAAGACATTACGCCGTCCGATACGGTCACCAAGACGTCCACCGCAGAACGCTCCGGCGGCAATACAGAGGGTTAATAAGCCAGATAAAATGCCAATTTCCAGCGCAGTAATGCCAATATTTTTTTGATAAATAACCAATGCGGTACCATTAGAAACAATGGCCGCCGAGTCTATATACGATGCCATTCCTGACACCACCCCAATATACCAAGGGCCGGGCGTTTTATTTTTTGCCATGACGAATCCCTTAATGCTGAGAGCGAAAGGAGAAGCGTGCAGAATCCCCTCTCACGATGATTGTTGAGATAAAATTGCAGTCGTTTGATTGTCGTTATTAGCCGAAAATCAGATCCGCGTTAACACGCGAGAATGCAGTTCCCGTTCATGAGTCGGTGAGTAATTAAAATATCGTCGGTATGATTCGGTTAATCTAATTCCATTCATAAAACCGCAGCGGGCGGCTATTTCGCTCACCGTTTTATCGGTAGTACGTAGCAACTCCTGAGCTTTAAGGACACGAAAAAGCATCTGAAATTTCACCGGGGTATAGCCGGTAATGCGTTTAATAAAGCGAAACATCGTGCGCCGTGCGATACCGTTGTCATCGCTAAGTGCGCCCCAGTCGAGCTGCCGAAGGCTGTTAGATTTGAGCGTTCGGATAAGGCTCGCCCTTCCTCTCTCTTCGGCGTTAAGCGTCTCCGTCTGGCGCCCACACTGACAAAGCGTGTTGACAACATTGAGGAATGCCACTTCACACTGCGAAAAATAGATCGCGTCGTAGTCGTTCTCGTTACGTGCAACGATCTGTTCGCTCCATGCCTCGATGTTGGCCAGCGCACGCGAAGTCAGGGAGCGGTCATTGCGTGATTGCAGTTGCGTTTTCACGCTTTGCAGCAAGGTGTCGATATTCTGTAAAAAATGAAAGTTATGATGTCTGCGAATTAATATATTAATCACCGAAAGATGATTAGTGGAAACGTAGCTATGAGTATCATTTTTTGTGACGAGAAAGAAATCGCCCTTACAAATAAAGTGGACAATGTCATTAACAATATGAAACCCGCTTCCATCACGAACAATAACCAGTTCATCAAATTCATGCCCATGCACGCCTTCCATTAGCTGGTTGTTCATAGTGAAAAGGCAAAATGCATGTTGATCAGAGTGAAAGAAATCACTATCTCGTAGTATCCGCATGAGCACTCCCGAGTTTATTTTGGTAATAACATTCCGACCTTAACTAATAGCAAGGATTAATAAATAAATATTGTTGCAGGTCTCATTGATAACTATTTAAGCGTAATAATTATGACTAGTCTATATATCGGGGTGGCACTCAGACGTAAGCCAGCGTGACGCTGGCTTCATTTTCGGGAAATGTAGATACGGGTGAAGCGATATTTCCCCGGCATCGCATTCGTTCGGCCGGACTACGGGGATATGGCGTTTGAATCGTTATTGGTAGCCCGCACGAGGTGCGCAGCACCGGCACCGGAGGGTTCCCGGCGTCGCGTTGCTCGGCCGGGCTACAGTGACTTTAGAAGCCGAGGCTATCCAGCAGGTCGTCTACCTGATCCTGGCTGGCAACTACGCCAGCTTTGGAGGTGTCGACCTGTGGTCCGTTAAGCAGGCTGTCGTTTTCACGCTTCTGGCGTGCGCCTTGTTCCGGGATGTTTTCCAGCAGTACCATCAGTAGCTGGCGCTCGATTTCTTGAATCACATCCATCATGCGCTTGATAACCTGACCGGTCAGATCTTGGAAATCCTGCGCCATCATGATTTCGAGCAGTTGGGCGTTGGTAAAGCTGGTGTGCCCCGGTACCTCGCTGAGATATTTGCGCGTATCGCCAACCAGTTCGCGGGCATCCGCCAGCTCAATCGGGTTTTCAAACCACGCATCCCAACGCGTACTAAGGGCTTTCGCCCCTTTTTCCATTTCGTCTTGATGTGGCTGTGACGCTTCCACGCTGTTGAGCGCGCGTTCAGCGGCCTGCGCGGTCATCTGCACCACGTAATCCAGACGATCACGGGCATCCGGGATCGCTTCTGCGGCTTCGGCAATCGCCTGATCCAGCCCCAGCTCACGCAGACTATCACGCAGCATTCGGGTCAGGTTGCCAATACGGCTAATTATATCCGCGGCAGAATGTTCTTCGCCGGGCTTAATGAAAGATTGCATCATGGTCGTCACCTTACATGCCCAGTTTCTCGAATATTTTGTTCAGTTTTTCTTCCAGAGTCGCCGCGGTAAACGGCTTAACCACATATCCGCTGGCACCGGCCTGCGCGGCAGCGATGATGTTCTCTTTCTTCGCTTCTGCCGTCACCATCAGTACCGGCATCGCCGCCATTGCGCCATCGGCACGAATGGTTTTCAGCAACTCCAGTCCGTCCATATTTGGCATGTTCCAGTCAGAGATAACAAAGCCAAATCCACCCGCATGCAGTTTGTTCAACGCATCCACGCCGTCCTCGGCTTCTTCAACGTTGTTAAAACCAAGCTCTTTAAGCAGGTTACGCACGATGCGACGCATGGTGGAAAAGTCATCCACAACCAAAAACTTAAGCTCTTTATCCGCCATAAAATAATTCTCCTGAGTCAAATACGTATTGCCTGTCCGGCACTGATTTTCGCCAGCATCTGCTGGCTTACTTGGCTAAGATCGACCACTTCGCTGACGCCACCGGTATTGATGGCCTCACGCGGCATGCCGAACACCACGCAACTGGCTTCATTCTGCGCAATAGTCCAAGCGCCAGCTTGGTACATTGCCAGCATCCCGGCCGCACCGTCGTTGCCCATGCCGGTGAGAATCACCCCTACGGCGTTGCGCCCCGCGTGCTTCGCGACCGAATGAAACAGCACATCTACCGACGGGCGATGGCGATTAACCGGCGGCCCGTCGTGAATTTTGATTTGATAGTTCGCCCCGCTGCGCGCAAGTTCCATATGCTTGTCGCCCGGCGCAATGTAGGCATGGCCTGGCAACACGCGTTCGCCGTCTTCCGCTTCCTTAACCGTTATCTGGCACAGCTTGTTAAGACGTTCGGCAAATGAGCGGGTAAAGCCCGGCGGCATATGCTGGGTAATGAGCAGCGCGGGGCTAGAGAGCGGCAGCGGCTGCAGCACGTGGCGAATCGCTTCGGTTCCGCCGGTTGACGCGCCAATGGCGATGAGCTTTTCAGAACTCAGCAACGGGCCGGCTTTGAGCGTGGTGGTGGCCGGTAATGGCTTATGCGCAGAGATCTTCGCACGTGAAGCCGCCCTGACCTTTTCAGCAATGGTCTCGCTGTAGGCCAGCATCCCTTCGCGAATGCCCAACTGCGGTTTGGTGACAAAATCCACCGCCCCCAACTCCAGCGCGCGAAGCGTTATTTCAGAGCCTTTGCCGGTGAGTGAAGACACCATCACAACCGGCATCGGACGCAGGCGCATCAGCTTCTCAAGGAAATCGAGACCGTCCATGCGCGGCATTTCGACATCCAGCGTCAAAACATCTGGGTTGTATTTTTTGATGAGATCGCGAGCCACCAGCGGGTCCTGCGCCGTCGCCACCATCTCCATATCATCATGCTCGTTGATAATTTCCGTCATGATTTGCCGCATCAGCGCCGAATCATCAACGGCCAGCACCCTGATTTTACTCATGCTCTTCCCTTACTTAGCGCATAGACCGTTTGTCCGCGCAGGCTGAATTCACGGGCAATATGGCTGAAGTTCTCCGAATGTCCGGCAAACAGCAGGCCATCAGGTTTCAGCAAAGGCACAAAGCGTTTTAAGATCTCGTGCTGTGTCGCCTTATCGAAATAGATCATGACGTTGCGGCAGAAGATCGCATCAAACGGCCCGGATATCGCGTAGTGCGTGCTCAGTAGATTCAGGGAACTGAAATCCACGTAGTTCGCCAGCTCAGAACGCACGCGCACCAGCCCATCGTGTGGGCCAGTGCCGCGCATGAAATAGCGCTGTAACTGCTGCTGAGAGAGCGTTTTCAGCTCATCCAGGCGATAAATTCCACTCTGCGCTTTTTCCAACACTTCGGTGTCGATGTCACTGGCTACCACTTTCCAGCGCCCCGGTGCGGTGCCGAGCGTATCGGCCAACGTGATGGCAATGGAGTAAGGCTCCTCACCCGTTGATGCCGCCGCACTCCACACCCGATATTCCCCCTGCCTACGCGCTGCGTGCTCAGCAAGCGTTGGGAAGTGGTGCGCTTCGCGGAAGAACGCCGTCAGGTTAGTGGTCAGCGAGTTAATAAATGCCTGCCACTCTGCGCTGTCGCCGTTGGCTTCCAGCAGACTGAGATAGTGACCAAAATCATCCAAGTTCAGGGTCCGTAAACGCCGAACGAGGCGGTTATAAACCATGTCACGTTTATGATCCGCCAGCACGATCCCAGCGCGTTGGTAGATCAATTGACAGATCCGACGAAACTGCGCGTCGGTTAGCGTCAGGCGCTGCGTCAGCTGACTCAGTAATTGCGATTGCCCATTTGGCAGAGATACAGTCATAGCGCCTTCTTACATCACATCATTTCAGGAAACAGCAGGTATGGCAGACAGCGTGATGCTCTCAAGCGGCGCTTCTGCCTTCACTTCTTCAAGCTCAAATACGGAAACTACGGTTGTCAGGTGGTCTGCCTGGCTCGCCAACTGCTGCGTTGCCGCCGCGCCCTGCTCGACCAGCGCGGCGTTTTGCTGCGTCACCTGGTCCATCTGGCTTACCGCCTGCGCGACTTGCTCAATCCCACGGCGCTGTTCGTCGGACGCGGAGGCAATTTCGCCCATGATGTCGTTCACCCGAGTGACCGACTGAACAATTTCCGTCATCGTTTTCGCGGACGTTTCGACCAGCGCAGAACCTTGCTGAACCCGAGATACCGACTCTTCAATCAGCACCTTAATCTCTTTGGCGGCCTGGGCACTGCGGCTGGCAAGGTTACGAACCTCCCCAGCAACCACGGCAAATCCACGCCCTTGTTCACCGGCTCGCGCCGCTTCTACCGCCGCATTAAGGGCCAGAATGTTGGTCTGGAAAGCGATACCGTCGATAACGCTGATGATGTCGCTAATTTTCTTCGAACTGGTGGCGATGTTATGCATAGTTTGCGCGACGTGGCTGGCCTGTTCGCCGCCACGTTTGGCGGTGTCTGCTGCCCCGTGCGCCAGATCGGACGCTTGGCGGGCGTTGTCGGCGTTCTGGCTGACCGTCGCCGTTAGCTGCTCCATGCTGGCCGCTGTTTCGGCAAGCGATGCCGCCTGCTGTTCGGTGCGCGCCGAGAGATCGTTATTACCGGCGGCAATTTCTGAAATGCCGGTATGCATTGCATTGCTGCCTTGGCGAACCTGGTCCACGGTTTGACGCAGGGATTTTTGCATCGCTTTGAGGCCAGCAAAGATGGCGCTAATTTCGTTGTCACCGAAAACGGAAACCGGGCGCGCCAGATTGCCTTTGGCAATGCTGTCAAAATGGCTGCTGATAATCGCCAGCGGCGTGACAATCATATGGCGAACCCACCACAGCGCCCCGACGGTCATCAGCACAGAAATAATTACCATCGCGATAAACGTTATCGTTGAACGATGATAGTCACTCTGGCTTTCGCGTTCGGCGGAGGCGACGTAGTTCTCAATGTTTTTGCGCCAGTTTTCATAGTCGTTGTCGAACTGGTCTTGCGATTTTTGTACCGGTGCGGCAACAAACTCCGCCAGCTGGTTGTTTTCAAGCCACGCGGTCTGGTGCGCCAGCATGTCATGCCATGCGGTAAACGTTTTTGCCGTCTGGCTTTGCAGCGCTTCGTCATGACTGCCCATCAGCGGCAGAGCCATAAAACCTTTAAACAGGGCATCTGCCTGCGACAGTTCCTGCTTCACATCATCTATCATGCTGCGCACTTCGGTCGGCGGATAACTGAGCGCCGTCAATGTGCCTGCTTTGTTCAGCATGTTGCTCGCCTGCAGCATCGCCGCACGCGATTCCGTTAGCGTATTGAGCTGCTGGCTGCTCTGGTCAACCTGGTTAATGTTGTTTTGCCCATCGCGAAACGCCCAAAAGGAGAGCCCATTACTGCCAATTTGCAAAATCCCGCAAATAATCAAAATCAGAAATAACGTGGTAGAGATTCGAATACGATAAAGCATCACCACACTCCTAAAAGCGGCAATTACCGCGGATATTATTAAAAGGTTTCCCAATTATTATCGTGTCGGCTGCTGACCGTCGCCGCCAGACGCGATGGCGTAGGCAACGCGGGTGCCGTGTTTTGCGTACTTTTTCCAATCGCCGCCGGACTTAGACGAAACGCCGCAACCGCCTGATTAAGCCGTTGGGCCTGATCTTCCAGCGCAGCGGCGGCACTTGCCGACTCTTCCACCAACGAGGCGTTTTGCTGCGTCACGCTGTCCATTTCGGCAACGGCAATGGCCACCTGATCGATACCACGGCTCTGTTCATCGGAAGCGGAGGCAATTTCGCCCATGATGTCGGTCACACGGGTTACCGCATTGACGATATCGGTCATGGTTTCACCCGCGCTTTCAACCAGTACCGATCCGGTATCGACACGGGAGACAGAATCTTCAATTAATGCTTTGATTTCTTTCGCCGCCTGCGCGCTGCGGCTGGCGAGATTACGCACTTCACCGGCAACCACCGCAAAGCCGCGTCCCTGCTCACCGGCACGGGCCGCTTCAACGGCGGCGTTCAATGCCAAGATATTGGTTTGGAAGGCAATGCCGTCGATGACGCCGGTGATATCGGAAATTTTCTGCGAACTGGCGGCGATTTCATGCATGGTTTTCACCACGCCGTTGACCACGTTGCCGCCACGTTGGGCGGTTTCGGATGCACTTAATGCAAGGTGCGACGCCTGACGCGCATTTTCCGCGTTCTGTTTCACCGTGGCGGTCAGCTGTTCCATGCTGGCAGCGGTCTCTTCCAGCGAGGCGGATTGCTCTTCCGTACGCGCAGAGAGATCGTTATTGCCCGCGGCGATTTCGCTGGTGCCGTGATAGATGGCCTCCGCGCCTTCACGCACATGGGTGACCGTATCGGTCAGCGAGTTCTGCATATGGGTGACGGTATCGCCAAGCTCGGTAATTTCGTTGCGCCCGCGCAGCGTTAAACGCTGAGTCAGGTCGCCCGCCGCGATATGGCGGATATGTTCCATCACCGACGCCAGTGGCTTGAGCAGGACCGCGCGAATACCAAACCACGCACCAACCATCACCAGTACCAGTACCACGGCCAGTGCAGCCAGTTGCCAGCGGGCAATCTGGTAATCACTGCTGCTAGTGGTAAAGGCGTGCTGATAGAGGGTTTCACTTTGATTGGAATATTGGGTCATCGCCTCGCCTAAGGCGTTTTGCATCCCCTGAGTCGGTTGGGCGAAATAAGCGTCCATGTTGCCGCTTTCCAGAAAGCCCACCAGTTCCCCAAGCGCCGCCGCGTAATTTTTGTAGCTCTTGGTGACCTGCGCGCTGGTTTCCGTCATCGAAGCCGGTGGTGTCAGTTGACTAAAGCGTTCGAAGTGACTCGCCGCCTGTGACAGCGTGGTTCTGGCGTTTTTCAGCAGTTCGTTTTTGGCGCTGCTCTGCTGATTATTACTGTCCATCATCATCCGCGCCGACGAGCGGCTCAGGTTGATGCGGGTTTGCAGCATCAGGTCCCAGGCTTTGGTTAATTCTGTTTGCTGCGTGCGCAGCGAATTGGACAGCGTAAAGCTTTGCTGATTTTGGTGTAGCGAGGAGAACAAAAAGCTTCCCGAGATTAACTGCAGAAGTGCGAAGACGACCAGCACCAACATCAGCAGTGTGACAACGCGGATACGGTTTAACATACAACACCTTCTCTATATTCAGTTATCGCTGTTATCGGCATCCTAAAAAGAAACTTTACGTGCCCTCAGGGTAAAAATCGCAGGCCGGAGAAGGGGTTCGTGCGGGGTGATTCGCGAGTGACTGAATAACAACGATTTTTATAAAACATAAAAAAAAGTTGTAAATAACCTTACTTTCATACAATTTATGTAATGAATGAATTGATGGCATTACATAATAAAAAATCATTTTTTCATCGCGGGGCAATTTCGTAATCTGACGGGGTATTTTTTGTGGCAAACGCAAACAAACTCACGATTTTCATCGTGATTTTCATGCTGGCGGGTATTCTCACCGGCGCAATGATCCATTCCTATGCATCAGCAACCACCATCGAAGTTTGGTCTGGCAACATCACACTGTTCACCGATATATTCCTGCGGCTAATCAAAATGGTGATAGCACCGTTGGTCTTTAGCACCCTTACCGTCGGGATTATGAAGCTCGGTGAAACCTCCACTATTGGCCGCGTCGGCGGTAAAGCGATGGTCTGGTTTATCAGCTCTTCGGTGCTGTCTATTCTGGTGGGCCTGTTTATTGTGACGTTGCAGCATCCTGGCAGCGGTCTGAATTTAGCGATTCCTAAAGACACGGTAGATACCGGTCTGGCGGTCAGCGGGATGAGCCTGAAAGGGTTCTTGTCTCATACCATTCCCACCAGCATCGTCGGTGCAATGGCGGATAATGAAATCCTGCAGATCGTGGTGTTCTCGATGTTCTTCGGTATCGGCGGCGCATCGCTCGGTCAGAAGTTCAATGCCCCCCTGGTAGCCGCGCTGGACGTGGTTTCCCATATTATGCTCAAGGTCACCGGCTACGTGATGTACGTTGCACCGCTGGCGATTTTTGCCGCCATCTCCTCGGTCATCGCGACGGAAGGCCTCGGCATTTTGCTTAACTACGCCTCGTTTATCGGCGGCTACTACGTGGCGATTGTACTGACCTGCTGCGTGCTGGTTGCTATCGGGTATATGGTGCTGAAGAAGGAGGTGTTCCGTCTGCTCAGCATGCTTAAAGATCCGGTGCTGGTTGCGTTCACCACCAGCAGCTCCGAAGCGGCCTACCCAAAAACGCTTGAACAGCTGACTAAATTTGGCTGCTCGCGCAACATCGTCTCTTTTGTTTTACCTATCGGCTATTCGTTTAATCTCGTTGGTTCGATGGTGTACTGCTCTTTCGCCTCCATGTTTATCGCCCAGGCGTATAACATTCATCTGAGCTTCTCTGAGATTGCCGTGCTGATGCTGACGCTGATGCTGGCCTCCAAAGGGATTGCCGGGGTACCGCGCTCTGCGCTGGTGGTGCTGGCGGCAACCATTCCAAGCTTTAATATCCCGGTTGCCGGGATTTTGCTGCTGATGGGGATTGACCACTTCCTCGATATGGGACGTTCGGCAATTAACGTGCTGGGTAACGGCGTGGCGACGGCGATGCTGTCGCAGAACGAAGGTCAACTGGCGCAAGAAGATCCCGAGTTGGCGCAGCAGAACGTCTGATGACGCGGCCTAAACAAACGCCGTGGGCTGCATAAAACATCGCCGCCATTTAGCAATCCACATAAAGCGTGCACACAAAAAGCCAGACCATCCGGTCTGGCTTTTTCAATTATTGGCCTTTCATTTCGCCGCAGTAATTACACGATGAACCTTATCATTATTAGGCCGCGTGGCTGGCCGCGCTATCCAGCAGTGCCATCTCTTCGCTGTTAAGCAATTTTTCAATGTTAACCAGAATCAACATGCGATCGCCCAGTGCGCCAAGGCCAGTCAGGTACTCCGTCGACAAGGTCACCGCAAACTCCGGCGCTGGACGAATTTGTTCTGAGGCCAGTGACAGCACGTCTGACACGCCATCAACCACAATGCCGACCACGCGCTGACCGAGGTTAAGCACAATCACCACCGTGTTATCGTTGTATTCGACGTCTTCTTGGCTGAACTTCACCCTGAGATCGACAATCGGAACAATCACGCCGCGCAGGTTTGTCACGCCTTTAATAAAAGCCGGGGTATTGGCAATGCGCGTGACCTGATCGTAGCCACGGATCTCCTGCACTTTCAGGATATCAATGCCGTACTCTTCGTTGCCCAGCGTAAATACCAGAAATTCCTGTCCTGTCGGTTCACCCGCCAGCTTTGTTACATTCGTCATACCGGTCATGTTTTTACCTTTTATCTGCGTTTCAGGCGGCTGTGTTCGCCAGACGTTTTTCACGATTCAAACCCTGCAGGGCGGAGACATCAACAATCAGCGCAACGCTACCGTCGCCAAGGATGGTTGCCGCCGAAATCCCCGGCACCTTGCGATAGTTGCTCTCGAGGTTTTTCACCACCACCTGATGCTGACCAATCAGCTGATCGACCAACAGGGCGTAACGGCGACCGGCGCTTTGCAGGATGACCACAATGCCCTGCGTGGCTTCGGTTTTCGCCCCCTGCACTTCGAACGCTTTCCACAGTTCGACCAACGGCAGGTATTCGCCACGCACTTCCAGTACGCGCTCGCCGCCAGCCAGCGGATGCAGATCTTCTTCACGCGGCTGCAGAGATTCCATCACCGCGTTCAGCGGCAGAATGAACACCTCTTCGCTGACTTTTACCGACATGCCATCAAGAATCGCCAGCGTCAGCGGCAGCAGAATGCGGATGGTGGTACCGGCACCCTGTCTGGATTTGATTTCAACGTGCCCACCCATCTCTTGAATGTTTCGTTTCACGACGTCCATGCCCACGCCGCGCCCGGAAACATCGGTCACCTGTTCAGCCGTGGAGAAACCCGGGGCAAAAATCAGCATCCCGACCTCTTCATCGGTCATACTTTCACTGACCGACATCCCCTGTGATAGCGCCTTCGCCAGAATGCGTTCGCGGTTAAGCCCCGCACCGTCATCGATGACTTCGATACAAATATTGCCGCCCTGATGTTCAGCGGAAAGTGTCAGATTACCGACGGCCGATTTACCCGCAGCTAAACGCGCCTCCGGCAGTTCAATGCCGTGGTCGAGGCTATTACGTACGAGATGGGTTAATGGATCGATAATCCGCTCAATAAGGCTCTTATCGAGTTCTGTTGAGCTACCGATTTGCGTCAGCTCAACTTCTTTCCCCAGCTTGCTGGCAAGGTCGCGCACCAGGCGTGGGAAGCGGCTAAACACATATTCCATCGGCATCATACGGATGGACATCACCGATTCCTGCAGGTCACGGGCGTTGCGTTGAAGCTGCCCCATGCTGGTAATCAGGTCACCGTGAGAGACAGGATCAAGCGCATTGGAGCGCTGGGCCAGCATCGACTGGGTGATCACCAGTTCACCGACGAGGTTAATCAACTGATCGACCTTCTCCACCGCCACGCGAATGCTGGTTGATTCATTGCTGCGCGCCGCCGGCTTTTCACGTTCGGCGCGAACAACAGGCGCGGTTCCATTGACCGCAACCGCCACCGGAACGGCGACCGGCTCTTCCATCACCTCTTCAATAATCGGCTGTGGCTCAACTGCCGCCGCGAGGGTGGCAAACTCAATCTGATCGGCTTCAATGACGAAACACAGCACGGCAATGATGTCGTCCTGGTTCACATCGCCATCGATGATGGCCGTCAGAGAATCAGCGGTTTTGCTGACCTGGCTTAACGTCGCCAGGTTACCCAACTCCTCTTCCAACATCTCCGGTTCGCCCGGCTTCAGACGCGACAGCGTGACCTGCGTTTGGCCGCTCTGTGCCGAAATCTGTGCCTCGTCCGCATCGGCCTGCGGGCTGTTTTCCACCACGCTCAATCGGGCGCTGCTGGCGACGGTCGGCACGCTTTCGCCTTTTGCCTCAAGCGCCAACTGACGCAGGGCATTGCAGATATATTCGAAGCTGGCCGCATCCGGTTCGGTGGAGCTTTTATAGGCGTCGAGCTGTTCCTGCATAATATCTTTGGTTTCCAAAAACAGGTTGATAATATCGGTGTTGAGCTTCATTTCCCCACGCCGTGCTTCATCCAGCAGGTTCTCCATTAGGTGCGTGGTCTCCTGCAAAATGGTGAAGCCAAACGTGCCTGCCCCGCCTTTAATCGAGTGCGCCGCGCGGAAAATCGCGTTCAGTTGTTCAGCGTCAGGGTCATCCACCACCAGGTTCAGCAGATGCTGTTCCATATCGGCCAATAGTTCGTCGGCCTCATCAAAAAAAGTTTGATAAAAATCGCTGATATCCATGCTCACGCTATCACCTCGAGTCGGGTTGTGGCGGCGTAGTCCCCGCCGCAGATGGCGCTGCATCTGGCGACTGTAATACGCTTAAAGGTTCATTCTGGCTGGCGGCATTCTCATGAAGAATGGCCTGTTCAGCCTGATTATTCAGCACCAGCAGGCTGATACGACGGTTGATCGCATCATCGCCACCGCGCGTTGAAAGGCGCATCGAGTTTGACATCCCGATGACGCGTAAAACTTTGCCATCATCCAGACCACCAGCGACCAGCTCACGGCGTGAAGCGTTCGCGCGGTCTGCCGATAGCTCCCAGTTGCTGTAGCCGCGTTCACCCGTCGCATAGGGGTAATCATCAGTATGGCCGGAAAGACTAATTTTGTTCGGGATCTCGTTAAGTACCGGGGCAATGCCGCGCAAAATATCGCGCATATACGGTTCCACTTCGGCGCTGCCGGTTTTAAACATTGGTCGATTCTGGCTATCGATAATCTGAATACGCAGCCCTTCCTGCACCAGGTCTATCTTCAGGTGCGGACGCAGCGCGCGCAGTTTAGGATCGGCCTCAATCAGCTGGTCCAGCTCGCCGCGAATACGCTTCAGGCGGTTCACTTCCATGCGTTTTTTCAGCTCATCAATGTTTGGCTGCTTATGCACTTCGCCCTGCTGCTGAGTAACGTCATCGCCGCCGCCGGGAATTGGGCTATCGCTATTTGCCATCCGCGGCCCGCCGGTGATCGCCGTCGCCAGCGGCGTACGGAAGTACTCCGCAATCTGGATGAGCTCTTTCGGGCTGGAGATGGAGATAAGCCACATCACCAGAAAGAAGGCCATCATCGCGGTCATAAAGTCGGCGTAGGCAATTTTCCACGAGCCGTGGGCGCTGCCGTGTGATTTATGCTTGCGCCGTTTGACGACGACGATGGGATGCGATTGGTTTTTCATGCGTCCTCGGTAGTCGTCTGCTGCTGGCCTGCCGGATTACGTACCGCGCGCACGTGCTCTTCCAATTCGATAAACGATGGGCGTTCGCTGCTGTAGAGCGTTTTACGACCGAACTCAACCGCAATGGGCGGCGCGTAACCGTTAAGATTTGATAACAACGTAATTTTGACGCATTGCATCATCTTGGTCGTTTCCGCACTTTTCTGACGCAGCACGCTTGCCAACGGTGAGACAAAACCATAAGCCAGCAGAATACCGAGGAACGTCCCCACCATTGCGTGAGCAATCAGCGCACCCAGCTCCGCCGCCGGACGATCCGCCGAGCCCAGCGCATGCACAACCCCCATTACTGCCGCGACGATACCGAACGCCGGTAACGAGTCACCAACTAGCGCAATGCTGTTCGCTGGGACTTCGCTTTCGCTTTCATGGGTTTCTATTTCTTCATCCATCAGCGCTTCAATTTCGAAGGTGTTCATGTTGCCGCTAATGATGAGGCGCAGGTAATCGACGATAAATTCGAGCATCACCGAATCAGCCAAGATACGCGGATAGCTGGCAAAAATTTCGCTCTCTTTCGGGTTCTCAATATCGCGCTCCAGCGAAAACATCCCCTGTTGACGTGATTTGGCCATCAGGCGATAAAGCAGCGCCAGTAGATCCATATACATACTTTTGGTGTACTTCGAGCGACGAAACAGCAAAGGCAGCGCCTTCATTGTCCCCTTGATGGCTTTACCGTTGTTACCCACGATAAATGCGCCGACCCCCGCCCCGCCGATAATGATCAGCTCAGCCGGTTGATACAGTGCTCCAAGGTGTCCGCCGGTCATCATGTAACCGCCGAAAACTGTCCCCAAAACAACCAGGTAACCTATTAAGATAAGCACGCTATCATCCTTCCACTGTTGACTAAGACAGGAGACAGAGAGGTGATTTCACCCGCTTAGGGGTAAAAAAAAGCAGCGGCACAATGGCCGCTGCTGGAGTGTTTAATCCACGTTAAGTGGGGTTAAACAGCTTGCCCAATCTGTTCATCCAGCAGTTGTGGATTACTATCGGCAAGATCATTGGAAAGTTTACGTCTTTTTACTGCTCGTGATGGAGGTTGGCACAGGCTGCAGACAAAGCTCCCCGCAGGCTGGTGCGCATGAGTGACAAAATTGCCGCCGCAGGAATGGCAGCTAGAAAGTTCAAGCAGTCCGCTTTCCACGAAGCGGACCAGAGTCCATGCGCGAGTCAGGGCTAATAGCGGCCCATCATCCTGCTGAGGACACTGTTCAAGGTACAGTCGGTAGGCTTTAATCACGGCATCAACGCCAGAGCATTGACCGCTTTTAAGTAAAAACTGCCAAGCATTGCAGAACATGGATGAGTGGATATTTTGTTCCCATGTCATAAACCAGTCCGTGGAAAACGGCAGCATTCCCTTCGGCGGCGGACTGCCTCGTAGCTCTTTGTAGAGTTTGATTAGACGACCACGGCTGAGCTGAGTTTCACTTTCCAGCATCTGCAAACGAGCACCAAGCGTAATCAGCTCCATAGCAAGCTGAATGTCGCGGGCTTCCTGAACAATGCTTTTCTCGGTCATCGTCAAGCCCTTTTCTTACGGCCAGGTTCGCCTGCGTGACTCGCTTCATTCAGCAATCCGGTGGAGAGCAGAATACCGGTGTGAATCTGCTGCAGGTCGTCAACACGTGAATCTTGTGTGAGGCGGGTAATGGTCTGGGCGTTATCAAAGCGGAACTGACAAACCAATTGGTTAGTTTCCGCCAGCTTCACCATCTGTGGGAGCGTCAGTTCCCCGAGAACTTTTGCCATATCCTCGTTGAGACCGAGGCGGAACATAGCAGAAGCCTTATCCTGACCAATCAAACGCTGTGCAAGAAGCAGATAGGACAAATTAATGTCGTAGATATGCTTTAGCAACTCGGATGTATGCATTTTCCCCATCCCGAATAACCAATTAGTACTTTTATGCGGTCAAACCGCATACCCCGTGATGTCGTCGGGCAAGGCCCGATAAAAAAATGAATCGGTCGAAATGCATGGCCAATCAGGCAAATCTTTCTGCGTCATTGTCGGGTAACAATTTCACTTATGGCCCGACAAATCTAAACATTTCTTACAATTTACTAAGATTTTTCCTAATTCGACGCAACTTTACTCGCCAGATGTGACACATACAATGTTACTCCCCTGTTAATTTGAAATTTATGTGATCTCCATCACAAAATCAAACCGTATTTTTAACCCAAATCTATCAGTCACCGTTGTACTTTGGCTAATTAACGAGCAGTTAAAGCGGCATTTTATTCCACTCTAACGGATATTCATTCAGCGAAATTATTTAACGTCGATTCAGAATGTGCGACTTTACGTGAGCTAATTACGAAAAATTTATCACAGATCATGCTTTCATCTAATAATCAAAATTCATCGTAAATTCAACAAATTGCAACGTCAATTCATTTGACATGAATTAATTTGCATGTTATTTACCTTAAATTAACAATAGTTCAGCATAAATTAAATATTAATGAGATATATTTATTACATGATATATCCACTGTGGCTTATGCATTTAGCCTGAGTTTTGCGCAATCATTCGCATAAAGCTTGCTTATGTATTAGGTTAAGTTATAAGCAGCAATATTGCGTCCGGCTCTTGCGGGGATGGCGTAAAAAGAGTAAGAGATTGGAGATAGAGTGCGTATTGTTCCAGCAAGGAGGTCTGATGTCATACTCACATCTTTTAGTGGCAGTGGCTCCTACACCGGAAAGCCATGAGTTATTAAACAAAGCCGTCGCCATTGCCCGCCCGGAAAATGCCCGCATCAGCCTGATTACTCTCGCAACCGACCCAGAAATGTATAACCAGCTGGCCGCGCCAATGATGGAAAGCTTGCGTGAGTTAATGTATGAGGAGACACGGCAGTTTCTGCAAACATTAGCCGACGGCACCGATTACCCTATCTGGAAACGCCAAATCGCCTCCGGCGAACTGTGCGACCACGTGAAAGCATTCTGCCAAAACCATCAGGTCGACTTAGTAATCTGCGGCAACCATAACCAAAGCTTCTTTTCACGCGCGACCTGTTCGGCGAAAAATATCGTCGGTAACAGCGGCGTTGATGTGCTATTAGTGACACTGTAACAAAAATGTAGGCCTGATAAGCAAAGCGCCATCAGGCATTCGATGAGCAACTGCCTGATGGCGCTTTGCTTATCAGGCCTACGCGTTTTACCGTTATACGGTGCGTTTGGCCTGCTGCTTATAACGGTCAAAAATCACCGCCGCCAGCAGAATCAAACCGCGCACCACATACTGGGAAAACGGTGAGATATTGAGTAAGTTCATCGCATTCTCTACGGTACCCAGAATTAAGATCCCTGCGACAACATAAGAGATTTTGCCAATTCCCCCTTTCAGCGACACACCGCCCAATACGCAGGCCGAAATCACAATCAGCTCATAGCCAATCGAGGTCATCGGCTGCCCGCTGGTCATACGCGATGCAAGAATGATCCCGGCTGCTGCCGAAACCAGACCGGAGAGAACGAAGATAATAATCTTAGTCCGCACCACCGGCACCCCGGCTAGGCGCGCCGCTTCTTCATTGCCGCCAATTGCCAACGTATTGCGGCCAAAGGTCGTTTTGTTCAAAAGCAGGCCGAAAATTATCAGACATCCCACCGTCAACCAGATTGGCGCTGGCAGCCCCAGCCAGTTGGCATAGCCGAGTGCAAAGAAGCGTTCATCCTCAATGCCGACCGCTTTCCCGTCCGAAATGATATAGGCAAGGCCACGCACGATCTGCATAGTGGCAAGCGTGGTGATCAGCGCGTTGATTTTGAGGCGGGCAATCACAAAGCCATTGATAAGCCCGCTTGCCGCGCCAAGCAGCAGACCGGCAAACACGCCAATCCACAGGCTTTCAGTGGCATTGATAACCACCGCCGTCGTCACCCCCGCACAGGCAATAACCGACGCGACCGAGAGGTCAAAGTCTCCAGAGGCCAGACAAAACAGCATCCCGCAGGCAACCATCCCTGACATCGAAATCGCCAAGCCTAGCCCTTTCATGTTGATAAAAGAGGCAAAGTTCGGCACAAACAGCGCACAGCAGATGAACAGCACGGCGAAAACCACCAGCATGCCGTACTGGTCCCAAATTCGGCTAAAGCTCAATGACGAGCCGCGAGCGCGAGGTGTTGTAACAGATGACATCATAATCTCCTTGCTCAGGCGACGGCCTGACTCACTTTAGGCATGGCCAGGCTTAACGCCTGTTGTTCATTGGCGCTTTCATGGTGCAACTCGCCGGATATTTCCCCTTCACGCATCACCACGATGCGGTCGGCAACGCCCAGTACTTCCGGCAGGTCGCTTGAAGCAAACAGCACCGCCACGCCGGAGGCTGCAAGCGCGTAGATGACGTTATAGATTTCGTGCTTCGCGCCCACATCGATACCGCGCGTCGGTTCGTCGAGCAGGATGACTTTCATCTCTTCCGACAGCCAGCGCCCCAGAATGGCTTTCTGCTGATTGCCGCCTGAGAGGTTCATGATCAGCTGCTGCGCGCCTGGTGTTTTGATATTTAACGATTGAATATGGTGTTCGGCGTTGGTCGCTTCCCAGTCGTTATTGATAATGCACCCCGCTCGAATATGCTTACGACGGGCGCTGATATTGATATTGTCACGCACCGAATGCACCGGAATGATACCTTCAGCTTTGCGATCTTCTGGGCACAGCATCATGCCCGCGCGGATGGCCTGCGCCGGTTTATCAATGGTGACTCGCTGCCCATCAATGAAGATTTCCCCGGAGGTTATTCGCGTACCGCCAAAAATGCCTTTCATCAACTCGCTTCGCCCCGCTCCCACCAGCCCAAACAGGCCAACGATCTCTCCGCTGCGTACCGATAGAGAAATGGGGGTTCGCACGCCCGGCGCCTTCACATCTGCCAACCGCAGACGTTCTTCGCCGTATTCGCGTGGCTGCCAACCGTAGATATCGCCGATATTGCGTCCCACCATCGCCTGCACCAGCCGGTCATGGTTAACGGCTTTCATATCGTCGAATGTGCAGACGTAGCGACCGTCTTTAAACACGGTAATTGCATCGCTAATGGCGAAGATCTCTTCCATGCGATGGGATACATAAATGATCGTCCGTCCTTCTTCGCGTAGTTCGCGGATCACCCGGAAAAGATTATCGATCTCCCGTGCAGAGAGTGAACTGGTGGGTTCATCAAAGGCGATGACCTTGGCGTTGCGCGCCAATGCTTTGGCAATTTCCACCATTTGCCACTGGCCGATGGAGAGATATTTGAGCGGCGTATCCGGATCGATATCCAGCCCAAGATGCTCAAGCTGTATCCGGGCTTCGTAGTTCAGCAGTGACCGATTGACGATCCCACCGCGGCTCGGTAACTGCCCGAGATATATATTTTCGGCGACGGTCATCTCGGGAATAAGATGCAGTTCCTGGTAAATAATGGCGACACCCGCATTTAACGCAGCGGTAGTGTCAGCAAATGAAACCTCCTCGCCACGCAACGCGAGCGAGCCAGAGGTGGGAGCATAGTTGCCGCTGAGTATTTTTAGCAGCGTCGATTTCCCGGCACCATTTTCCCCCATCAGCGCATGCACCTGACCGCTATAGCAATCAAAGCTAATATCGGACAGCGCTTTTACGCCGGGAAACGTTTTGCAGATACCGTGGAAAGAGAGATAAGGGGCAGACTGTTGCATAGCAACCTCCACAATCAGCTATCCTTCTCCCCCCGGCTAGCGGGAGGAGAACCATCAGGACTCAGAGGCCTTTTTTCGCCAGCTCTTCTTTGAAGTTGTCGCGGGTAATCAGCACGACGTCGGTGACTGCGGTGAACTTCGGCGGTTCAACGCCTTTTTCCACCCAGTTGTACAGCAGCTCACTGGTTTTATAACCGTGGATATCCGGGCTTGGCAGCAGCGAACCGAAGAAGCCAGTGGCCTGCGCTTTTGACAGTTCGTTGACCGCATCAACGCCGTTGATACCAATCCCAATGACGCTGGCTGCCTTAAAACCTTGGCCTTCGGTAGCACGTACGCCGCCCAGAACGGTGTTATCGTTCATGCCGATAATCAGCCACTGTTTCACCTCTGGATGCTGGACCAGCAGAGAGTTACCGGCATCGAATGCGCCAGGGATATCGTTAGATTTGGTTGGGATCTGGTAGATCTGTTTTTCCGGGAAGCCCGCCGCTTTTATCGCATCCATCGAGCCCGTGGTACGACGGCGCGCAGTGTCCAATTCGTTGGCGGTAATCGCCATCACGCCGGTCGTTTTGACGTCCCAGCCGCGTTTTTGCATCTCTTTATACAGCTCTTGCCCCTGACGCGCGCCAATTTCACTGGCCGCCATCATCACCAGCGGCACCGTATCCATCGGTTTACCCTTCGCGTTGACGAACTGATCATCGACGGTGATAACCTTCATGTCGTAGCTGCGCGCTTTCGCCACAATAGCCGGCCCTAATTTCGGGTCAGGCGTACAGATGACAAACCCTTTCGCCCCGCTTGCCGCCAAGCTATCAATGGCGTTCAAGGTTTTTTCACCGTCAGGCACGGCAATTTTGATAACGTCAAAGCCGAGATCTTTCCCGGCTTTATCAGCAAATTTCCACTCGGTCTGGAACCAAGGTTCTTCAGGCTGCTTGACTAAAAAGCCCAGCTTCAGATTCTCAGCCATAGCTGATTGTGACATAACCGCTGCCAGCCCGATGGCCGCCAACGCTTTGGTAAACTTGTGCATGGTAAACTCCCGCCTTAATGTTCTTTTATGTAGGGAAAAATCAGGGAACGATTTAAATTAGACATAAAACAATGTTTTAGCTGTTTCATTTACAGCGTTAACGTTGTTTAAACATTAATAGCCCGGAATTCACTTTTCAGAAGAGAGCGGCATCACACGGCAGGATTACAGTAAAGTGATGCATAAATTCAGCAGATAATTACATATTGATGGGCGCGAATTGTCAGACAATTCGCGCTAGAGAGAGACTACCAGCGGTAATAAATATGATCGGCGTGGTCACGAACCGGCGCTTCGTCGCCAAGCAGACGAGCCGCGACGGTGAATGCAAAATCAAAAACGTGGCCGAAACCTTTGCCGCTTATCAGATTGCCATCTTCCACAACCGGCGCATCAACGTATTCGCCGTTCTTCACATCCTGCCATAAATCACCTGAACAGACGTAACGACGACCTTTAAGCAGATCATTGCCAGCAAGAACCCGCGCCGCGGCTGAACAAATTGGGCAGATAAGCTTGCCGGCTGCATCGTGGGCCGCGACAAACTTAATCACGTCGGGATCCGCCGCCAGATTCACGCTTCCCTGCGGGCCGCCTGGCAATACGACCGCGTCGTACAGGGTGTCTTGGCGTTCAGCCAGCGTCGCATCCGCCACCATCGGAATATCGTGATAGCTCACGACCGCACGCGATTGCGCGCATGAAATCAGCTCGACGCCAATCTGCAGACGACGCAGGATATCGATAGTGACAATCGCTTCCCCTTCTTCAAAGCCAGAGGCCAGCAGCACTGCAACCTGTTTCATTTTAACTCCTGTCAATTCATATCAAAAAATCCGCCAAGACGGTGAAATAGGCGGAATTTGCATAAGATTAAATACCGAGAACAGAATTTTCTTATCTGTTTCTATCAAAAATGATCTAAAACAAGTTTACATCATTGCAATATTCACCAGCATTACAGCAGGCGTAACAGATATCTCACTAATTATTATTAGCGATTTATTATTCATAATAAACAACGCTGAGTATACCGACTAGGCCTTGATATTCGCTAAAAATACTAGACATAGATCACACTTTAAACTGTATCTGATGTAATACCTTATCGCACTTTTATCAAACATGGTCGCAAAAACACACCAAACAAATAACTAATATAAATCATGATGTTAATGACAGTAAATTCCGAGCTTTAAGCTCAATCCAATATCTGTTGTAACGAAACGTAAAAAGCAAAGCTTAGGAGTTTTCTTGTATTCGTTCTAAGAGTATTATTTTTTAAGATCGATGAGTATTCTATATTTTCGATCGTGCGTATGGACTACAGGTAATACGTAGTCGCACTCAAACGCGGAAATAGCGCATGGTTAGCGGCTATTTAGAACTATGCGATATCACGCGTATCGTTCCTACCCAGTAATAAGGATATTTATATGGCAGTTTCGGGAATGGTTCAAAAGCTTAATGCGCAGATGAATCTTGAATTCTCTGCATCTAATCATTATTTGCGTTTGAGCGAGTGGTGTTCAGAGCATCGACTCAACGGAACCGCAACATTTTTGCGGTCGCAGGCGCAGTCCAGCATAACGCAAATGATGCGTGTGTTTGACTACATGAAGAAATCGGGCGCATATCCGGTGGTAAGGGCCTTCGAAGCCGAAGAAGATAAATGCGCAACCCTTGAAGACCTATTTGTGCAAACCATCGAAGGCCATGAACAACGTACGTTCACGCTGTCTGAATTGACGCAGGAAGCAAAAGTGCTTCAAGACGATAACACCTTGAGTTTCCTGAATGCGCTGGAAGAAGAACAGGAACAGGATGGTATCTTGCTGAAGACGATTCTCGATGAAGTGCGTAGCGCACGCAAAGCCGGGCTGTGCATTCAACAAACCGACCAGCATCTGCTCAACATCATGACCCATCAACCGCATTAATTTGCTCAGCAAGGGCGGCTCATGCGCCCTTGCCTTTCCATCTTCGGACTATTGCGCTGACTGACTCATCGATTAGTGCGCGGTATCCTGCGGCGTAAACTTCAGCTCAATGAGTGCAATCGCTTTTTGAATTGCCCGCTGCGTCACCGGATCGGCACCCGCCGGATGGGTACTAAAATCAATAGATTTCAGTTGTGATGCCATCTTATCGCGCACTTCAACCGGAGCGATAACATCGATGACGTCGAGGATTTGCTTGATGACGAGCTGACAGGCGACCACATCGGAAACCAGCTCATCGTCAGGGGTAAGGTTCTGAGACATTTTTTGCTCCTATTTTGCGGAGCGTAATAGTACCCTACTTTTGCAGAAGATAAAAAAACCTGCCGTGGCAGGTTTTTTTACATCAGAACATAGCGCCTGGCGGTACGTCTTTGAAAGTTTTGCAGTAGTTTTCGAACATGCTTTTGAGGATTTTACGCATACGCTGTTTCATGATGAAGCTCCAGTTCTTTTGTTATGCAGGTGTTATCGTCTTTGCGTACATAATATGACCTGCATCACAAAAATCAACCGTTTTGCGATGTGAATCACATCACTTTTGTTAAAATTGTTAGACTGATAAAAAATTTGTTATATAAATCCAACACTTACCAAATCTACAAAATTTGCAAACATTACGTTTTTTTTTGATAGGGTAACAAACGATGAGTGAGCCTCTCCAAGCTCAGGCAACTCGCGGGGTATCCCCTGCGGCGCTGCTTGTGGCCGGTGCATTCTTTATGGAGTTTCTTGATGGGACGGTGATTGCCACCGCCTTGCCAGATATGGCGAAAACCTTCGGTGTTGAAGCCGTCGATTTAAATATCGGCATCAGCGCCTACCTTATTACCCTCGCCGTGCTGATCCCAGCCAGCGGCTGGATAGCGGATCGCTTCGGTGCTCGTACTATTTTCAGCCTAGCGTTGGCTATTTTCACCGTATCTTCGGTGTTCTGCGGTCTCGCCACCAGCGCCCACAGTTTTGTCGCCATGCGTATCCTTCAGGGGGTAGGCGGCGCACTCATGGTACCGGTTGGCCGCCTTGCCGTACTGCGAACGACGCCCAAGCATCTGCTGATCACCGCAATTGCCACCCTGACCTGGCCGGCGCTCATCGCCCCCATTATCGGGCCACCGCTAGGCGGGTTTATTACCAGCGTGGCGGACTGGCGTTGGATCTTCTTTATTAATGTCCCGTTGGGCATTATCGCCATCATTCTGGCGCTGCGGATTATCCCCAATATTCGCGATGACGAACGCCGTCCTTTCGATCTTCCCGGCTTCTTGGCGACGTCGATCTCAATGGTCAGTTTGGTCTATGCCATGGAGCTACTCGGCGCCGAAAACATGCGCATGGGGCTTATTGCTGCGCTGCTGGTCATTGGCGGTGCGACCTTCTACTATGCGCTACGCCATTTCCGCCGCACGCCGTCACCGATGATCCGTATGGATGCGCTGCAGGTTCCCACTTTCCGGGTCACGATGTATGGCGGTTCCCTCTTTCGCGCGTCGATAAGCGCCGTGCCTTTCTTGTTACCGCTGCTTTTCCAAGTCGGTTTTGGCATGGACCCGTTCCACTCCGGGCTGCTGGTGCTGGCGGTTTTCGTGGGAAATCTGACTATCAAACCCGCCACGACACCGCTGATACGCTGGCTTGGCTTTCGTCGTCTGCTGTTGATTAACGGCGCGCTCAATGTGTTAGCGCTAGTTGCTTGCGCTTTCCTGACACCGCAGACGCCGGTATGGGCAATCATGCTGATACTTTATCTGGGCGGCGTGTTCCGCTCCATCCAGTTTACCGGTGTCAGTACGCTAGCCTTTGCCGACGTTCCCTCAATGCAGATGAGCTACGCCAATACATTGTTTAGTACCGCCAGTCAGTTGGCTATTGGGCTGGGCATTACGCTTGGGGCTATTGGAATTCGTATCGGCGAGAAGATAAGTTCCGCTTTTGATTTGTCCGCCTTGCCGGGCATTAGCTTCCGCCTCGCCTTTCTTTTTATTGCGCTGATTTGCCTTGTCGGCATGATTGATACGCTGCACTTGACGCGTGATGCGGGCAGTTCGGTATCGAAAAAAGTGAAACGCTAAGCTTCAATAAACAAAAAACCCACGCAATGCGTGGGTTTTTACAGCGCTGTTGCGGTTTGGCTTATGCCAAAATCTCACGAACGAACGCTTCAATTTCTTTGTTCTGGCAGTTTTCGAAGAAGCACTGCTGGAAACGCTGACCTGAAACGGCGGTTTTAACCAACTCAGGGTCAATCGCGCGCAGGGTATCCAGGTAGTTTTCTTTCACCACCGCCGCTTTAACCTGATTCAGAATGCCCGCGTTACGCACCTGCGGTTCTTTACGCTCTGGTGGATAACCTTCACCATTGCGGCCGGTGAACGCTTTTTCGAACATATAGCGTACGTTCAGCTCTGCGCCCCAGCCAAAGCCTTTAGCGAATGCCAGAGACAGGGCATTACCGTTGTTAATCTGCGCAAACAGGAAAGCATCAGCCGGATCTAAGCAGTAACCGCACACTACGCCCGGGTGGATGTTCAGAGACATCAGTGCGCCCTGACCTGTGCCGCAACCCGTCACAACGAAGTCTACCGCTTTCGAGTTCAGCAGGATGCTCGCCATGATGCCCAGATGGATATAGGTCAGGTGATGATCATTTTCATCAGACATGCCTACGTTATAGACCGGAAAACCTTTTTCATCCGCAACGCTCTTTAACTCATGATGAATCGTCGCGTTTTTGCTAGCCTGGCTATTTTCCATCATCAGTGCAATTTTCATTCTTTCCTCTCCTGAAAGCTACGCGGGCTCACCCGCAATCGGTCGATTACATTACGATAACCTTACTACCAGACAAACGCACTTTCAAATTTTATGAAAAAACGTTTTGATTTTTACCAATGCGGTCACACTTTTGATTCTTTGCCCGATTGATAAAACATTACATAATCCGTTAATTATTTACGGTATCGAGGATCCAGTAGAAAAATTGTCGACTAGAATAGAGAAGGACCAGAATAGTCCCTGATTTTTATACGTGATTACATGGATTGGATCGTCACTGCAAAGGAATTGACTTGTGACACAGGACTGCCGATTTATTCGACACTGGCGGGGGCTGGTTGTTCTACTGACCCTGTTATTCGTTTGCACGCCCTACTCTCACGCCGCCCCACCGCAGAAGGCAAGGTCAGCTACAGCTATTCCCGTTTGGGTGCTTGATGCCGACAGCTTTGAACTGTGGCGCGATAGCCGCGGGCAATATCGCGGCTTTTACCCTGAGCTTCTGCACGCCATTAATTCACGCTACGGCTATAACCTAACGTTACGCCCCATCGATGGCACGACCTTTGCGCAACGCTTTCATCATCACGATTACGGCCTCTATGCCAGCGTGCTGCAAACGCAGGAACATCTGCACAACAACATTTTATCAGCCCGTTTATTTGACAATAGCATTGTCGCCGCCAGCATTACGCGACAGGCAAAAACGATCCGGGATATTGAGAACACACGCGTTATCTTCCGCCGCAACGACCATACTCAGGAACTGGTCAAAAAGGCTTTCCCGGCGCTAAAATTTCAGCAACTTATTGAAGTCGATAGCAGCAAAGAAGCGTTACAGATACTCCGCAGTGGCGGCGCGGATTTTTATATCAATGAAGACCGCGAAATCGGTAATCCGCAGTTCTACTACACCATCTCACGCCCGTTCAACTCGCTGCGCATCACCTCCTCTTTCGGCCTAAGCCCAGAGCTTCTGTATATGCGCAGCAATATCGACCAGTTGATCAACGAGTGGCAGCAAAGCGGCAGGCTGAAGGCGCTAGAAGAGCAGAGCCAAATTGAATTCCTCCGTAGCCATTTAACCATCAGCGACGAGGAGCGCTCTTGGCTGCAGGAAAATCGCCTCACCATAAAATTGCCAAAAAATGAAAGTTTTGCCCCTATCATCTGGAAAGACAATCAGGGCTATCAAGGCAGTGCTATCAGTATGGTGAACGACCTACGCGATCTGCTCAATATCAACGTCGACGTCCAGTTTGTCGGTAACTACATGATACGCATGCAAAATGAAAGCTGGCCGATTCATCTTGCCGATATTATTGATGTGCGCAATGGTGCGCAGATGGAAGGATTGGTCGGGCCGCTGGCAAACTGGTACAACGCTTACTACAACAAAATGGGCCAGCCGTTTATTGTTGATGAAGAACAGGTTCGACATCAGCGCGTTGGCGTGATCCGCGGCTCATTCGCCGCCTATTATCTACGCCAGCGGTTTGGCACTGACGTGACGCTGGTCTCCCGCACATCAATTGATGAACTGCTGGACGCCATCGACAACAACAAAATTGATTTCATCCTTGGGGATTTAGCATCGCTTGAGCAAGCGCTGCGCGGCAGCGATCTGTTCCGCGGCGCGCTGAAGGTCGCCGGGTTGACCCATTCCAGCTATCAGATTGGGACCTGGATTAGTCCCGACCATCCGCTGTACTCTCTGCTGGCGCAGGTGCACCTCATCTCCAGCTACCGCCATCAACTCGCTCCGCCCACCAGCGCCGAGACGCCCTTTTCACTGAGTAAAAATGCATTACAGGTGATCAGCGTCGGGCTTTTGGGGCTGCTTTTATTCATTCTCAGCATGATGCTGATGATGTGGCGGCATATGAATAAAAATCGCGCGATTAATCGAAGTATTGTCGAAGCAATGGAAACAATTAACCATGTGCATGATGATGAAACCGGCTGCCATATTCGCCGGGTTGCGGCCTACTGCACCCTGCTGGCGCGCAGTCTTAAGCTGCCGTCCAAAACGGTTCGCGCCATTGAGACCTATGCATCACTTCACGATATCGGCAAGATTGCCGTACCGGAACATATTCTGCATAAACAGGGCAAACTCACCGATGATGAGTTCAAGCAGATCCAGCAACATACCGTTATCGGCTGGCGTATTGTCCGGGGCCTGGTCCTCGGCTCGGTTGCGGAAAATTTAATCCATTATCATCACGAAAAATGGGATGGTTCAGGTTATCCGGAAGGGCTGAGCGGCGAAAAAATTCCGCTGGAAGCACGAATCATGGCGATTGCCGATGTCTACGATGCGCTGCGCCAAAAGCGCATCTATAAACCCGGCTTCTCACATGAAAAAGCCTGTGAAATCATCATCAGCAGTTCGGGCAGCCATTTTGACCCCACGCTGGTGACGCTGTTCTCTGAGCTGCAGCTACAGTTTAGGGCGATTTATGATTCACAACTGGATTAGCCAGCGGTTATAGCGACTATTCAAGGGATTGCCTACACGGCGGGTGTCTACAATAAGGTAACGATAGATTGCGCAGAGCGAATTGATGAAAAGCCTCATTTTAATCCCCTTCCTGCTGGTACTTTCCGCATGTTCGATTCCCCGTGTGGCAAGCGTCAGTGAAGTGGATGCCAATAGCGGCGTTGTACGCCTGACTTACGGCCAAGCCATTTTACAAAATGCCAAAACCGACGACTATCTTGCTCGCTCGGAAGCCAACAAGGCGTGTCAGCAGATGGGTTACGCCACGGCATTTGCCTACGGACAGCCGATAACCACCTGTACTACCACCAGCGGCGCAATGTGTCTCAACGAGCGGATCACGCTGCAATATCAATGCCGGGGCATCGCCAGCGTTCCACCATCTGCTGTTTATTATTAATAACCCTACGCCGGATGTTTCCGGCGTTATTTATTCCCATCATTTATTTATCGTTATATTTATAACAAATGAGTTTTATTCCCATTCGTATTATTAACTAAATAATTTTATATTTACCTTTTGCAAATATTTTAATAACAAATTATAGTTTCGCGGTAATTAACTTGTAACGTATTTTTCAGGAGCGAAACTATGCTTAAAGCGCCAATGATCGAGAAATTAAACGAACAGATGAATCTCGAACTCTATTCTTCGCTGCTGTATCAACAGATGAGCGCCTGGTGCAGCTTCAACAGTTTTGAAGGTGCGGCGGCTTTTTTACGTCGCCACGCACAAGAAGAAATGACGCACATGCAGCGCCTGTTTGATTATCTGACCGATACCGGCAGCCTGCCGCGCATCAACACCGTGCCAACGCCGGTTGCTGAATATGCATCACTGGATGAATTGTTCCGCGTAACCTATGAACACGAGCAGTTGATCACCGCGCAAATCAACGAGCTGGCACATGCCGCGATGATCAATCAGGACTATCCAACCTTTAATTTCCTGCAATGGTACGTCGCAGAACAGCATGAAGAAGAGAAGTTGTTTAAATCGGTTATCGATAAATTGACGCTGGCGGGTAAAAGCGGCGAAGGGCTATACTTTATTGATAAAGAGCTGGCAACGCTCGATACGCAAAAATAATTATCAGGCAGCGGCGTTTATCGCCGCTGCCGATTAATGCCGACAAATTTTATTTTCGGCGGTATTAAAGCCAAATTCTTGCGGAATAAATTTTCCTTTCTTGTGTAAAAAAGCCACCAGCTCCGCCGCGCTCATATTCTGGGCAGAACAGGTATGAAAACGCGCCTGCTCGCCAAAGCGAGCGTGAATGGCCGCCTCCAAACTTTCAATACTGTATTGCTCACCTGACGCCAGCATCATGTTAAGCACTTCATGACCGTGAATTGAGTCCATTATTCCTCCCGTAATAAAGCGCCACCATAACCTGCATTTAAACTGTATGTTTTGCGCTAGCGCAGTTTTCTCACTCCCCCCATTAATGCGTAAAGTATTCTATACGGCGACTGTAATTCAGATTTGACGAAAACGCCGCTATCACATACTCTGCGCGACATCTTTCGTTGTAATGACGTTCTGAAGTAGAGGAAAGCGTGAGAAACCGTACATTAGGGAGTATTTTAATCGTCGCTGGCACCACGATCGGCGCAGGGATGTTGGCAATGCCATTGGCTTCCGCAGGCGTCGGCTTTGGCGTTACGCTGGTGCTATTAGTGGGGCTGTGGGCGCTAATGTGCTACACCTCGCTGCTGTTACTGGAAGTTTATCAGCATGTTCCCGCCGATACTGGTCTGGGTTCACTCGCGCTGCGCTATCTTGGGCGCTACGGACAGTGGGCGACCGGCTTTAGCATGATGTTCTTGATGTACGCTCTGACCGCCGCCTATATCAGCGGTGCCGGTGAACTCTTAGCCTCAAGTCTTAGCCAATGGCTCAGCATTGACATGCCGCCCTCCCTTGGCGTGCTACTCTTCACTGCAGTCGGCGGGCTGGTTATCTGTATCGGCACTTCACTGGTCGATCTTTTCAACCGTTTCCTGTTCAGTGCCAAAATCATTTTCCTTATCGTGATGCTGGCGCTGCTGCTGCCGCATATCCACAAGATCAACCTGCTCACATTGCCGCTGGAGCAAGGGCTGGCGCTTTCGGCCATTCCGGTGATTTTCACGTCGTTTGGTTTCCATGGCAGCGTGCCGAGCGTTGTCAGCTATATGAACGGCGACATTCGCAAGCTGCGTCGGGTATTTATCATTGGCAGCGCTATTCCACTGGTTGCCTATTTGTTCTGGCAGTTGGCGACGCTTGGGAGCATTGACGCACCGGTATTCGGCGCTCTGATGGCGCAACATAGCGGCTTAAACGGCCTACTGATGGCTATCCGTGAAGTCGTTGCCTCGCCGCACGTTGAGTTGGCCGTACATCTGTTTGCCGATCTAGCACTGGCAACCTCGTTCCTCGGCGTCGCGCTCGGGCTGTTTGATTACTTGGCCGACCTGTTCCAACGCAAAAATAGCGTGCGTGGGCGTCTGCAAACCGGTGTCATCACCTTCCTCCCGCCGCTGGCTTTTGCGCTGTTTTATCCGCGTGGTTTCGTGATGGCGTTAGGTTACGCCGGCGTTGCCTTGGCGGTGCTGGCGCTGATTATTCCTTCCCTGCTCACCCTGCAAAGCCGTAAACATCATCCGAATAGCGGATATCGCGTCGCGGGGGGCAAGCCGATGCTGTGGCTGGTCTTTGCCTGCGGGATTGCGGTGATTCTGATCCAGTCAGGGATTGCCACCGGGTTGCTACCGTCGGTCGGCTAAAACTATCAGACTTTCCCAGAAACATCGTCAACGCCCGTTGAAAATGTTTCTGGGATGTTGGTTATTCTTTGAGGTTCATCATAATTACGGAAAATTGATTTGCTGGGTATTTATTCATCGTCCATGCATATTAAAAATAACCGTCACATCCCTACTGCTGATCAGTTAAGGCGTTGAACTCAGAAGAACAGTAGGCCGGATAAGGCATTTACGCCGCCATCCGGCAATCAGTGCACAGTGTGCCGGATGGCGCTTTGCTTATCCGGCCTACGAATTTAGCAATTAATCCCTTACTCACACCCCACATATCATGCCAGTAGCAAGTCAAAAAAATAGTTCCTCACGTCCACTGCCCACCAGCTAATCAAATAAATATTCACTTCAGCGGTAAAAAGATATCCGCGTCGCTGCCTCTTTTTAGTGCAACACAGGTGCTAATTTTTAAATAAATGTTAAATTTAACTCATGCAGTGAGTAATTCTGCATACCACGGCGAACTAAGAACATATTACTTACAAGATTAAGGTTTATCATGGATAAGTTATCTTATGCTTCCGATAGCAAGACATCTGCCTGGAACACCTACCTGCAACAAATCGAACGCGTCGTCCCCTATCTCGGTGAGTTATCCCGCTGGGTGGATACGCTTCGTCATCCAAAGCGTGCGCTGATTGTCGATATTCCCGTGCAGATGGATGATGGCACGATCCGCCATTTCGAAGGCTATCGTGTACAGCACAACCTTTCGCGCGGGCCGGGCAAAGGTGGCGTGCGCTATCACCCGGACGTGGATCTTAACGAAGTCATGGCGCTTTCTGCCTGGATGACCATCAAGTGTGCGGCCCTGAACCTGCCTTACGGTGGTGCGAAAGGCGGCGTGCGCGTCAATCCATTTGAACTCTCAGAAGGCGAACTTGAACGCCTGACACGCCGTTATACTAGCGAAATCGGCATTATTATCGGGCCGCAAAAAGATATTCCCGCGCCGGACGTTGGCACCAATGGCAAAGTGATGGCGTGGATGATGGATACCTATTCCATGAACCACGGCACCACCATTACCGGTGTCGTCACCGGTAAACCTATTCATCTTGGTGGCTCGCTGGGTCGTGAGAAAGCCACCGGACGCGGCGTGTATATCAGCGGTCGTGAAGTGGCTCGTCGCGCCAATATTGAAGTAGAAGGCGCACGTGTGGCGGTTCAGGGCTTTGGTAACGTCGGCAGTGAAGCCGCGCGCCTGTTTGCCGCAGCCGGTGCACGCGTTGTCGCAATTCAGGACCATACCGCTACCTTGGTGAATACCACCGGTATTGATATGGATGCGCTAACCGCTTGGCAGCTTGAGCATAAACAGATCGCCGGATTCCCAGGCGCAGACACCGTCGCCGACGAGGCATTCTGGGAAGTCGATATGGAGATTCTGATCCCGGCAGCGCTGGAAGGCCAGATTACCCGCCAGCGCGCAGAAGTGCTGAAGTGCAAACTGGTTTTGGAAGGCGCAAACGGACCAACCTACCCGGACGCCGATGACGTGCTGGCTAAGCGCGGCATTGTGGTGGTTCCTGACGTGGTATGTAACGCCGGCGGTGTAACCGTCAGTTATTTCGAATGGGTTCAAGACATGGCGAGCTTCTTCTGGAGCGAAGAGGAAATCAACGCCCGCATGGACAGAATCATGACGGATGCGATGGTGCACGTGTGGGAGAAAGCGGCGGAGAAAACCTGTTCTCTGCGCACCGCGGCCTATATCGTCGCCTGTGAACGCATTCTGCTAGCGCGTAAAGATCGCGGGATCTATCCTGGCTAAGCGCTGATCACGGTGAGCGGCTTCGGCGGCTCACCGTCTTTTTTCCAAATCATTTCTCTTTTATTTATCAATCGTTACCCCTTTCTTCTACCGGACATCCTGCGCTGAGCTATGCTGTATGCCGTTAATCACGCGCAAAGGAGTCAAGCATGGCCGACTGGAATCCCTCGTTGTATCTACAATTTGCTACCGAACGCACCCGTCCGGCAGCGGAACTGCTGGCTCGAATTGCCAAACCTTCGGCTAAGCACATTGCCGATCTTGGCTGCGGCCCAGGTAACAGTACTGAGTTACTGCGCGATGTCTGGCCTGATGCGGTGATAACCGGCGTGGATAACTCCCCCGCTATGCTGGAAAAAGCCCGCCAAGCGTTACCTGACTGCCAGTTTGTGGATGCGAATATCAGTGAGTGGCAGCCGGAAAGGCCGCTAGATGTGCTATATGCCAATGCGTCGCTGCAGTGGGTCGGCGATCACCAAGCCCTGTTTCCGCACCTCGCCTCATTGCTGGTAAAGGACGGCGTCCTCGCGGTCCAAATGCCGGATAACTGGCAAGAGCCTTCGCATGCGTCAATGCGTCAGGTGGCCCATGAGCTGGGACATCCGCCGCGAGCGCGAAAGCCGCTACCGAGCGTACAAATTTATTACGATTTACTGACACAGAGTGGTTGTGATGTTGATATTTGGCGAACGACCTATTTTCATCCGCTGGCGTCGCATCAGGCAATCATTGAATGGCTAAGCGCCACCGGGCTACGCCCTTACCTTCAGGATCTCGATAGCACTCAACAACAGGCCTTTCTGCACCGTTATTTGCAGTTGCTGGAGGAACATTATCCGCAGCAAACAAACGGGCAGGTTTTATTAGCCTTTCCGCGTTTATTTATTGTCGCGCGCCGGAGCCGTCGCTAAGTGCCCGGTGGCGCAAGCTTACCGGGCCTACATAATGTCATGCTGTAGGCCTGATAAGCGTAGCGCCATCAGGCAGTCTAGGTGATTATTTTACTAAGCAGCACTGCTTATACTTTTTGCCGCTGCCACACGGACACGGATCGTTACGCCCCACTTTTGGCGCATTAACAATCGGCTGTTTAACCGGGGCTTCTTTCGGGTTATCCATCCAGTAATCAAACAGTGCAAGTGCAGCCGGGCTAATTTGGTCGATGCTGTCGACGTATTCTTCGGCGGTAAATTTGCCCAGTTCGGTCGTTTTTTCTTCATCGCCGTGCAGAGCAATGTTGTCCAGCGCCGTCTGCAGTTCTGCTGGCAGGCCGGACCAATCGCTCATGCCCACGCCGCGCAGGTAGCCGTAGCACCACTCTTCAACGATGGTCAGCTCCTGATCTTCTTCTTCGCGAGTCCCAAACAGCGGTTCGAATTGGTCAGGATAGTCATTCAAGCGATCGGCAATATCGCTCATATGCTGGAGCGTCAAATTAACGAAACGATCGCGCTCGCGATCGTTGGCCCAGCGTGGCACGTGATCAGCACCGCCCCAAACAGCGTACATCCACTCGGCGGGTTCAATCTCCAGCGGTGATGACAGAATGGCGGTCAGCATGCCATCAAGTTCAGACACGTCGATAATTGACGCATCGGTGGCATATTTTGAAATCGTCTCGTCCAGCCATTCCAGTTCGCTTTCGGTTAATGGTCCCGTTTTCATACTTATCTCTATCGTTGTTGATGGTATATATCAGTTTCAGGCGGCAATGATGCAGGAGTTTGCCATTGAACTCCAGCACCAATGCCCCATCTCATTATACACCGCCCAGATAAGCCTTCCGCACATCCTCATTGCCCAGCAGTTCCTCACCGCTGCCGCTTAGACGAATCTGCCCGTTGACCATCACATATCCACGATCTGAGAGCTTTAACGCATGATGGGCGTTCTGTTCCACCAGAAAGATAGTCATGCCGTTGCGCGCAAGCTCGCGCAGGGTCTGGAAGATCTGTTTCACCACAATCGGTGCCAGCCCAAGGCTGGGTTCATCCAACAGCAGAAGCTTAGGGCGGCTCATCAGCGCGCGGGCAATCGCCAGCATTTGCTGTTCGCCGCCGGACATGGTCATCGCCCGCTGTTTACGCCGCTCCTTCAGCCGCGGAAAGAGATCGAACATACTTTGCAGGTCTTCTGCGGCATATTGATTACCGATGGGGATGGTCCCCATCAGCAGGTTCTCTTCGACGGTCATGTCCGGGAAGATACGCCGCCCTTCCGGGGCTTGGGCTATCCCTGCCGAAGCGACAAAGTGGGTCGATTTGTGGCTAATATCCTCACCGCCAAACAGGATCTGCCCGCTACGCACCCGAGGCTGGCCGAAAATAGACATCAGCAACGTCGACTTCCCCGCCCCGTTGGCGCCAATCAGCGACACGGTTTCACCCTGATTCACCTGCAACGACACCTGTTTAAGCGCCTGAATCACGCCATAGAACACGTCAACCTCACGAAACTCCAGCATCGGCTCGCTCATAGATGCACCTCATCTTCGCTGGCACCTAGATAGGCGGCGATAACCTTTTCATCATGCTGGATCTGCTCGGCCTTGCCCTGCGCTATCACGTCGCCATGATCGAGCACGATAATGTTGTCCGAAATTTCCATCACCATCCCCATATCGTGTTCAATCAATAAAACGGTAATCGCATGATGTTCACGTAAAAAACGGATGATGTTGCTTAATGCCAGCGTCTCCACCGGATTGAGCCCGGCGGCAGGTTCATCGAGGCAGAGAATTTCCGGCCCGGTGCACATGGCACGCGCAATTTCTAGCCGCCGCTGCTGGCCGTAAGACATCTCACCGGCCAGCCGGTTGGCGCAATCGACCAGATCCACCACCTCCAGCCAGTAAAATGCCCGGTCTAGTGCCTCGCTTTCCGCCCGCCGATAGCCGTGTGTATTGAGCACTCCGGCTATCAGGTTACGGTTCACCTGCATATGCTGGGCAACCAGCAGGTTTTCCACTACCGACATTTCACGGAACAGGCGGATGTTTTGGAACGTTCGCGCAAGCCCCGCCCGGTTAACCAAATGCGTGCCGCCAAACATTTTGTAGAAAATCCGCGATCCCAGCTGCGCCGGACTGAGCCAGTCGCCGGGCTGGAACTTCTGCCCGAGGATCTGGATAACATTGGTGGTTTTGCCCCGCGCATTGAAAAGAATATGTCCGCCAGAGGCTTTATAAAAACCGGTCAAACAGTTGAATACCGTGGTTTTCCCGGCACCATTAGGCCCGATGAGGGCGGTAATCGATCCGCGTTCCACCTCTAGGTTGACGTCGTTTAACGCCTTGATGCCGCCAAAATGCATCATCAGATGCTCAACGCTTAAAATCACATCGCGACTCATGGCGCTACCCCTTTACGCACGGTATAACCACTGCGATTTATGCGGATCAGGCCGCGTGGTCGCCAGATCATCATCACCACCATCAGCACACCGAATAACAACACGCGGTATTCGGCAAAACTGCGCAAGAGTTCTGGGGTAACGGTGAGCACAAATGCCGCCAGCACTACGCCCAGCGTCGAGCCCATGCCGCCGAGCACCACAATGGCGAGGATCAGCGCCGACTCGAAGAAGGTAAATGACGTTGGGTTGACAAAGCCTTGGTAGGTGGCAAAGAAGACCCCGGCGATGCCCGCTGTGGATGCGCCGAGCGTAAAGGCCGACAGCTTCACCAGCACGTGGTTTAGCCCCATTGAACGGCAGGCAATCTCATCTTCACGCAGCGCCTCCCAGGCGCGCCCAATCGGCATGCGCGTCAGGCGATGCTTGATGTACAACACCAGCAGCACCACCAGCACCAGTACCGCGTAGATAAAAATAAACTTCAGGTTGGGGTTGTAGGTCAGATGGAAAAACTCGTGGAACGGCACCCCACCTTCTTTAGCGCGGCGACCAAATTCAAGCCCGAAGAAGGTCGGTGGCGGTGCGGAAATCCCGTTTGGGCCACCGGTAAAGCTGAGCCAGTTATTGAGGATCAAACGGATTATTTCGCCAAAACCCAGGGTCACAATCGCTAGGTAATCACCGTGCATTCGCAAGACCGGGAACCCGAGCAGCGCACCTGCCGCCGCTGCCATCAGCGCCGCCAGCGGCAACATTGACCAAAATCCTAGCCCCAGATATTGATAGCCCAGCGCTAGGCCGTATGCGCCAATAGCATAAAAAGCCACATAACCCAGATCCAACAACCCGGCTAAACCGACGACGATATTTAAGCCTAATCCCAACAGAACGTAGATAAGCCCAAGGATCGCCACCGTCAGCACATATTTTGTCGCCACGAAGGGGAAGCAGATAGCCAGCGCCAGCACCAACGGAATGATCCAGCGCATCCGGCTTTTGTAGCCCGCCGGGCGCACGTAGACCCCGGCGCTGTCGCCTTCAAAGCGCGCGGCAAAGCGGCGTCCGGTTTGCGTCATTAAAAATGCACTGAGGATAAATCGTCCCGCCATCACGGCGGCGATTATCCATACCAGCCGCTGCCCTTCAAAGTTAAAGCTATAGCCATCAAGCACCACGCCCACTATCGGGCCGAAGAGGATTAACGCCACTAAGCCAGAAAAAATGGTGTCCAATACGCAGCGTTTCAGCGAAAAACCATCGTGTGAAGCCGTTAAGGTCGTCATGTTCAGCTCCTACACTTTGGCCACGATTGGGCGGCCCAGCAGCCCTTGTGGACGGAAAATTAAGATGACCACCAGCAGACCAAACGAGAAGACGTCTTTGTAGTCCGAATTCACCATGCCGGAGAACTGTGCTTCGGCTACGCCTAGGAGCAGCCCGCCCAACATCGCCCCGGGTAATGAGCCTATTCCGCCTAATACCGCCGCGGTGAAAGCCTTAATGCCGATGATAAATCCAGCATAGAAATCAAAGGTGCCGTAGTTCATGGTAATCAGCACGCCAGCAAGCCCCGCCATTGCGGCACCAATCATAAACACCAATGAAATGACCCGGTCGGTGTTGATGCCCAAAATGGAGGCCATTTTGCGATCCTGTTGCACCGCACGGCACATACGGCCTAAACGGGTATGGCCGATTATCCAAGTCAGCAGCAGCATGCCCGCAAACGAAGCCACCAGAATAAAGATTTTGGTATAGGTGATTTGCACAAAACCTTCACCCAGATGCAGGCGCAACACGCCATCGAGCATCGTCGGCACGCCCTGCTGGCGCGGTCCTTGGCTGATTTGCGCATAGTTTTGCAAAATCAGCGACATCCCGATGGCGGAGATCAGTGGTGCTAAGCGCGTGGAGTTACGCAGCGGTTTATAGGCAATACGCTCAATTGTCCAACCGTAGACACCGGTGACGACGATGGTGAAGACCAGCGTGCCGAGGATCAGCAGCGGAAACGAGTGCAAGCCGAAGAAGGAAAGCAGCGCCAGACCAATGGCGCAGAGGTAGGCTGAAATCATATACACTTCACCGTGGGCGAAGTTAATCATGCCAATTATGCCGTACACCATGGTGTAACCAATGGCTATCAATCCGTAAACTGAACCCAGCGTCAAGCCATTGACTAACTGTTGCAGAAAGAATGTCTCCATCATCGTGCGCTCTTGTTATAGGCCTATTATTAAGCGCCGGTGAGCATCAGCACACCGGCGCTGAGCGTTACTCGACTTCTTTATACTTACCTTTGTCATCCCACTGATAAACAACGTAGTCAGAGACTTTCAGATCGCCTTTGCTGTCCCAGGTTTTTTTACCCATGACCGTTTCAACCGGATTAGCCTTCAGCCAAGCGCTGGCTTTTGCCGAATCAGCCCCGCCAGTGGCTTTAAACGCCGCAGCAATTGCTTGAATAGAGGCATAGGAATAGAGGGTGTAGCCTTCTGGCTCAAATTTGTTGGCGCGGAATTTCTCGATAACGGCCTTACCGTCCGGGATCAGACGCGGATCTTTACCGAAGGTCATGTAGATCCCTTTGGTGTACTGTGGACCTCCCGCCGCCGTGACCATCTCTTCGTTAACAATACAGTCGCCGGAGAAGAAACTAGCTTGAACGCCCTGTTCACGCATCTGACGTACCAATGGCCCCGCTTCCGGGTGGCAGCCGCCGAAGAACACGACGTCTGGCTTCTGCGCACTGATTTTCGTCACCAGCGCGTTAAAGTCTTTTTCGCCACGCGATAAGCCTTCATACATCACGTCCTTCACGCCACGCTTCGCCAATGCCGCACGAGTGGCATCCGCCAGCCCCTGCCCATAGGTATCTTTATCGTGAATAATCACCACTCGCTTGGCTTTGAGTTTATCAATGATGAAGTTGCTGGCGACATCGCCTTGCTGATCGTCACGGCCGCACATGCGGAACATGTCGTTCATACCGCGCTCGGTAATCAGTGGATTGGTAGAACCGGGGGTAATGGCGAGAATGCCCGCATCGCTGTATACCTCTGACGCTGGCATGGTTGAAGATGAGCAGAAATGGCCAACGACGGCCTGTACTTTATCCTGGTCCACCAAACGGTTAGCCACCGAAACGGCTTGTTTCGGTTCGCAGGCGTCATCGCCCTGCACCAGTTTAATTTTTTCGCCGTTAATCCCCCCTGCGGCGTTAATGTCCTCAGCGGCCTGGGTCGCCCCGTGCCAGTACTGGTCGCCATAGGTAGCATTTGGCCCAGTGAAAGGCCCAGCAACACCAATCACGATATCAGCCTGGGCGGAAAACGCCGTTACCAGACAACCTGCCAACACAAGAGAAAGCGGACTTCTAATCAATTTCAGCGACATTATTATCTACCTTAGCAAAGAGGTTTATGCATATACCCCAAATAATTCGAGTTGCAGGCAGGCGGCAAGAGCGTGAATCCCGATGAGCTTACTTGAGTAAGTGATTCGGGTGAACGAGCGCAGCCAACGCACATGCAACTTGAAGTATGACGGGTATAACGGTGTGAAGCCGAACGACTGGCACATTCACCAAATAAACGAACCCTGACAATATCCTGCTGATGACGGCGAGGTTTCCTTACGCTTTTCAGGCCAAAAATGTTAAGCAAAATAGTTGCCAACTTTGTGCAACCTTCGCTTGGATTTCGACAATTTTGAGTATAGAGCGCCGTTTTAGGGCTTCCGGTGTGATGAAGTGAAATTACGGAGAGGATCACATCTCGTTAACAATAAAGTACATAAACAATGCAATAGTCACGCTTTGCGCATTTTTGTAGCAAAATGTACGGGTTATGGTAGCGGATGGTGCAGGTAAGTGAGCGATTATGGTGCGAGAGACAGGGCACGGGACAAAAACAAAAAAACCACCCGTAGGTGGTTTCACGACACTGCTTATTGCTTTGATTATTCTGCTTTATTCCCATGGTGCCCGGAGTGGGACTTGAACCCACACAGCGCGAACGCCGAGGGATTTTAAATCA
Source organism: Kluyvera sp. STS39-E (assembly GCF_040932435.1). Taxonomy (NCBI): domain Bacteria; kingdom Pseudomonadati; phylum Pseudomonadota; class Gammaproteobacteria; order Enterobacterales; family Enterobacteriaceae; genus Kluyvera; species Kluyvera sp. STS39-E. Next base: position 9,615 of record NZ_JBFQGA010000015.1, on the reverse strand, counting down.
TGCATATTATCATCACTAATCAATAAGTTACTTTGATTTTTCGCCATCAACTCAGAAATTACCATTTAATCTATTCAAAGGGTTACCGATTATCAACCATCCCAATGGCGAAGGATTTACAGCCTCTAAGGCCCCCTATGAACGACCTCCAGACCTTGCTAACAACGTTCTGTGTAAATATAAAAAGGAAGCAGGTCAGATGTTATCTCCTAAGAAAAATGATACTTTTAATGAAAATCTAATATGGATGTTCATGATGATCACTGAAAATAAGCCATTGATTTATCTGTTAAATACCCCTAAAATCGTTGAAAAGGCTCTTAGCCCGGTCTTCAATGTAGGCCATTGTTGGATGAATGGGTATAACACATATGAAGCTGCCAGCTATCGTCCTTTAGTAATACCCTATTCTTCTGAACTTCCCTCAAACTTACATGAAGCAGAAATAGTAGTTATTGATACATGTTTAAGACAAAGTTTCATCAAAGGTCATTCATCTATAAAAGTGTTTTATAGCCATACGCCTAGCATTGTTGACCTGTTTCCTCTGGATATGAATACTGCTTTAACTAACATTTTCTCCACTGAAAAATTTCAACTACTATTTATTTTTTGTGAAAGCAATAATGACGAAATTTATACTCTTCAGAATGAAGCAGGACAAAACAATAATTATCAAACTAATACTTATTGTTTTCCAAAACATTATGGTTTTTCACCTTCAAGAAGAAATGGAAACAGAATTAAGGTGGTTGATGGAGATCAAGGAATAGAGATAAAACAATGTCTCGAAAAATACCTTCCACAATCTAACTATAACTTTGTATTCCAAGTATATAGAGGGGGGAAATCTCAAGACCTCCCTTTACTCGTTAATGAAGCTGGAGAATGTGTTGCTTTTTTAAGAAAGATGGGTTCTAAGGTTGTTTTCTTCTTTCCAGAAATATACGACAAGGCAGGTTTGTTATTAGACCTTTTTAATAACATTTTGCCGGACATTGGCTTTTGTGGTGAAATATTCCCAAAACATGGAAGCTTCAAATGGATTAACGATTTCTCATATATCTCTTTGGATGAAAGAAATAAGCTAATAGATATTGATAATGAGATAAAAAGACACGAAGAAACCTTGTCATCTCTGAAAGAAGAATATGAAAGAGTTCATTCTAAAAATGAAAATGCAAAGCTTAGGGCCATGCTAAAAGAAACCGGGGATGACCTTGTATCTGCAGTTAAGTGGTTTCTTGAGTATATCGGCTTCACTAATGTGGTAGATCCAGATAAAGATGTTGATGTAGACGCTGGGGAAGTGTTTGAGGAAGATTTGAACTTTGAGCATAACGGTGTTCACTTCTTGCTGGAAGTGAAAGGGATTGGAGGCACTTCAACAGATGCTCAGTGTGCCCAAATATCCAAGATTGCCTTACGTAGGAAGAAAGCTAATCCGGAAAATACATACAAAGCCGTCTACATAGTCAATCACCGTAGATACAAAGCGCCCAAAGAAAGAGAGGTTATCCCTTTCAATGATAACCAGATTGAAGATGCGGAGATGATGCAACGCGGTATGACATTTACTTATGAGCTATTTAGCATCTATTACATGATAGAAGCAGGTGTTATCAGTAAAGAATCAGCTCGTGATGCCTTTAAGCAAGAGGGACTCATTAACTTCAGACAAAGCCTTCATGAGCTTGAGTTCAATCACTGCTACAAAGGGGCATTAGTCTACTCTTTAGTCATACCCGAAGGCGGTTCATTTACTATCACTAAAGCTGACAAGATTGCCATTCAAGATAATGAAAATCACTGGCATCGGTTGTCCATTGAAAGTTTACAGATAGACCGGGTTGATCATGAAGAAGTCAGAAATGGTAAAGTTGGCATCAAAATTGATAGGCTAGTGCCAGGAGCAAGAGACTACTATGTAGTGAAGACTTAAAGCTGATGACCTGCTCCCCGCAGATGACTACGTTCTGGTGTTAGCAACTTCCGCTTCTGGGACATAGTAGCTATTAAAGTTGAGTTCTGGAGCTTTCAAAATGCCATAACGGTGGCGGGTTTAACTCCCGTCATCTCCACCAATGTCGTTGGGGCATAGACCAGATGGTAATGAATAAAAAAAGATAAGCAAAGAGAACCGTAACTCCTGAATTATACGAAAGTTCGCTCGCCTCTTTTGTACTCGCTTGTTTGGAACAGTGATTTTCGGGGGAAAAAGAGTAGGAAAAACCAGCCTAGCGACTTTGATCAATACGGGAAGGGAGACCGTTATCTCAAGTAATAAAAACATCAATAACATGAACGAAACGGCAGTCTATGATGACGACGTCTAAAAGCAGGTAGTGGCAGAGAGAATGGGATTTATCCCTCAGAATAGCAATCCCTTCTCCGATTTTCGAGATTGGCCTACTCCTATATAAGGCCATATACTTACCATCAATAATGAGAAAAAATTCGTTTTCAGCACATAATTATTTCAACAAGTTACATTGCGACAACGAATAGTGTTCTCAACACATTTATCGATGATATCAGCATATGCAACATCTAATTCACCATTTATCTTATATCTGAGCACTAAACGATCCATCGTTATCGATGGTAAGGCCAATTTACTCCACACGTCTGGCGAAGGTCCAATTCGATATATCGAAAACCACAGCAGTCTCATTACTCTCTGTATAAAGTGGTTGCTCCATACCGATATAGAAGAAATAACTAGATGAGCCATCTTCATTTTTTCTACTATTTTTTTTACCATCTTTTGTATAAATTATTATTAAATCACCTTTAACAACATCTTGATCGGGAATCCAGTACGGGTTATTAATTTTAGATGATACACGGTCTTCAGCCTGCTGTGTTGTGGTAGCAACCATCAATTTGCCAACATTACCATCCTCAAGGATTTGTATCACAACTCGTTCTTTATCAAGATTTCCGGGCTCTTTCAACCCACCGATTTTGAACTTCATTATTTTTTATCCATTGCGGTAACGACAATTGCGACACCAGAAAGAACAATGCCAACACCACCAACAACCCACCCACCTAGTTGTGATCCTGATGAATAGATTGAGAAAGATAACCCAACTAAACATGTCCCAGTGCCAAGACTAGCTGAATAAAGTAACTCAATTGCCTTCTTGGATGCTTTTAGTTGATTTAACTCAGCCGATACGGTTGCGTGTTGCACTTCTAACTTTCGATGAATACTGTCATTTTTTTTTAACTCAAAGTTTTCACATTCAAGTTCACTACTCTTGGCAAGTATTAGTTTGTACACACCTGGTGACTGCAAATCTTCAACTGAAAGATCAGTTAGAATTTTATCATATGGTCTCTTCGGCTTAGGCTGGTAGTTACCAGCTGCCTCTTCAGGCGAAACCGACTCTGGCAGTTCCTCGTCAGGTGCAACTTCAGGCGTTATAATTGCCATCATATCTTCCAATATGTCCATGCGAGCCAAAAATTAGTCAAAAAGGCTTGCTGAGTCAAGAATTGCGCCATTATACATCATTTTCGAGATTTTTGTATTATCCCTGAATATGTAACAGAAAGTTGAAAATGTCTTTTTACCGCGTTAATTGTTTATAGCATTTACTAATACACCACTTAGAAGAACTGCACTCTTCATGCATTTTTAATGCATAAAAAGCTAGAGGCCCAGCGTTAACCAAGAGTCTATTCGCAGCAAACTGCTGTACCTTGTGGTATACCTCGCCGAAAGCATTTCCTCATCTGCCACTGCTGTTGTATACCCTGTACCGCAAAGTACAGAGTTCTTCTACTGTCTTTAGCATTAAGTTGATCAAGCGCCTCCATCAGCCTTTCACTCCCGGCGCGAGGCGCATTGCTATCAAACAGATTTAGTTGCACGCCCCCTGACCGAAGACGTTCCCAAGCATAATCCCTGATGCTGATGTTCGGGTGAAACCTATGATGACGCTACCGGCGATCAACACTGATACTAGCAAACATGAGAAGGAGCAGATCAGCCGCACCGTGCAGGAAATGTTTGAAGAGGCTGAATTCTGGCTGGAGGCTGATTGATGGATAACATGATCATCTCAGGGATCCGCATTTACTTCCCAAAGACGGAAGAACTACTCCCCGTTCCAGAGAAAGGAATGCGTACCTTTGTCATAACGGTGGCTGACGGGGAATGCTTCCGGCTCCTAGCTTTCGTAAAATCGAGGTGGGTTATGATGGGGTTGCCTGAGTTCTACAGTATAGGCAAGGCCATTATGGGGGCAATTCGGCAGGGAAAATCGGTTTGGCACTAGTGTATATTTGTCCCTGCACAGGTATGGCACTGGTTCAAAACAAATTTGACAGGCGGCTCATGGTACTGAGCGGCCTGTATTTGATGTTACTGGCAACATAGTGCAGTTATCTTATATGCCAATCTTTGCATCATCTTTGTAATAGTTGTCCTGACTTCAAACAAGCTTAGAAATCAAACAGATCAGCGTATTTTTCGGGAGGATCAGGCTTTTTAAGGTTTTCGCCCTGCTGAATTTTTGTTTCACCTGTTCTGAACTTCACACCTGTAATTTTGTGGTAAGTCATACTATCGGTTTTCATCTCAAGTGCATCATTTATGTCACGTGTGGAAGATAATATTCCCATATAATTCGATTTTTTTGGTTCCTCAACTATCAGTTGAATTTCAGGACCGAAAGCATATTGACTATCTTCAATGTGATCATACATCTCAACATTATATCGTCGGGATTTATCAGCGGCATGCCTGACACTGGAAGACTTATTAAACAGAACGACATTATATCCTGTTTCACTATCCTCACCATTAGCATCTACCTGAGTAGATTTGAAACTAACACCATCAAGTTTAAATCTATTTCGGTCGCTGAGATAATCAGCAACCACCTGAGTAATTAGGTAATCGCTATCTTGCCTTTTTCCAAAAGTAGGAAGAGTTAACTTACGGGAAAGCGTTCTGAAAAAAATCGCGCGCTCACTGGTTTTGCGACTCTGTGGATCAAATTTACTACCGGAGCCGAAACTAAGCGAGTCAAGAGCAGAAATATCCAGCACTTTCAGTTCACGTAGCGGTACAAAAGAGGCTGTCACTACAATGCTGCCAACTGGCGGCCTTACTTCAGCAATAGCCAGATTCACTGAAGTTGCGCCATAAAACACTGAGATCCCCTGTGCGTTCATTCGACCCGATCGCGCCATGGTCGATGGGGGAGGCCCAAAATTTTTCTCGGGCTGCTCCAAAGCTTCTTTTACTTCTTCCTCGTCCTCAAAGACCCTTGCACGAAAAAGATTAATTTCATTAGACAGCGTTTTTATCGGTGAATCGCTATCCTTATTTTGTAGTTTATCAATATCACTAAAAAGTGAATCTAGGAAATTATTAACCTCACGATTAAAGTATCGTGTTTCTTTCATAAGAGAGTCTGTTGCTTTACTCCAAGTGTGTGCAAGCTCTCCACTAGAATAATTTATATGACGGTAAACAAAATCACCATTATACCGAGCGCTATCATAATCATTATGCGAATTGTATTCATCACACAGAAACCGATAGATATCTTCTGCTACTTCACATTCGACGCCAAGTTCTTCGCAGATAACATCCTGCGCGCTGTCACCACGCCCGATATCATAGATATCCTCATACTTATCATAATAATATTCAAATACCTCATTCATCATCCTGATGATACTATCTAGGTGGCTATTTTTCCGTTTTCGTCTGCAATAAGAGCAAATATGAATATTATTACCAGTTTGTTTTATTTGCTGTATGACATATTTATCACCCACACATTTATGACAAATATATTTATCTTCCCACATAGTTAACCCGCCCGTGATTCGCTGATACAGGGCCACTCTCCTTCAATTCTGTAATGAAATCAAGCAGGGAGTATCCCTCCACACCTCTCTGTTTCCATTGTATCCCTCCGCACCTCTCTGCTTCCATTGTATGACTGGCAGGGTCTATCTTAATTAGGTGAATAGCTTCCTTACTTACTGTAAAACCAGAGATAGGACTTAGCCGCGACAGTTTGAAACTTCACGCGTCAGGATTTAGAGGCCACTCGATACCCGGCGCCGCGCTCAGATCCATTGCTTTTAGCGCTTTGATATAAGTCCGCCACGCTTTCAACTTTGCTAAATCCTCGCCTGAAATATCACCAGTGTTCGCGTCTATCGCCCAGTCGTAAATCACCTCGTTGGCTTCACTGATTAGCTGATCACGAATAGCTTCAGCGTCTTTTACATCATCCACATGGGTACGGAGATAAACCGGGTCTGGCGTCCATTCATCTGTGAAGCGATTATGCGTCATCGCGCCGCCGGTGAAATCATCTGGCACGATTGCAGGGTAGTTCAGGCCACCGAACGCTGACGCGCTGGTGCTCCAGTCCCGGTTATTTTTCTGGTTTACGTAGATCGTTTTCATGCTGTTACCTTCCATACGTGAATTCGGCAAGAGCTGGCTGTGTTGTAGTTGGCGGTCATTGGAAGGCTGCTCCCGCTGTTCAAGTTTGCGCTAGCAAAACCCTGAGCACCAATCATCAAGTTAATGCCCACGTCCTCAACATAAGCCGCTGCGCATCCCCAAATTGAAGTAGAGCCAGCGTAGATCCATTCGGAGGAAACCCAAGCTAAAAGCGTTGCATGGTAAAATTCGGCTCTTACCATTACAGGCGTGTTCGCCCCGAACGGGTTTTCACACGTAGTGCGCGTGTTGATTGCCACCGTTGACGGAGAAGTGATTAGTGCGTAATCAATTCGCGCATTGGTGGCAATTATTTTAGCCAGCAAATCAGCATCCCCAGCAGCGATTGCCGTCGCTAGTGCCAGAGCGTCGATACTGCCACCATTGGTTGCTTTAGCTGCATAACGAACAGTCCAGCAGCCCTGCTGACGGTTGGCCCTAACCTCAGTAACACCATCTTGGTACATGCCATCATAAAGTCCGGCATTAATCCCTAGCGGTACACCTGTAGTATTTGCGCCACTTGCCGCAACCTGAGTCGGAGGTGTTGGCTCTCATGTAAGTAACTCAAATGCTCCATCAACTACAGATGATGTTCTTGCCAATGCCGCATTCGTATCTGTTCTGTAGAAGGTTCCTTTGATGTTAGGCAGTGCGGATGCCCCCATTTTCCCCGCTTTCGCTATATCGCCGCTGTCACCGACTTTAACCGGGATTTTGAGCGAGCCGGGCTGCACACCGTTATCATCCGGCAGGCGCATTTTCCCCGGCGATGATGTCAGTACATAGCAGCCACGGTTAAGCGGATCAGCCTGCCATTCTGCCTCGGTACAGGTCGGCAACTTACCCGCCAAGGCTTTCGCGTACAGGTCAGCAAAGATACCGGTCTGATCGACTTCCTGCCCGTCGCGCGGTGCCGTGCCTGGCTGCAACGCTGTGCGCATTTCCTGCCAGTCAATTTGCCCCAGATATCCGCAGGACACTGAACCCAGGAACGTAATACGTCGTGGAGTCCGCAGCGTAATAATCCGTATCCTTGTCTATCTCATTCGCCCATCCGGCCCGGACATAACCGTCCCCCATCGAGACACCAAATCCCTTCGTCCACTGCGTGTTGCCCTGATCCTGCCCATGGTTGCCCGCACCAGTAGCGCATAGCTGCACCATGTCACCGTCCGTCTGTTGGTTCGCTACGGTCAGTTTTACCGTCTTTCCGTAGGTGATGAACGGCCTATTGCCACTCGAGAAAGTACATTCCCCGTTGGCGTTCCACATGTTCAGTCCACCCTGTTGTGGCGTCGGCTCAATCCCTGTCGCAAAAATCACGATCTTAGCCGTCACTGCCGGGCGTCTCGTATCATTGCCATTATTCCCCCAGCTCGTCACCGCACCGCCGGTATAAAGCAGCGTTGAGCCTGGACTGTTGAACTTGGCAAATACGGTCACACCAACGGCCCCCGCTGGGATAGGCGGCGTCCATGAACCGTTAATTGTTACCGTCCCGCGATAAACGCAGAAGCCCAGCGCGGCCCCATTGCCGATATCCACATAACATTTACTAACTGATTTTCCTTGAGTTCATCCAAAATTTATTTTCGCAGGAGGGGCAATGGGAACGGAAATTACCGTCACTCCACATGATTTGCATAGGCTGAAGTATCGATACTTCATGTTTTCCAAAACAATGTGGGCAAAGATACACAGACTCAGGGCGCTCGTTCACCAGTACCTTTTTAGAGTACACCAAGGAACCAGAATCAAGGCGCTCAAGCTCGTAACCTTCAGTTTGGCTCTTAAAGTCTTCAAACTCTGCAATTTTTGCTTTGAGATGTACTACCTCTTCGTCTCGAAGGCGGATCGCATCACTAAGCGAGAAGCATTCCGCTTGGAGCGTAATTAGTTTGCTCTGAAGTTCAATCGTGGCTGTTTTTACTTCGGCATCAGTTTTCGCGTCATTAATAACTTTAGCGAGACCAGCAGTCTCCTTTATAGCGGCCATAGCCGCCGATAGTTCAGCTATCACTATGAATACTCTGCTCGTTGTTGGGGATATCCAGATTAACCGAATCCTTGTTGTTGGGGAATAACCAGGATCCACCGAGCCTGATGTGGTGAAAAGACAGGCGCACAACATGAAAGCGCACTTCTTCTCTACCAGTTGTGGATGACCGGTGTTAAACAAAAACCGGAGTGCGCTTCCAGTTGTGGTAATTGCGGCTATGCGCACGTGACGAGGCCACCAGCTCATTCAACTTAAAAATGAATGCGATTCTTGAAGTGTTACGTCGCCGGGAATAGCCGACCCGGCAGGTGGAGGCACCACCACCACAACTCTATCTCAGTGAAGAGATGTTGCCTAAGCAGTCTTGGCGGTACCAGTACCATCCTTGAAGTTCTCTGGTACCACCCTTTTTTCTCAACTGAAAGCGCGCTCTGTCCATTCGTTAAGTGTGTCAGTCGTTATATCAGCCAACCGGAGCGCGCTTCCAGTTGAGTGGAGAAGCTAACAGGCGATGGCAGTCGCCCGTTTCACTAAGTGCCCTACCCTGGGCGCTTACTGAAACGAAACCCAAAACTTTTAATCACCTTCGGGTGAGGGATTCGTGCAACCAAAATTCAGCGCCGTGCAGGGCGCATATAATACGGAGAAACTAACTATGACCAACCAGACTGCTGTTGCTGTAATACAACCACGATTGACCAGAGAGCAGTTGATTGATGCAGCCCGTAAAGCATCCCCTCTTCTCCCTGCGGCTTCCCAGTGGCTGATGAACGAGCTGGCTAGCCGTTTTGATGTTACTAGTGTGGCTCTGTGTGAATCGATGGAACAGCGTAAAGCTCTCGCCACAGAAAATGCCAGCCTGCGTGATGACGTCATCGACTGGGCCAGAGAATGTGATCGGGTCACCGAACGTTTCACCAAGTCACCATGCAACCTTCACGTTCTGTCAGCGCAAAGAGAACTGAGAGAGTTAATTGCTGTTCCGGCTATTCAATTACAGGTTATCGAAGGAGAAGGGCAATGAGCATCATCCTGCATAACGCAGACTGCTTTGACGTGTTTCCGGCAATAGCCAGCGGTACCGTCGATTTGGTATGTGCTGACATTCCATACGGCACAACACAGTGCA
>NZ_JBFQGA010000014.1:0-91264 GCF_040932435.1 Kluyvera sp. STS39-E | reverse complement strand
TCAGAGTCAAGCGTTTAATTTCGCTTTTCTCTGCCGAGATTCTCAGGAGAACCTCGCTGACCCGGCGGCTTGTTTGCCGTTGTTCCGTCTCAGTGGGGCCGCATTATAGGGGGAAATTGAGATCCCGCAAGCATAAATATCAAAAATGTTTTCGTTCGCTCACTTTCCAGGCAATACGTCGAATTACCGCCCTATTTGCGCGAAAGTTGCGCGATTTCCCGCGCGAAATCCGCTACCTGCTCCCAATCGGTATAAACCACTTCTTTACTCGTATCCGTTTCACCGCCGGTCATCTTCATAATCAACCGAATCATAAAGCGATCGAACCATCCGTAGCGTGGATAACGCAACGCCCCGGCAAATACCGCACAGCTATCTGGCTGCCATGGAGAACGCAGCAGGAATTTGCGCGTGTAGCTGTTAGTCTGCGGTGAACGCTTTTCTGGTTTACGCGCGACAAGGTTCACCGAGAAGAAGGCGCTGGGTACCGCCTGCAATGCTGCCGCATGCTTTTTCACAAAGCGATCCAGCGCAGGATGGAAATGCCCGTAACGAATAGACGCGCCAATAATGACCCGGTCGTACTGCGACCACTCAATATTATCCGTACGATTCAAATCAATCATCGCCGTATCTCCCCCCAGCTCATGGAGCTGCGAGCAAAGGTAGGCGGCAATTTCACGCGTCTGCCCATCACGGGTGGAAAAGAGCATTAATGTTTTCAACGCTAACTCCTGTTATTCGCGCCAGAACGTTGGGGTGAACAACACCAGCAGCGTAAAGACTTCAAGACGACCAAATAGCATATTCACAATCAGGATCCATTTCGCCACCGGATTCATACTGGCAAAGTTATCTGCGACAACACCAAGCCCGGGGCCAAGGTTGTTCAGCGTAGCCACAACTGACGCAAATGCCGAGAAGTCATCGACCCCGGTCGCGATGATTGCCAACATACTGATAATGAAGACCAGCGCGTAGGCGGAGAAGAATCCCCACACCGCTTCAAGAATACGTTCCGGTAACGCACGGTTACCCAGCTTTATGCTGTAGACCGCATTCGGGTGAACAAGGCGTTTCAGTTCACGGTTACCCTGCTTAAACAGCAGCAGGATACGAATCACCTTCAGACCACCGCCCGTTGACCCCGCACAGCCACCGATAAACGCCGAGCACAGCAACAACACCGGCAGGAATAATGGCCAGCGCGCGATACTGTCGGTCGTGAAACCCGCCGTCGTCGCCATGGAAACCACTTGGAAGAAGGCTTGGTTTAGCGTCGTCACCGCCGAAGCGTAGATATCATGGAACCATAGGACCAACGTGCAAATGACCACCAGCGTGAGCTGCACGCCAATAAACATGCGAAATTCTGGATCGCGCCAGTAAACCTTCAGACTCCGTCCGCTCAATAAAGAGAAGTGCAGACCGTAGTTACAACCGGAGATCAGCAGGAAGATAGCAATAATGGTGTTGATGGTCGGACTATTAAAGAAGCCGACGCTAGCATCATGCGTCGAAAAACCACCGATCGCGATAGTCGCAAAGCTATGACCGATGGCGTCAAATGCCGGCATCCCAGCAAACCAGAGCGCCAGTGCGCACGCCACCGTCAGCAACACATAGATAAGCCACAGCGTTTTCGCCGTTTCAGCAATACGCGGCCGCATTTTGTTGTCTTTCAGAGGCCCGGGCATCTCGGCTCGATAAAGCTGCATCCCGCCGACGCCAAGAATAGGTAGAATAGCGACGGCCAGCACGATGATCCCCATCCCGCCAAACCACTGCAGCATTTGTCTATAAAAGAGGATGGCATGCGGTAACGAGTCCAGCCCCACCAGCGTCGTCGCCCCGGTGGTGGTTAACCCCGAAAATGATTCAAAGAATGCATCGGTTACCGTCAGGTTCGGCTGCTCGGAAAAGATAAATGGCAGCGCACCCACGCTCCCCAGCACGGTCCAAAACAGAACAACAATCAGAAACCCTTCCCGTGATTTCAGTTCGCGTTTTTCCCGACGGTTCGGCCACCACAGCAGCGAACCAATCGCCAATGCGGCAAAAAAAGTCTGGGTGAATGCGCGCCCGGCGCCATCGCGGTAAATCAAAGCCACCAATCCCGGCAGGATCATTGTCCCCGAGAATAAGATGACCAGAAGTCCAACAATTCGAGTAATGGCACGAAAATGCATTTCCGGCGCGTCCTATGATATTCAAAAAAGTCTGGAGGGGGATTATTCGTCAATCGCTAATAAATGCAATGAACCACGGCTAAAATCCGCCAGTCTTGCGGAAAAATCAGGCACTTTTGCCTGAGGAAGCGCCACGCGGAGCTGCACCGTCGCTTGGTAGTCGCTGGTGACGATTTGCCCGGCATGTTGCCCGACCAGCGCCTCAACGCCCGCCAACTGCCCATATTCACATGACAGAGTATATTCGGTAAGCGGCGTCTTAACCTGTGTAGTCAGCAGATTGAGCGCCTGTTGCACCCCACCGCCGTAGGCCTTTACCAGACCACCGGTCCCCAGCAGGATACCGCCGTAATAACGCACCACTACCGCGGTGATTTCTCCGATGCCACTCCCCATCAACTGAGCAAGCATCGGCTTTCCGGCCGTCCCCGCCGGTTCACCATCATCGGAGAAACCCAGCTGTTGTGAATCGTCAGGCCGACCCGCCACCCACGCCACGCAGTGGTGGCGGGCATCCGGGTGTTCAGCGCGAACCGACTCAACAAACGCTTTTGCCGCTTCCACCCCGTCAGTATGCGCCAACAGGGTGATAAAGCGGCTTTTCTTGATCTCTTCAACGAAGGTGGCCGGCTCGGCCGGTATTCGCCAACTGTCCATTACGCCAGTTTCAGGTCACGCGTCATATTTTCGATATTGTTCTCGTGGATAACCACGTTATCTTCAATACGAATGCCGCCAAACGGCTTCAGCGCTTCAATTTTCTGCCAGTTGAAGTGCTTGCTGTATTGACCTTCACGCCACGGCGCGAGCAGAGACTCAATAAAGTAGATGCCCGGTTCGATAGTCAAAACCATCCGCGGTTCCAACATACGAGTGCAGCGCAGGTACGGGTACTTGGACGGCGCAGCCAGGTGCGTGCCAGTATCATCCTGCATAAAACCGGCAACATCGTGAACCTGCAGGCCCAGCGGGTGACCGATACCGTGTGGCATAAACGGCCCGGTGAGATCGTTTTCGACCATCGCCTCTTCGCTCATGTCTGTCACGATCTGATGCTTACGCAGCAGTTTGGCAATGCGCTGATGGAACTGGATATGGTAATCCACATAGCTGGTTCCCGCTTTCATCGTGGCGATCAACGCCAGTTGCTCAGCGTTGACGTCTTTAACCAGATGCGCATAGTCGTTATCGCTGTGCGCCGACCAGGTACGCGTCAGGTCAGCAGCATAACCGTTGTACTCGGCACCGGCATCAAGCAGGAAACTGCGGATTTCTGACGGAGCACGGTGATCGAGCTTGGTATAGTGCAGCACCGACGCATGTTCGTTCAGCGCCACAATGTTGCCGTAAGGCACATCGGTATCACGGTGGCCGGTCGCCGTCAGGTAAGCCAAGTTGATATCAAACTCGCTCATCCCGGAACGGAATGCTTCTTCCGCCGCACGGTGTCCATTAACCGCCATCTTCTGCGCTTCGCGCATACACGCCAGCTCATAATCCGTTTTATAGGCACGATAGTAGTGCAGATAATCAATCACCCCTTTCGGGTTGATATTGGTCGCCGTGATGCCCAAGCCCAGCGCACGTTCCGGAACCGGACCGATATAACCAATATTGCCACGGTCAGCGGGCAGCAGGCTGCTAATACCTTCGGCCTTCGGCAGCGCGATCACTTCAACATCGTCGGTCCAGAATGAGGTCGGCAGTGGTTCAACGTTGTGCCAGTAGTCCACCGGCAGGTAGAACCACAGCTTCGGTTTATTAACACCATCAACCAGTAACCAGCAGTTCGGTACCTGAGTGACCGGCACCCAAGCCTTAAACTGTGGGTTGACCTTGAACGGGTACGCGTGGTCATCCAGAAAAACGTTCATCAGCTCGCCAGAGTGGATAAGCAGCGCATCAAGCTTAAAACGCTCAAGTGCGTCACGCGCCCGCTCTTGTAAGGTAACAATATGATTTTTATAGAGTGCGGCCAGTGATTCCATTATTTACCCTTCTGAATATTATGCCCTCAAGTCCTCGCATAGTAGCACACCTCACTCACCCTGCGTGATTTCCACCGGACGTGATCCGACCAGCAAATATTTAAAGACTCATTTGCATTTATTTAACACAAAATACACACTCGAGAATATCTGGTATGACCAGATCACTTTGCTGGATTCAGGAGACTGACATGCTCTACAAAGGCGACACCCTATACCTCAACTGGCTGGAAGATGGCATTGCCGAACTGGTGTTCGATGCCCCCGGCTCCGTTAACAAGTTAGATACCGCAACCGTGGCTAGCCTCGGCCAAGCGCTCGACGTCCTCGAAAAACAAAAAGAGCTGAAAGGGCTGGTGCTGCGCTCTGAAAAGGCAGCCTTTATTGTCGGCGCGGATATCACCGAATTCCTTTCGTTATTCCTCGTGCCAGAAGAACAGTTCAGCCAGTGGCTGCATTTTGCCAATAGCGTGTTTAACCGTCTGGAAGATTTACCGGTCCCAACCATTTCCGCTGTTAATGGCTACGCGCTGGGCGGCGGTTGCGAATGCGTACTGGCCACTGACTATCGTCTGGCAACGCCAGATCTGCGCATCGGTCTGCCGGAAACCAAACTGGGCATTATGCCAGGCTTTGGCGGTTCCGTCCGTCTGCCACGCCTGCTGGGTGCGGACAGCGCCCTAGAGATTATTGCTGCGGGCAAAGATGTTAGCGCCGAACAAGCGTTAAAATTAGGCCTAGTTGACGGCGTGGTTAAACCAGAGAAGCTGTTTGATGGTGCGCTGGCGATACTGCGCCAGGCAATTAATGGCGATCTGGACTGGAAAGCCAAGCGTCAGCCCAAGCTGGAGCCGCTGAAACTCAGCAAAATTGAGGCCACCATGAGTTTCACCATCGCCAAAGGCATGGTGATGCAGACAGCAGGTAAACACTATCCGGCGCCCATTACGGCGGTGAAAACTATCGAAGCAGCGGCCCGTTTTGGCCGTGAAGAAGCGCTGAATCTCGAAAATAAAAGCTTTGTCCCACTGGCCCATTCTAAAGAAGCCCGTGCGCTGGTCGGTATTTTCCTTAACGACCAATTCGTAAAAGGTCAGGCAAAGAAACTGACCAAGAATACCGAACCGCCAAAACATGCTGCCGTACTGGGTGCAGGCATTATGGGTGGTGGGATCGCCTACCAGTCCGCCTGGAAAGGCGTGCCGGTTATCATGAAGGATATTAACGAGAAATCGCTGACGCTTGGCATGAACGAAGCCAGCAAACTGCTCAACAAGCAGTTGGAGCGCGGTAAGATCAACGGCCTGAAGCTAGCGAGCATCATCTCAACCATTCAGCCGACGCTGGATTACGCCGGCTTTGACCGTGTTGATGTCGTCGTTGAAGCGGTCGTCGAAAACCCGAAAGTGAAAAAAGCGGTGCTGGTAGAGACGGAACAAAAAGTCCGCCCGGATACCGTACTGGCATCCAACACCTCGACAATCCCGATTGGCGAGCTGGCCGATGCGTTGGAGCGCCCGGAAAACTTCTGCGGAATGCACTTCTTCAACCCAGTGCATCGTATGCCGCTGGTAGAAATCATCCGTGGGAAGAAAACGTCAGACAGCACCATCGCCAAAGTCGTCGCATGGGCAAGCCAGATGGGCAAAACGCCAATCGTGGTCAACGACTGCCCGGGCTTCTTCGTCAACCGCGTACTGTTCCCGTACTTTGCTGGTTTCAGCCAGCTGCTGCGCGACGGCGCCGACTTCCGCAAAGTTGATAAGGTAATGGAAAAAGTATTCGGCTGGCCAATGGGCCCAGCCTACCTGCTCGATGTGGTGGGCATTGATACCGCGCACCACGCACAGGCGGTAATGGCTGCCGGATTCCCGCAGCGCATGCATAAAGATTATCGTGATGCTATCGACGCGCTGTTCGACGCTAGCCGCTACGGGCAAAAAAATGGCCTCGGTTTCTGGCGCTATAAAGAAGACAGCAAAGGCAAGCCAAAGAAAGAAGAAGATCCTGCAGTGGATAGCCTGCTGGCAGAAGTTAGCCAGCCGAAACGCGACTTCAGCGAAGAAGAGATTATCGCCCGTATGATGATCCCGATGGTCAACGAAGTGGTGCGCTGCTTGGAAGAAGGCATTATCGCAAGCCCTGCTGAAGCTGACATGGCGCTGGTGTACGGTCTGGGCTTCCCTCCGTTCCACGGCGGCGCATTCCGCTGGTTGGATACGCTGGGCAGCGCGAAGTACCTCGATATGGCGCAGCAGTACCAGCACCTTGGCCCACTGTATGAAGTCCCGGCCGGTCTGCGCGACAAAGCACGCCATAACGAAGCGTATTATCCCCCGGTTGAGCCAGCCCGCCCGGTTGGTGAGCTGAAAACGGCTTAAGGAGTCACGATGGAACAGGTTGTTATTGTTGATGCAATTCGTACCCCAATGGGCCGTTCGAAGGGCGGTGCGTTCCGCAACGTGCGCGCAGAGGATCTCTCAGCCCATTTGATGCGTAGCCTGCTGGCACGTAACCCGGCGCTTGAAGCGGCGGCCATCGACGACATTTATTGGGGCTGCGTACAGCAGACGCTAGAGCAGGGTTTCAACATTGCGCGTAACGCCTCGCTGCTGGCGGAAATCCCCCACTCGGTTCCGGCAAACACCGTTAACCGTCTGTGTGGTTCTTCAATGCAGGCATTACACGATGCAGCTCGCATGATTATGACCGGCGACGCGCAGGTATGTCTGGTGGGCGGCGTAGAGCACATGGGCCACGTGCCAATGAGCCATGGCGTAGATTTCCACCCGGGCATGAGCCGTACCGTTGCCAAAGCAGCAGGCATGATGGGCCTAACGGCAGAAATGCTGTCTCGCATGCACGGCATTAGCCGTGAAATGCAGGACGCTTTCGCCGCTCGTTCACATGCACGCGCTTGGGCTGCAACCCAGTCGGGAGCCTTTAAGAACGAAATCATTCCGACCGGCGGTCATGACGCGGACGGCGTGCTGAAGCAGTTTAATTACGACGAAGTGATCCGCCCGGAAACCACCATTGAAGCGCTCTCCGCGCTGCGACCGGCTTTCGATCCGGTCACCGGTACGGTCACCGCGGGCACCTCTTCAGCCCTCTCCGACGGCGCCTCTGCCATGTTGGTGATGAGCGAAAGCCAGGCACATGCGCTGGGGTTAACTCCACGGGCACGTATTCGCTCGATGGCAGTAGTCGGCTGCGATCCGTCGATTATGGGTTACGGCCCGGTTCCGGCTTCTAAGCTGGCGCTGAAGAAAGCCGGCCTGACCGCAGGCGATATTGATTTATTCGAAATGAACGAAGCGTTTGCCGCACAGATCCTGCCGTGCATTAAAGATCTGGGCCTGATGGAGCAGATCGACGAGAAGATCAACCTCAACGGCGGCGCTATCGCTCTGGGCCACCCGCTCGGGTGTTCCGGGACGCGAATCACCACCACCTTGCTGAACCTGATGGAAAGCAAAGATGCCCAGTTTGGTCTGGCGACTATGTGTATTGGGTTAGGTCAGGGGATCGCGACCGTTATCGAGCGCGTATAAAAACACGCCCCGGCGCCGTAAAAACAGCGCCGGGGCGGATATCATCGTAGGCCGGATAAGACGCGCTAGCGCCACCACCCGGCATCACACACAACAATAAAGTTTAGTTGCCGTTCTTCCCGCCTGTCAGGGGCGGGCTTTTTATTCACGAATCAGATAAACGCAAAAGCATCGCCAAACAGACGATCTTCACGCGCTTGGCGTTCGTTACAGAACAGGTCACGAGCAATCTTGGCCATTTCAAAGCGACCAGCGATATAGATATCATGGTCTGCCAGCGTACCATAATCCTGCAACACCGCTGTCAGCACGGTACCTGAGCGTCCGCGCCAGCCTTCTTCCGGCTGCTCAACTACCGGTTCAACACGCAGATTCGGATGGTTCACCGACAACGCTTCCAGCTCGGAGAGATCATAGAGGTGCTTCTCTTCACGGCCGCCCCAATAAATCGCAACATCACGATTTGGGTTACGCGCCAGCGCAGTCAGCAGGATAGAACGCACATAGGAGAAGCCAGTGCCGCCAGCAATCAGCACCAGAGGACGATCGTCCTCATCGCGCAGCCAAGCTTCACCGTGTGGAATATCGACAACCACTTCACGCTCTTTGAGAATTCTGTCCATCACGGCCATCGCGTACAGATTCAGTTCAGAGGCACCGATGTGCAACTCAATAAACGCTTGTTCGTCCGGCGTTGAGGCCATGGAGAACGGGCGTTTGTCGCGCTCATCCATTACCACCATCAGATACTGGCCGGCACGAAATGAGAAGGTAGCTTCGGGTACTAAACGGACGCGATATACCGTATCGGTAATTGCATCCACCGAGGTCACTTTACAGCTTAAGGTTGTCATGCGCTCCCTCTGTCGGGTCTTTCCCCGTCATTATTTAGGGGATAAATTTATTATTTATCGTCGGAAAAAATGGCCAGCTCGTCCCAGATTTCATCAATACGCGCCGTAACGGCGGGATCTTTTTTAATCGGACGGCCCCACTCGCGCTGGGTTTCCCCAGGCCACTTATTGGTAGCATCCAGCCCCATTTTCGACCCCAATCCGGAAACCGGCGAGGCGAAATCAAGATAATCAATCGGCGTGTTTTCTACCAGCACGGTATCCCTTGCAGGATCCATACGGGTGGTAATCGCCCATATCACATCGTTCCAGTCACGTGCGTTCACGTCATCATCGCAGACAATCACGAACTTTGTGTACATAAATTGCCGTAAAAATGACCATACGCCCATCATTACGCGTTTTGCATGCCCCGCGTACTGTTTTTTCATAGTGACAACGGCGAGGCGATACGAACACCCTTCCGGCGGCAGATAGAAATCAACAATTTCCGGGAACTGCTTTTGCAAAATCGGCACGAACACTTCGTTCAACGCCACGCCCAGCACCGCCGGTTCATCGGGCGGACGTCCGGTGTAGGTGGAGTGGTAAATCGCATCTTCGCGCTGGGTAATATGGGTCACAGTAAAGACCGGGAAACTGTCTACTTCATTGTAGTAACCGGTGTGATCGCCATACGGGCCTTCCGGTGCCATCTCGCCCGGCTCAATGTAGCCTTCCAGCACAATCTCAGCGCTGGCAGGCACTTCTAATTCATTAGAAAGACACTTCACCACTTCGGTTTTGGTACCGCGCAGCAAACCGGCAAAAGCATATTCGGAAAGCGTATCCGGTACCGGCGTCACCGCGCCAAGAATGGTGGCAGGATCGGCACCCAGCGCGACCGCAACCGGGAAACGTTCACCTGGATGAAGCGCACACCACTCCTGAAAATCAAGCGCGCCGCCGCGATGCGACAGCCAACGCATAATCAGTTTGTTTTTGCCAATCACCTGCTGACGATAAATCCCCAGATTCTGCCGCTCTTTATGCGGTCCACGGGTCACCGTCAGCCCCCAGGTAATCAGCGGAGCTGCATCCTCAGGCCAGCAGGTCATGACCGGGATACGGGATAAATCAACGTCGTCGCCGGAGATGATTTTTTGCTGACAAGGCGCGCCACGCAGACGTTTTGTCGGCATGTTCAACACTTGCTTGAACTGCGGCAACTTATCGAACAGATCGCGAAAACCCTTTGGCGGCTCAGGCTCTTTCAAAAAGGCTAATAACTTACCCACTTCACGCAACGCGCTGACATCTTCCTGGCCCATCCCCATCGCCACACGCTTAGGTGTTCCGAACAGGTTACACAGCACTGGCATGGAATAACCAATAGGATTTTCAAACAGTAACGCAGGCCCACCGGCACGAAGAGTGCGGTCGGCAATTTCGGTAATTTCCAGATGGGGATCAACCGGGAGGCTAATACGCTTAAGCTCACCCTGCTGCTCAAGCTGTGTCAGAAAGTCGCGTAGGTCTTGGTATTTCATAGGGTAATTATTGGCCTCCTGGTAAGCGCCTCATTATACGGCGAATGGTTCCGTGATGCTGTAATTTTGTTAAATTAGCGTAAATTAAAGCCACTATAATCAACATCGCGATTTGACCGCACTTTTGGTATGCTCTCGCGTTAAATAGCGAAAACGAGTCATTATGCAAGCTTGGTATTTACTATACTGCAAACGTGGACAACTTCAGCGTGCTCAAGAACATCTTGAACGACAGGCGGTAAATTGCCTCACGCCGATGATCACCTTGGAAAAGATGGTGCGCGGTAAACGTACAACCGTCAGCGAACCGCTGTTTCCAAACTACCTGTTTGTCGAATTTGACCCGGAAGTGATTCACACCACGACCATCAACGCAACCCGTGGCGTCAGCCATTTTGTTCGTTTTGGCATCCACCCTGCAACGGTTCCGTCTTCCGTCATTCACCAGCTTTCCATCTACCAGCCGGATGACGTCACCGATCCGGAAACGCCGTATCCTGGCGACAGCGTCGTGATCACCGAAGGCGCATTCGAAGGGTTTCAGGCCATCTTTGCCGAGCCCGACGGTGAAGCGCGTTCCATGCTGCTGCTTAACCTGCTCAATAAGCAGATCAAGCAGAGCGTTAAAAACACCGACTTCCGCAAATCCTGAGTTAAAACTCTATTTTAAACAATTGTCTGGCATTGTTGTCGGTAACGGCTTCCAGCCACTGTGGCTCTTCGCCGCGCCATTCGGCGACGCGGGACAGAATATGCGGCACAAATGCCGGTTCATTGCGTCGTGACGCCGGTTTAGGCGTCATGTCACGCGGCAGCAGATACGGCGCATCGGTCTCCAAGAGCAGGCGGTTAGCAGGGATCATCGGCAGCATTTCGCGCAGTTCCAGCCCCCGTCGCTCATCGCACACCCATCCGGTTATACCAATGAACAGTCCATGATCTAGACAGGCCTGCAGTTCGTCACGAGTGCCGGTGAAACAGTGCAGCACCGCGCCCGGCAGGTGATCAAGCCAAGGTTCAAGCAGCGCAAAGAACCGATCATGCGCATCGCGGCAGTGCAGGAACACTGGCATACCCAGCTCAGCCGCTATCGCCAACTGAGCGCTGAAAGCCGTTTCCTGCTCAGCGGGCGTGGAGAAATTACGGTTAAAGTCCAACCCGCACTCGCCCACAGCCACTACCTCAATCTTGTTCACCAGCGTATAGATTGAGTCTGCCACTTCCGCAGACCAGCTGCTGCTATCATGCGGATGGACGCCAGCGGTAGACCAGCAGCCCTCAAAACGTTCCGCCAATCTCTGAGCTTCTTCGCTCTCATGACGATTGGTTCCGGTCAGCAGCATACCGTGTACACCCGCAGCAAGGGCTCGGGCGACGACCTCGTCGCGGTCACGAGAAAACTGCGAGCTGGTTAAATTAACACCGATATCAAACATCATGGCCCCCATATGACAACCGCCCTGACGGGCGGTTGGTTATTCTTCATTTTCTTCTGCTTGTGCGTCTTCATCACGCGTCGCACGCTTCCCGGCGTAGAAGCGGGAGAAAAACAGCCCCACTTCGAATAGGCAATACATCGGGATCGCCAACAGCGTTTGCGAGAACACATCCGGCGGCGTCAGCAGCATACCAATCACAAAGGCGGCCACTAGCACGTACGGACGTTTCTTGCGCAGGTCTTCCGGCGTAGTCACGCCAACCCAGCAGAGCAGCACGATAGCCACAGGCACTTCAAACGATACGCCAAACGCAATAAACAACGACATGACGAAATCGAGGTAGCTTTTAATATCCGTTGAAACCAATACTCCAGCCGGAGCCGCGTGGGTCAGGAAGCCAAACGCCAGCGGGAACACCACGAAGTAGGCAAACGCCATACCGGTATAAAACAGCAGGGTACTGGAGACCAGCAGTGGCATCACCAGACGACGTTCATGCTTGTACAGCGCCGGGGCCACAAACGCCCATACCTGATACAAAATGACCGGGGCGGAAAGGATCAGCGACACCATAAAGGTCAGCTTGATCGGCGTAAAAAATGGTGATGCCACGTCGGTGGCGATCATCGTCGCCCCATGCGGCAACTGTTTAATCAACGGTGCTGACACCAGCTGGTAAATGTCGTTGGCGAAATAGACCAGTGACAGAAAAATAACGATGACCGCGATGATGCTGTTGAGCAGACGCTTGCGCAGCTCAATTAAATGAGCGATCAGCGGTTGAGTATCTTCTACGCTCATGTTTACGGTTTATCACTCGATGCGGGGGATGAATCAGGAACGGCAGCCGCAGAAACTTTCTCTTTCTCTACCGAGTTAACCGCTTCGGCCACTGGCGCCGGGGTCTCCTCAGCCGACACACTCGGTTCATCAGCATGTACCGCCTGCGGCTCTGCCGTGGCCGGTTGCACGGCGTCCTTATCCTTCACCACAGGGTTATGGATAGTATTGGCCTCGTCACTCGCCTTCTCAGGATCGTGCGCCGAGTAAGAACGCTTCATCGACTCCGCCGCGTCGCGCAGCTCATCCATAGAAGCTTTCAGCTCAGGCGTCAGACTATCCAGACTCGCCTTCTCCACCTTCTTCAGGCTATCCTGAAATTCTTGGAGTTTAAGCTCCTGCGTCAGCTCATTTTGTACGGTTGCCGCCAGCGAGCGTAGCGCTCTGATCCAGCCAACAACCGTCTTCACTGCAACTGGCAGGCGTTTAGGCCCCAATACCACGAGGCCTATCACAAACACCAGCAGCAGTTCACTGAAACCAATATCAAACACGAATTACACCTGCTCGTTGTCGTGGCGTTTCGCTTCGTCTTTCTTCGCACTTTCCTGCTTATCAGTAATTGATTGCGCAGTGAAATCTGCATCCTGGCTCGGCTTATCTTTTTTGTCGTCTTCATCACCCATGGCTTTTTTAAAGCCTTTGATAGACGCGCCTAAATCCGACCCAAGTGAGCTCAGCTTTTTAGTCCCAAAAAGCAGAACCACGATAACGACGATAATCAGCAACTGCCAAATACTAATACCACCCATACATGTTCCTCTGATAGATGATGAAATAATCAGCGCGCATTATACGTTATGCAGCGCCCTGTTAGCGACGCAAAATTCAGCGCGTCTTACGCCAGCCGGCGAACCATACCACTATGCCTCCGGCCATAAGCCATGCGGGTGCAAACCCCCATTCCGGCCGAGATACCAATAACATTGTACCGCTCAGGAGTAAAACCGCGCCTATACCAAAGAGATAGCGAGACTGCCCCTGCCGAGTATGATGCGTTGCCATATCCTGCGAAATCTTCGCCAGACTGGCCTCCATCTGCTTACTCTGTCGCAAGCTGTCGTACACCAACTCAGGCAATTCCGGCATTTTTTCAATCCAGAACGGTGCTTTGTCCTTCAACGCGCGGAACAGAGCGGGTATCCCCACTTGGTCTTTAATCCAAGATTCGAGGAATGGTTTCGCCGTCTTCCATAAATCTAACTGAGGATAGAGCTGGCGTCCTACTCCTTCTACGTAAAGTAATGTCTTTTGCAGTAACACAAGCTGTGGCTGCACTTCCATATTAAAGCGGCGAGCGGTGTTAAACAGGTTTAGCAGGACATGGCCAAACGAGATCTCTGCCAGCGGTTTTTCGAAGATAGGTTCACACACGGTGCGGATAGCAAACTCGAAATCTTCCACGTTGGTATCCGCGGGCACCCAGCCGGAGTCCACGTGCAGCTCAGCCACTTTGCGGTAGTCACGGTTGAAGAAGGCAATAAAGTTTTCTGCTAAATAACGCTTATCATCTTTGTTTAGCGATCCGACGATGCCGCAATCGATGCCGATATACTGCGGATCTTCCGGATGTTCATAGCTGACAAAAATATTGCCTGGATGCATGTCGGCATGGAAGAAGCTGTCGCGGAATACCTGGGTAAAGAACACCTGAACGCCGCGTTCGGCCAACAATTGCATGTTGGTATTTTGCTTTTCCAGCGTCTCAATGTCGGACACCGGAATACCGTAGATGCGCTCCATGACCAGCATGTCGACGCGGCAGTAATCGGAGTAAATCTCCGGCACGTACAGCATCGGGCTATTTTCGAAGTTGCGCCGCAACTGGATGGCGTTAGCCGCTTCGCGCAGCAGGTTCAGCTCATCAAGCAGCGTTTTTTCGTAATCACGCACCACCTCCAGCGGACGCAGGCGGCGACCGTCAGGCAGCAGACGAGGCACCCAGCGCGCCAGGCGATAGATAAGCTTCATGTCGGCTTTGATAACCGGAAGGATATCCGGACGGATAACCTTGATCACCACCTCTTTGCCATTCTCTTTTAGGCGCGCGGTGTGCACCTGGGCAATCGATGCGGAAGCCAGCGGCTCAATCTCAAAATCATCAAACCAGCTTTCGACGGGGATATCACCCATCGATTTTTCAATTTGCTGCTTTGCCAGTTTGCCATCGAAAGGAGCAACGCGATCCTGCAGCATAACCAGCTGATCGGCAATCTGCGGTGGGAAAAGGTCGCGACGGGTGGAAAGCATCTGACCGAACTTGATCCACACAGGGCCAAGCTCTTGTAGCGCCAGGCGCAGGCGCTCACCTAATGGCTTATTTTTGTGGCGGTTTGGCATCCAGAATAACAGCCGACGCCCAATACGCAGCGGCAGCGTGATACGCATCTTGGGAATCAGCTCATCAAGCCCGTAGCTCAAAAAGGTGTGGATGATAAAGTACAGGCGCCGTAATTCTCCTGGCGTCATTTCTCCTCCAGTTTTTCCAGCCGTTGGGTCAGTGCAGCTAGCTCACGCTCTACGGCCATCGTTTCTTCGGCGAACCACGCTATTTCCAATGCGCCAGGCGCCAAGCGCCACTCTTCAGTCAACGCTTCAGAGACGTAGCGCTGCTGACGCGCCAAACCATGTTGCACAAACTTCGCCCCCCCGCGCAGGAGCTTACTCACCCCTTCAGCGGCGATATCGCCGGTATAGGGCGCAAGCAGTTCAGCAGGGTCGAATTCCGCGAGGTCGGCCAACGATACGAGGTTTTGCACAACCTGTAGATCGCCCTGCACTTCGAGATCGTTATTGCGGATAAGCGCGGTGAGCTGTTGGCGGTTACGCAGCTGCGGCAATACGCTGACACGCGTGATAACGGTGCAGTCTGCCTCGCCTTCCCACGCGCCCAGCACATCAACCTGGCGCTCGCTAAATACCAGCACCAGCGGCGAGGAGAACTCTTTAAGTTCAATGCGCAACACTTTGCCAATAAGACGCTGACGAGCGGGCTTCAAGGCATTTTCACGCCAAAGCAGCGTATTAATGGCGGTCTCAATGCTGCCAGTCACTAAGGGTTTTAAAGGCATAGCCGCACCTCAATCAGAATTTATAGCCGCGATGCAGCGCAACGATCCCTGCGGTCAGGTTGAAGTAGTCAACGTTTTCCAAACCGGCGTCTTGCATCATCTCTTTCAGCGTGTCCTGATTCGGGTGCATACGGATGGACTCCGCCAGATAACGGTAGCTGTCCGCATCGTTAGCCACCATTTCGCCAATACGCGGCAGAATGTGGAACGAATAGGCATCGTAGGCTTTGCTCAATGGCTCAATAATCGGTTTAGAGAACTCAAGCACCAGCAGGCGCCCACCCGGCTTCAGCACGCGGTACATGGAGCGCAGCGCTTTCTCTTTGTCGGTGACGTTACGTAGGCCAAAGGAGATGGTAATGCAGTCGAAGGTATTATCCGGGAAAGGCAGTGCTTCTGCGTTAGCCTGTACGTATTCCACGTTGCCCACAACGCCAATGTTACGCAGCTTTTCACGACCCATTTTCAACATCGAGTCGTTGATATCAGCCAGTACCACACGCCCGGTTTCACCCACCATGCGCGAGAACTTCGCCGTCAGATCGCCCGTACCGCCCGCCAGATCGAGAACTTTCTGTCCACGGCGCACGCCGCTGCAATCAATGGTAAATCGCTTCCAAAGACGATGAATACCGAATGACATCAGGTCATTCATAACATCGTATTTTGCGGCCACAGAATGGAAGACATGTGCCACCATGTCGACCTTCTGATCTTTGGCAATTGTTTGAAAGCCAAAGTGCGTCGTTTCTTGTGAATCCTCAACCATCTCTATGCCTGCTTATCAAGAAAATGTTCATGGAGTGTAACAGATTGGGCACGATTGCCCTACGATTCCACCCCGTTACGAAATCCGCCATTTCGCTGGATTAGCGGCGTTCTGCCGCTAACGGATTGTCATCATTCAACTCTTCATCGTCGCGCAATCGGAACTCATCATCCTGTGATGTGGCCTGTTCGACGAGGTCTGGATTAATCTCGCGTTTCACCTCAACGCCAAGATGACGGAATGCTTCCGCCTGCACCAACAGATTACCGCGACCGGAAGTCAGCTTTTTCATCGCCTGACGGTAGTTGTCCTGTGCTTTATCGAGGCTTTGACCAATAGACGACATATCGTCAACGAACAGGCGCATTTTGTCATATAAGCGGCTGGCACGTTCAGCAATATGTTGCGCATTGCGGCTTTGGTGCTCGTAGCGCCACAGGTTGGAGATAGTGCGCAGAGCCACCAGCAATGTGGTTGGGCTGACCAGCATAATATTATTTTTCAGCGCTTCGCTAATCAGTTCGGGCTGCCGGTCTAGCGCCAGTAAAAACGCTGGCTCTACGGGGATAAACATCAGGACGTAATCCAACGAACGCAGCCCCGGAAGCTGCTGGTAATCTTTACGGCCCAGCATACGGATATGGTTGCGCACCGCCGCGATATGCTCCTGCAGCGCAGTTTCTCGGGTGTAGTCATCTTCGGCGTTGAAGTAGCGCTCGTAAGCCACCAGCGTCATTTTGGCATCCACCACCACGTCTTTGCGGTGAGGCAGGCGCACAATAACGTCCGGCTGCATACGCGAATTGGCGTCCGTGTTGATGCTGACCTGGGTTTCATATTCGTGCCCTTCCCGCAGGCCGGAGGCTTCCAGTACGCGGCTGAGCACCACTTCGCCCCAGTTGCCCTGCGTTTTATTATCGCCTTTCAGCGCCCGGGTTAGGTTGACGGCTTCCTGCGCCATCTGGGCGTTGAGCTGCTGAAGGTTACGAATTTCATGCGCCAACGTGTGCCGCTCGCGCGCTTCCTGACCAAAGCTGTCCTGAACCTGACGACGGAAACCGTCTAGCTGTTCACGTAGCGGCGTCAGCAGGCCGTGCAGGCTTTGCCGGTTTTGTTCATCGACCCGACGGTTGCTCTGTTCAAAGATGCGGTTGGCAAGATTTTCGAACTGCTCACTCAGACGCTGTTCGCTGTTGAGCATCAGGCGGTGTTTTTCATCGCCGTGCTGGCGCGTGGTCTCGAGCAGCGTAGTGACCTCGCGGAGATCGACCTCCAGCGACGAGTTAATCTCCCGCAGGCTGCGCAGCTCGTTGTTGAGCAGTTCGCACTCGTCACGCCAATGAGCATGCTGGGCGATTTGCTGTTTCGCCGCGCTCAGTTCGCCGTATACATCGCGTTCTTCTGCCAACTGTTCAGCGCGCTGCTGCGCGACACGATAGCTTGCCGCCAGCCAGCCAATCGCGATGCCCGCCAGTGCCACTAATGCATAAATCACCACGGCAATATCCACAACGCCCCCTGCCTGAATCCGTTATCTGCACAAAAATAGAATTGTGCTGTATAAACGTCCAGTTTTAAAGCAGTTTCCTGCGAGCCGCGACGCAAAAAGAAAAAGGCCGAACAAGTCGGCCTTTTCGCAAAGGAGGGAAAACTACAGCAGACGACGCGCCGCTTCCACTACGATTTTCACCGCGTGGCTTTCGGTCTGTTTCATGGTCTCTGCGTTAGGAATTTCCTGTTGGGTGCGGTTAACGATAACGCCCGCAACCATCCCCGCGCGCAGACCCTGGCTTGAGCACATGGTCAGCAGGGTGGCGGATTCCATTTCATAGTTCATCACACCCATTGACTGCCACTCTTCCATAGAGCCTTTGAAGTTGCGTACAACGCGGCCTGAGAAGGTGTCATAGCGTTCCTGACCCGGATAGAAGGTATCAGAGGAAGCAGTAACGCCCACGTGAGTGGTCGCACCGACGGCTTTCGCCGCTTCTACCAGCGCGGTCGTACACGCAAAGTCAGCCACCGCTGGATATTCCATCGGGGCAAAGTGCAGGCTCGCACCGTCAAGACGGACGGACGCCGTGGTGACCAGTACATCACCCACATTGATATTTGGCTGAATGGCACCGGTGGTACCCACGCGCAGGAATGTGCGAATGCCCAGCTGTGCCAGCTCTTCTACGGCAATGGAGGTCGATGGACCACCGATACCGGTTGAGCAAACGATCACTGGCTTGCCATCAAGCTCAGCACGCCAGGAGGTAAATTCACGATGAGATGCCAGTTTTACCGGCTTTTCCATCAGCGCGGCGATCTTTTCCACACGCTCCGGGTCACCGGGGACGATAGCAACCGTAGCCCCTTGTAAATCGTTTTTGGTGAGGCCGAGATGAAAAACATCAGACTTGGACATAAAGAACTCCTCTGTGGTTCAGTTTTGTCAGAAGAAGCAAAAATGTACTTTATAGAAGACCACAACATTTTTTCGTGATTGCTATCACTAAGAATTAAAAATATTGCATTAAATTCCATGCAAATAGTGATTTACATCACATTAACAAGTTAATGTGATCGTCTGCTGCACAATAATACGCCGTCTTGAGGCACTGTGATTCGGCTATGAGTTCATTCAAAGGGTACGGAGAATGCCATGACAATCAAGACACAACCTGGATTTGCACCTGCTGCTTCACCTCATGCCTCTACCACCGTCCATACGCCCGAAGAGGCCATCACGGCGGGGGAAACCTCTATCCCCTCACAGGGGGATATGCTACCGGCCTATCACGCGCGGCCAAAACATAGCGATGAGCCTCTCCCGGTAATCATCGTAGTGCAGGAGATTTTTGGCGTCCACGAACACATTCGTGATATCTGCCGCCGCCTAGCACTGGAGGGCTATCTGGCGATTGCACCAGAGCTCTATTTCCGTCAGGGCGATCCGAACGACTACGACGATATCCCCTCACTGTTTAGCGGCTTAGTCACAAAAGTGCCTGATGCTCAGGTGCTGGGCGATCTCGACCACGTCGCCAGCTGGGCGGCGCGTCATGGCGGCGATGCCAACCGTCTGTCGGTGACGGGTTTCTGCTGGGGTGGACGCATTGCATGGCTGTATGCCGCGCATAATCCACAGCTTAAAGCCGCAGTCGCCTGGTATGGTCGCTTGATCGGTGACAAAACGTTGAATTCACCGAAAAATCCTGTCGACGTTGCGGTCGATCTTAGCGCTCCGGTGTTAGGGCTGTACGGCGGGCAGGATACTGGGATATCTCTCGAGTCCGTAGACACCATGCGCCAAGCGCTGCGTGCGGCGAATGCGAAAGCCGACATTGTGGTCTACCCGGAAGCCGGTCATGCCTTTAATGCTGACTATCGTGCCAGCTATCATGAAGAATCGGCCAAAGACGGCTGGCAGAGAATGCTGGCGTGGTTTGCCCAGCATGCAGGGAAGAAGGGATAGCCCTACAACAAACGGGAATTGCCCATAATCTAAACGGAGGCTTTCGCCTCCGTTTTACATTTTACGCTTGGCGCAAATTCTGCGCTGCCTGCACCATATTTGCCAACGCTGCCCGAGTTTCCGGCCAGCCGCGGGTTTTCAGTCCGCAGTCCGGGTTGACCCACAGGCGTTCAGCCGGAATACGTAGTTCGGCTTTCTTAAGCAACGCTTCAATCCACTCGACGCTTGGCACATTTGGCGAGTGAATGTCATATACGCCCGGTCCAATTTCGTTTGGATAGTCGAACTCTTCAAACGATTCCAGCAGTTCCATGTCAGAGCGTGAGGTTTCAATGGTGATCACATCTGCATCGAGCGCCGCAATGGAATCCATGATGTCGTTGAACTCGCAGTAACACATGTGGGTGTGGATCTGCGTTTCATCTTTCGCGACCGCCGCGTTGATACGGAAGGCCTCCACACCCCATTCCAAATATGCCGCCCAATCGCTGCGACGCAGTGGCAGGCCTTCGCGTAGCGCCGGTTCATCAATCTGGATAATACCAATGCCTGCCGCCTCCAAATCTGCAACTTCATCACGCAGCGCCAGCGCAATCTGTTTGGCGATGGTTTCGCGGGTCACATCCTCACGCGGGAAGGACCAGCAAAGAATGGTCACCGGGCCGGTGAGCATGCCTTTCACCGGTTTGTCAGTCAGAGACTGCGCGTACTTCGCCCACTCAACGGTGATTGCTTCCGGGCGGCTGACATCGCCAATCACTACCGGCGGCTTCACGCAGCGAGAGCCATAACTCTGCACCCAACCGTTTTGGGTAAAAACAAAACCATCGAGATGCTCACCGAAATACTCCACCATGTCGTTGCGTTCGGCTTCGCCGTGCACCAGCACATCGAGGCCCAGGCGTTCTTGCTCAATAATTGCCTGTTTGATGTGCTCAGCAATCCCGGTGCGATAGTTACCCACATCAAGGTTGCCTTTTTTAAAGTCCAGACGTAGGCCGCGAATTTCCGTGGTTTGCGGGAACGAGCCGATGGTGGTGGTCGGCCAGGCCGGTAAATTAAAGCGCGCACGTTGCGCCTTGGCGCGCTGTGAATATGCGCTGGTACGCTGACTATCCTGTGCGGTGACCGCCGCCAGTCGCTGCTCAACGGCGGTGTTATGAACACGAGTAGAGTGGCGACGGGCTTGAATCGGTGCGCTCCACGCCACAAGCTCAGCCGTATTGCCGCTATTCAGCGCGTCGCGCAGCAGCGCCAGCTCACCGCATTTTTGCAGGGCGAAGGCAAACCAGCTTTTCACTTCTGCATCTAGGCGTGTCTCAACGCTGAGATCGATTGGGCTATGCAGTAGCGAGCATGAAGATGCCACCCAGAGCGCGCGTTTGCCGACAATATCCTTAATTTGTGCATATTTTTGCGTGAGATCGGCACGCCAGACGTTGCGGCCATTAATCAGGCCTGCGGAAAGCAGCCAGTCGGCAGGAAGACGCTTGTGCAGTTCGTTCACGTCATCTTTCCCGTGCACGAAATCGACATGCAGCCCCTGAACTGGCAGTGCGGTAATGGTATTAAGGTTCGGTGTGACACCTTCAAAATAGGTGGTCAGCAGCAGCTTGAGCTGTCCTGTCAGCGCATCGTACGCCGGCTTGAACGCATCCAGCCATTTCTGCGGCAGCTCCAGCACCAGTGCGGGTTCATCGATCTGCACCCATTCAACGCCACGCTTCGATAGCTCGTTCAGCACCTGTTGGTAGACCGGCAGGATATCGTTGAGCAGGCTAAGGCGCTCAAACGGCTCGCCCTTCACTTTGCCTAGCCACAGGTAGGTTACCGGGCCAAGTAGAACAGGTTTCACCTTATGGCCCAGCGCCAATGCTTCGTCCACTTCATCCAGCAGTTGGGTCCAAGTCAGTTTGAACTGCTGGCCTTTGACAAACTCCGGCACCATGTAGTGATAGTTGGTGTTAAACCATTTGGTCATTTCCGCCGCCGCTGCAGGTTCGCCGGTCGGGGCGCGACCGCGGCCAATACGGAATAAGGTGTCGATATCAACCGAGCCGTCTTTATTCTGGTGCCGCACCGGGACGTTGCCCAGCAGAAGACTGGTGGTGAGGACATGATCGTACCAAGCAAAATCCCCCACTGGCAGCAGATCAATGCCCGCTTGTTTCTGCTGCTCCCAGTGACGAGCACGCAGTTCGCGCCCAGTCGCAAGTAATTCTTCACGAGAGGCATTGCCTGCCCAATAGCTCTCTTGCGCTTTTTTCAGCTCGCGGCGCAGACCAACACGAGGGAAACCGAGGGTGTGGTTTTGAATCGTCATCATATGCCTCTCATGGAATTTTCAGTATTTAGCCGTCCAGATGTTTACACATCCATAATCGACAGGTACTGTATAATCCTCAAGCGCAATATGTTCATGCCGAAGTGAAGGACTTTCATGATCGAGATTAAACACCTGAAAACGCTCCAGGCGTTGCGGAATACTGGTTCACTGGCAGCCGCTGCGGCGACGCTGCATCAGACCCAGTCCGCCCTTTCTCACCAGTTCAGCGATCTGGAACAGCGCCTTGGCTTTCGGCTATTTGTGCGTAAAAGCCAGCCGTTACGCTTTACCCCGCAGGGAGAAATCTTGCTGCAGCTGGCAAACCAAGTGCTGCCGCAAATTAGCCAAGCGCTGCAGTCCTGCAATGAGCCACAGCAGGCGACATTACGCATCGCCATTGAATGTCATAGCTGTATTCAGTGGTTAACGCCCGCGCTGGAAAACTTCCACAAGCAGTGGCCTCAGGTGGAGATGGACTTTAAATCCGGCGTGACGTTTGACCCGCAGCCAGCCCTGCAGCAGAGCGAACTGGATATCGTGCTGACCTCCGATATTCTGCCGCGCAGCGGTTTGCACTACTCGCCAATGTTCGATTTCGAGGTGCGCCTGGTGCTGTCACCGGATCATCCGCTGGCAGCCAAAGCGCGCATCACGCCGGAGGACTTAGCCGCAGAAACATTGCTTATTTACCCGGTGCAGCGTCAGCGCCTAGATATCTGGCGTCACTTCCTACAGCCGGCAGGTATCAGCCCACAGTTTAAAAGTGTGGATAACACGCTGTTGCTGATTCAGATGGTGTCGGCACGTATGGGCATTGCCGCACTGCCGCATTGGGTGGTGGAAAGCTTTGAGCGCCAGGATCTCATCGTGACCAAGACCCTGGGCGAAGGACTGTGGAGTCGGCTGTACGCTGCCGTGCGCGACGGCGAGCAGCGTCAGCCGGTGACAGATGCGTTTATTCGCTCAGCGCGGAACCACGCTTGCGATCATCTGCCGTTTGTGAAGAGTGCGGAGCGACCCACTTACGATGCACCCACAGCGAAGCCAGAATCACCGCTGCCCCTGTAAGGAAGCTCGGCCAGTGGGGTTGTTGGTGCCAGATTGCCAGATTAACTAACAGCCCCGCCGGCACATGCATGTTGTTCATGATACCTAACGTGCCCGCGTCCACCTGCGTGGCACCGTAGTTCCACATAAAATAGCCAATCCCAGATGCGACCACGCCGAGGAATACCAGAATGCCCCACTGCGGCATCGTCTCCGGCATTTTCTGCGTATTGCCCAGCAGCGACCAAGCCACCACCGCAACCACAAACGCGCCAAGGTAGAACCAAGCAAAAGCATTGTGCTGCGGCATAGGACGGGTTTCCATCAGACGCTTGTAGCCCACCATGCCGATGGCAAAAGTGATGTTGGAAAGCTGCACCAGCAACAGTCCCATCCAGAAATGACTGGTCACTTGGTCATAGCGAATGATCCCCGCGCCAATCACCGCCAGCAGCGCGCTGAAAGCATAGCTCCAACGCAGGCGGCGTCCGCTCATCAGGTCATAAATCAAGGTGATGTAGAGCGGCGTCAGTACGGTAAACAGCAGCAACTCAGAAACGGTGAGGTACATATAGGCGCGGAAACTCAGCATATACATAACGCCAAGCTGCATCGCACCCACCAGCATATACAGACCGATAGTTTTCAGGCTATGCCCGCGCGTGCGCAAGAACGGCAGGAACACCAGTGCAGCTAAGCCGACGCGCACGAGCACGGCAAAATAGCTGTCGATATGCCCGGCAAGGTACTCGCCATAAAAGCTAAAAGAGAAGGCCCACAGGATCGTGGTAATAATCAGGAGCGCCACAATGAATGTCTCATAGGAAGATGAGCATTCATTGTAGCGGAGATGTAAGTTGACAACTGACCACTAAGTAGCCAGTCGTCAATATTTAATCCAAATACAGACGACGCAGATAGTGCGGTACCGCGTCGTCGGCGTTAGAGCCAATCACTTCCAGCTCGGGATGCAAATCTTTCAGGCGCTGATGGGCCCCTTCCATGATGCAGCCTTTACCCGCCATCGACAGCATTTCAGCATCGTTCATACCATCGCCAAAGGCGATACAGTCTTTCAGCGTGTAACCCATTGCTTTTGCAACCGCTTCCAGCGCATGGCCTTTCGATACGCCACCCGCCATGACTTCCAAGCAGGTCAAGGTGGAGAAGCTGACGTTAACGCGATCGCCCCAGCGAGCGTTAATTGCCTGCTCCAGTGGCAGCAAGGTTTCATGGTCGTTGCAGGTGAAGAACACCTTGCTGACGCCTTCTGCTTCCAGCAAACCCGGCTCATACAGCGTGTAGCTGAAGACGGCCTCTTTAAAGAAACGCATCTCTTCCGGACGGTGACGGTTCATGAACCACTCATCATCGCGGTAGACGTTGGTGACGATATCCGGATTGGTGTGCACGATGCCGAAGAGATCGGTCGCGATGTCACGGTCTAAGTTGTGGGCGAAAACCTGTTTGCCCTCGGCGTCGTGCACGCGCGCGCCGTTGGAGGTGATCATATAGGATTTGATCCCGAGATTATCGCGGATCTGA
Source organism: Kluyvera sp. STS39-E (assembly GCF_040932435.1). Classification (NCBI taxonomy): domain Bacteria; kingdom Pseudomonadati; phylum Pseudomonadota; class Gammaproteobacteria; order Enterobacterales; family Enterobacteriaceae; genus Kluyvera; species Kluyvera sp. STS39-E. The sequence continues at coordinate 66,650 of NZ_JBFQGA010000014.1, read as the reverse complement.
CCAACATCAATGTAGTGACGCCCAGTAGCAAAGACAAAGTTCAGACCGCGCTCGGTCAGTAGCTTCAGCGTCTCTTTTGCATACGGCGTTAAGTGGTGGTCAGGGGAGAGTAAGGTGCCATCTAAATCAGACGCAACGACCTGGTACATAAACGAATTTAACCTCTAAACAGTGCGGCGCTGGCGCCGAATTAACGATGTCGATGGAAAAAATCGACAATGGCAGTGAGTGCGACCGATCGCATAACGTCCTTTTCAAAAAGGATCTCATGATAGGCGCCCTGTATGACAAGCGGCTTACCGCCATCACAAGGATGGCCCGCTTCGGCGCGAATGACACAATAACGGTCGTGCATGCGGTTATCAACAACCCGCTCTTCTTCCGCCTGAATCAGCAGGAGGGGGAAAGTATCTTTGGCGGCATTAGCGAGAATGCTCTCACCAGCCAGAATACCTTCTCGCACCCAATGATAGGTCGGACCGCCCACGCGAAGCTGAGGCTCATCAGCATAAAAGCGGACATTACGCCGATAACGCTCGCGGCTGTGAGTCAGCACGTTAACGCCGAACGGTAGCGCGTGCCATCGCCCGGTGCCCATAGCATAGCCTTCTCGAAGACGCTGATGGCCCTCAGCCCAATCGAGAAGCGGTCGTACAACCCATTCCGGGAAGCGCATGATAATACCGAACATCGGCGCACAAAGCGCAATGGCATCACACCCCTGTGGTTTGCGTTGTAAAAACTGCGTCGCGATCGCCCCGCCCATGGAATGGGCGAGAATAAACCGCTGACGCCAGCGGCCCGGGAGCACCTCTTGCTGCCAAAAGGCGTCAAGATCGTCCACATAGTCACTGAATTTCGCCACATGGCCGCGATGGGAATCCGAAAGCATGCGCCCGGAACGCCCTTGGCCTCGGTGGTCGATGATTAACACATCAAAACCACTGTGGAAGAGATCGTACGCCAGTTCGGCGTACTTCACGTAGCTTTCAATACGCCCAGGGCAAACGACGATAACGCGGTCGTGCGCAGGGGAACTAAAACGAACAAACCATACCGGAACGTTATCGACGCCGGTAAATGCAGCTTCTTCGCGCCCGTGCCAGAAATCCATTAACGGGCCGGTCGTAAACGCGGCGAACGCGTTTTCTCTTGTATTCCAATCCTTTTGCTGTTGAAACATCGGGCTTCCACCCCAGTTAACCGCTGAAAATCATTTTTTTGTGACGCCTAACACAGCGCCCATACAATAGCGTATTGTGGCATAAAAATAGACAATCAGGGAGTTTCTCATGACCTATGAATGGTGGTTCGCCTACCTGCTGACATCCATAATTCTCAGCCTGTCGCCAGGCTCAGGGGCGATCAATACCATGACGACCTCGATTAATCATGGCTACCGCGGTGCGGCAGCGTCGATTGCAGGTTTACAAACCGGGCTCGCCATTCATATCGTTTTGGTCGGTGTCGGTCTGGGCACGCTATTTTCCCGTTCGGTGCTGGCGTTTGAAATTCTGAAATGGGCAGGCGTTGCCTATCTTATTTGGCTTGGTGTCCAGCAGTGGCGTGCCGCAGGCGCTATCGACCTAAAAACGCTGGCTAAAACCCAGAGCCGGGGCAAACTGTTTCAACGGGCGGTATTCGTCAATTTGACCAACCCCAAAAGCATTGTGTTTCTCGCTGCCCTCTTCCCGCAGTTTATCTCTCCGGATCAACCGCAGATTATGCAGTACCTGATTCTTGGGGTGACCACTATCGTCGTCGATATCATTGTGATGATTGGCTATGCCACGCTGGCCCAGCGTATTTCCGCATGGATTAAAGGGCCGAAGCAGATGAAGGCGTTGAATAAAGCATTTGGTTCGCTGTTTATGCTGGTGGGTGCGCTACTGGCGTCGGCAAGGCATGCGTGAGGAACAAAGAGTGATGTGATGAGGCCCACCCATCGTCGAGTGGGCCAAACGCTTAGCGCGATATAATCAGGTGGATCCCAAAGCCCGCAAACAGGGTTCCGGCGACACCATCAATCCACTTCGCCGCACGTTGATAACCACGACGCATCGTCGGCAGCGCGAACAGGCTGGCTACGATGGTGAACCAAGCCAAGGTTTCAACAATAATCAGCGCGAAAATTCCCCAGCGCGCCCCTGCGCCAACGCTATCGCCGACAAACAGCGAGAACACCGAACCGAAGTAAATAATCGCTTTTGGGTTTGCCAGATTGGTCAGCAGCCCTTTCATAAAGCTACGCCCGCCCTGGGCCAGTTCAACCTGCGGCTCAGCTTCCGGCGTGGATTTTTCTTTTTTCAGCGCTCCGCGCAGCATCTGATAACCCATCCAGCACAGGTACAGGCCACCGCCAACCATGATAATGGTATGCAGCCAGGCCATTTTTTCGATAATCAGATGCAGGCCGAGCAGCGCAACGCCCGCCCAAACCATGACGCCGCAGGTGATCCCCAATACGCCCATCATCGCCTCTTTGCGCGAGCGGCTAACGGCAGTCTGAGAAACAAAGAAGAAGTCAGGACCGGGGCTCATCAATGCAATGATGTGCACCAGCGCCACGGTAAGAAACAGCGTTATCATGATAGACCTACCAAACGAGACGATAAATTCGCGGAAAATAGTACAGTGAGTGACTATCCTGACACTTTTTCCACGAACTGACTACTCTTCATCATCGCCGTCAACGTGGGAGCGAATCAGCGCGAGGAACTCACGACCGAAGCGCTCGAGTTTACGTGTCCCGACACCGTTCACGCTGAGCATATCGCTCGGTGAAACCGGCATCTGCTCGGCCATTTCAATCAGTGTCGCATCGTTGAAAACGACATACGGCGGGATATTCTCTTCATCAGCAATGGCTTTACGCAGCTTACGCAGTTTGGAGAACAGCTGGCGGTCGTAGTTTCCTACTGCCGCTTTTTGCATCACCCGCGGTTTCAACGCCACAATACGCGGCACGGCAAGTTGCAGCGGCGTTTCACCACGCAGTACCGGGCGGGAAGCATCGGTCAGTTGGAGGGCCGAATGCTGAGCGATATTCTGCGTCACAAATCCAAGGTGGATCAGTTGGCGGATCACGCTAACCCAGTGTTCATGGCTTTTCTCGCGCCCCATGCCGTAGACTTTTAGCTTGTCATGGCCAAACTCGCGAATACGTTGGCTATTCGCGCCGCGAATAACTTCAACCACATAGCCCATGCCAAAACGCTGATTCACTCGCCCGATGGTAGACAGCGCAATCTGCGCGTCCTGTGCGCCATCATACTGTTTTGGCGGGTCGAGGCAGATGTCGCAGTTGCCGCATGGCTCCTGACGTCCCTCACCAAAGTAGTTGAGCAGCACTAGGCGACGGCAGGTTTGCGCTTCAGCAAAAGCCCCCATCGCATTGAGTTTATGCCGCTCAATATCCAGCAGCATACCCGCAGGTTTTTCTTCTAGGCAGCGTCTGAGCCACGCCATATCGGCCGGATCGTAAAACAGCATCGCTTCTGCCGGCAGACCGTCACGCCCAGCACGCCCGGTTTCCTGGTAATAAGATTCGATATTGCGTGGAATGTCGAAGTGCACCACAAAGCGGACGTTAGGTTTATTGATGCCCATGCCGAAGGCGACGGTGGCGACCACAATCTGCAGGTCATCGCGCTGGAATTTCTCCTGCACGTCGGCACGCACGCTGTTTTCAAGCCCTGCGTGATAGGCACCTGCGCTGATCCCACGGCTTTGCAGACGGGCTGCGGTGTCCTCTACCTTCGAGCGGCTGTTGCAGTAAATAATGCCTGATTTTCCGCGTTGTTCCTGCACGTAGCGCATCAGTTGATCGAGAGGCTTGAACTTCTCCATCAGCATGTAGCGAATGTTGGGCCGATCAAAGCTGCTGATTTGGATGAAGGGGTCATTCAGGCCCAGCAGGCGAACGATATCACTGCGGGTGGTGTCATCGGCGGTGGCGGTCAACGCCATAAACGGCAGCGTAGGGAAACGCTGACGCAACTGACCTAGGGCGGCATACTCCGGGCGGAAATCGTGGCCCCACTGGGAAATACAGTGTGCTTCATCGACCGCCAGCATCACCGGGTTCCAGTGCGCTAGATGCTCAAGGAAGTTATCCAGCATCAGACGCTCCGGGGCAATATAGAGCAGATGAACCTGGCCGGTACGACACCCTGCCATGACTTCTTGCTGCTGCTCACGGGTCTGCGTAGAATTGATACAGGCCGCCGCCACGCCGTTCGCCAGCAGTTGATCGACCTGGTCCTTCATCAGCGAAATCAGCGGAGAGACAACCACCGTCAGACCATCAAGCACCAAGGCTGGCACCTGATAACACAACGACTTTCCGCCACCGGTCGGCATCACGACTAAGCAGTCGCGTCCTTCTAGGGCGGTTTCAATGATGGTTTCTTGGCCCGGGCGGAATTGCTGATAGCCAAAGGTCTCCTGCAAAACCTGTTTAGCCAGCGATCCCTGATTCAAAACTTCCGCCTGTGCCACATTGACCCCATTCACCATTAAATAAAAACAGGCGCTATTTTCAGCGCCCGCGTGCCAAACTGCAATGTTTAAGACGAAATCCTTCGGTCATGCTCGCAACAAACCGAAGGATACGTTGTTAAAACAGATCGTTAAGCATCACCCCGACGCCGACGCGCGTCTGGTTAAAGTTATAGTCGATGAGCGATTCGCCGTACCCGCTGTAAACCTGAGTGTAAACACGTACGTGTTTGGTTATCGGATAGCTGACACCCAGCTCCGCGCCGCCGTAGCCGGTGTTCCAATTATATTGTCCCTGCGCACTCAGCACCGCATCCCCAAGCTGGTAGCCCACTTTGAGCCGGTAATAGCCCATATATTTGGTGATATCCGGGTTGTCGTTGGTTTCACCTACCACGTACCAAGGCTTCACCTCTACCAGCCAGTTGCCATTTTGCGCCATTAGGCGGGCATAGAGACGGTTCCAGCTACGTGAGGTGGGATCGGAGCGACCGTTGGAATCATGGTTGTAACCCATTTCAACGTCGCGCAACGTCCAACCGGCAAACTGGTAATCGGTCGCAAAACCGAGGAATAGCTGCGGTTCATAGTTGGTTTCACGAAACGGCGCGGACTCACCGCTGTTAGAAAGCTGCCACCAAGAGCGCTGCGTATAGGACGCTGCCAGCACTGAGTTGTCGCCAAGGATCCCACGCCACAGCGGGAATGCTAGGCTGAGCTGGAATTTGACCTCGTCTTTACGCGCATTCTCCGCCCAATCATAGGAGCGAATCGCTTCTTTATTGAGATCGCTGGTCCAAGTGTACAGCAGGTAGTTACTTTCATAGGGGTAGAGCGTGAACGGATTATCATGTTCTTGCAGCAGGTTGGCGATAATACTCCCGCGCACTGCGGGCACATCGTGAACTTCTTTAATCGTTGCTTCCTGCGCGAATGCTGAGACAGGCAGCAGTAGCGCCAGTAATCCACTCCGTGAGAACCGCATCAGTCACTTTCCCCTGAAATATATATAAATAATGAATATCAAAATGACACTCATTCTACCTGTTTGCACTGTTCTTGCTCATCAAACCTTTCTGAAAGTAGAAATCAACACGCTAACGGCATAAAATCAACATTTCGTTAACATGTCAAATAAGGTCATTATGTCCGCACAACTCACTGCCGAAGCGGCTCTCAAGCTGGTTGGCGAGATTTTTGTCTACCACATGCCGTTTAACCGGGCGCTGAATCTAGAATTAGAGGTCTATGAAAAGGCCTTCGCACAGCTGAGCTTTAACAACCAGCCGATGATGGTCGGCAATTGGGCGCAAAGCATTTTGCATGGCGGGGTGATTGCCTCCGCGCTGGACGTTGCCGCCGGGCTGGTCTGCGTTGGCAGTACGCTGGCTCGCCATGACACCATCAATGAAGACGAGCTGCGCCAGCGCCTATCCCGGATGGGCACCATTGATTTACGCGTGGATTACCTACGTCCAGGCCGTGGTACACGTTTCACCGCCACCAGCACACTGCTGCGCGCCGGGAATAAGGTGGCCGTTGCCCGCGTTGAACTGCACAACGAAGAACAAACGCATATCGCCAGCGCCACGGCGACTTATATGGTGGGCTAATGGCCATAATCGCGTAACATTGCCTTACTTTTTCGAAATGGATGTTTCTCATGGATCCCAAACAGACGCGTCAGGGCGTACTTCTCGCCCTCGCCGCCTATTTTATCTGGGGCATCGCTCCAGCCTATTTTAAGCTTATCTACTACGTACCTGCCGATGAGATCCTGACCCACCGTGTCATTTGGTCATTTTTCTTTATGGTCGCGCTGGTGAGCATCAGTCGTCAGTGGTCGAAGGTCAGAACGCTGCTAAAAACGCCGAAGAAGGTCTTTTTGCTGGCGCTTTCGGCGGTGCTGATTGGCGGTAACTGGCTGTTGTTTATCTGGTCGGTCAATAACCATCACATGCTGGAAGCTAGCCTAGGGTACTTCGTTAACCCGTTGGTGAATATCGTGCTGGGGATGATTTTCCTCGGCGAGCGTTTTCGTCGCATGCAATGGCTGGCGGTGATTCTGGCGGTTTGCGGCGTGCTGGTACAGCTGTGGACATTTGGTTCGCTGCCGCTCATTGCACTGGGGCTGGCGTTCAGCTTTGCCTTCTACGGCCTAGTACGTAAGAAAATCGCCGTCGATGCCCAAACCGGTATGCTGTTTGAAACGCTTTGGCTACTGCCGGTGGCAGCGATTTATCTTTTCGGCATTGCCGACAGTGCCACCAGCCACATGGGGCAAAACTCGTGGTCGCTGAACCTGCTGCTGATAGCCGCGGGGGTCGTTACGACAATTCCGCTACTGTGTTTCACCGGCGCGGCGACGCGTCTGCGCCTGTCGACGCTCGGTTTCTTCCAGTATATCGGCCCAACGCTGATGTTCCTGCTGGCGGTGACGTTCTACGGCGAAGTGCCGGGTGCGGATAAGATGGTCACCTTCGCCTTTATCTGGGTGGCGCTGGCGATTTTCGTGATGGATGCGGTGTATACGCAAAGGCGAAACCGCCGCGGGTAAGGCCTTGCCGGATGGCGGCTACGCCTTATCCGGCCTACCAATCAAGAGTGAACGTAGGCCGGATAAGCGCAGCGCCATCCGGCACACAACTTACAACCAGTTCTTGCGCTTAAAGTATAAATACGGCGCAAGCCCCGCCAAGATCATAAAGATAATCGCCCCCGGATAACCAAAGCTCCAGCGCAGCTCCGGCATAAACTCGAAGTTCATCCCGTAGCTGGATGCGACCAGCGTCGGCGGCAGGAAGACAACGGATACCACCGAGAAGATTTTAATGATGCGGTTCTGTTCGATATTGATAAAGCCCATCGCCGCCTGCATCAGGAAGTTCACCTTCTGGAACAGCGATTCGTTGTGCGGCAGCAGGGATTCGATATCTCGTAGGATCTCGCGCGCCTGCTCAAGCTGGCTCGCCGGTAAACGCGCCTTGCGCACGAGGAAGTTCAGCGCACGCTGGGTATCCATCAGACACAGGCGAACCTTCCAGCCGATATCTTCCAGCTCTGCCAGGGTAGAGAGCGCTTCGTCATACTCATCGCCCTGACGCCCTTCCATAATCACGCGGCTGAGTTTTTCCAAGTCGCTGTAGATGTTTTCTATTTCATCCGCCAACTGCTCGATTTTAGTTTCGAACAAATCGAGCAGTAGTTCGTAGGCATTACCGTCCACCATAAGCTGGCTACGCGAGCGCATACGATAGAGGCGAAATGCCGGAAGCTCACGTTCGCGCAGGGTAAACAGACGCCCTTCGCGGATGGTAAACGCCACGGTTGAGTTACCGGCATGATCGTCCGCATCTTCATAGAAGAAGAAGGAGTGAATATGCAGGCCGTCTTCGTCTTCAAAAAAACGTGCGGATGCTTCGATGTCTTCCAGCTCAGGGCGCGTGGCCAGGTTCTGGCCCAAATCCTTTTGCACACGGCTTCGTTCATCGTCATCCGGCTCAACTAAGTCAACCCAGACCGAACTGGCCAGGTGCTCAATCTCGTCCGCTTCAAGACGCGTTAAACGATTATTTTCCAGTTGAAATGCGCTCAGCATGACCGGGACTCCCAATGCAAAAAATTATCGGACAGCCGGTGGGCACACAGAAACTACAGGGGTTTCAGACCATTAAACAGCCTGACTCAATGCGACGGGATTAAGTACGAGTCGCCGACAACCGCTAAGGCTATCAGCATAAGAGGATAGCCTTAGGAGTTGTTCCTGGATGACAGGAAGGTGAGCCAGCATCTACTGGGTGTGTCCAAGGCTTTGTCCTCTTAGCTTAATCGTGCGCGCATGTTACGCCAGCAAAAAAACGGCGTCAACACGCAACGAAACGCTAACCGGCATTAATTACCTTCGATTCAGTAAGGCTAGCAGAAGGTTACAAAATAATTATATTTTTCTGAATGTTATACGGTTTCCAGTCTGGCGTAGGCCGCCACCAGCCATTTAATGCCTTGCCCCTGAAACGCAACTTGCAAACGGCTGTGTTCGCCGCTGCCTTCCAGATTCACGATAGTGCCTTCGCCAAACTTAGCGTGGCGAACGCGCTGGCCAAGCTTATAACCGGTATCGTTTTCCGCCATCGGCGTGCCCATTCTTTGATGATTTACCGGGCGGCTGACGGTAGCGCGCAGGCGCACCTCTTCCACACAGTTTTCCGGCAGCTCGCCAATAAAGCGTGATGGGCGGTGGTAAACCTCTTTGCCATACAGGCGGCGGGTTTCCGCATAGGTCAGCGTCAGCTTCTGCATGGCGCGCGTGACGCCAACATAGGCCAGACGACGTTCCTCTTCCAAGCGTCCGCCTTCATCCAGCGACATCTGGCTTGGGAACATCCCCTCTTCCATGCCCACAATAAACACCTGCGGGAACTCCAGACCTTTCGCCGAGTGCAGCGTCATCAGCTGTACCGCATCCTGCCAAGTATCGGCCTGACCTTCACCCGCTTCCAGCGCTGCATGGGAGAGAAACGCCTGCAGCGGCAGTAAATCTTCTTCTTCTTCGTTGTAGCTGAACTGGCGCGTTGCCGTCACCAGTTCGTCTAAGTTTTCAATACGCGTCTGGCCTTTTTCGCCTTTCTCCTGCTCGTACATCATACGCAACCCGGAATCCTTCACCACCCGGTCGGTCTGCACATGCAGCGGCATATCGGCGGTTTCCTGGGCCAGAGCATCGATCAGCTCCATAAAGCGCTGCAGCGCGCTGGCAGCGCGCCCGGCGAGTGCTTTTTCTTGCAGCAGCTCGCGGCAGGCCTGCCATAACGTTAGTTGGCGGTCACGTGATGTCTGACGCACAACGTCCAGAGTCCGGTCGCCGATGCCGCGCGTTGGCGTATTCACCACGCGTTCGAAGGCAGCATCGTCGTTGCGGTTGGAGATAAGGCGCAGGTAAGAGAGCGCATCTTTGATTTCTTGGCGTTCGAAGAAGCGCATGCCACCGTAGATACGGTACGGCATGCTGACCTGTAACAGGGCCTCTTCCAGCACACGCGATTGGGCGTTGCTGCGATAGAGAATAGCGCACTGTGTCAGCTGGCCACCGTTGTCCTGCCAGGATTTAATGCGGTTAACCACAAAACGTGCTTCATCCAGCTCGTTAAAGGCGCAGTAGAGCGAGATCGGTTCGCCATCGGCACCATCGGTCCACAGCTTTTTGCCTAAGCGCCCATTGTTGTTCTCAATCAAGGCGTTGGCTGCGCTCAGGATATTGCTGGTCGAACGGTAGTTCTGCTCCAGACGAATGGTTTGCGCACCCGGGAAGTCGTTCAGGAAGCGCTGGATGTTTTCCACCTGCGCTCCGCGCCAGCCGTAGATTGACTGATCATCATCACCGACGATCATGACCTTCCCGGTATCACCCGCCAGCAGGCGGATCCAAGCATATTGAATGTTGTTGGTATCTTGGAATTCGTCCACCAGGATATTAGAAAAACGTTCGCGATAGTGCTGCAGAATATGCGGTTTATTGAGCCACAGCTCATGGGCACGTAGCAGCAGCTCGGCGAAATCCACCAGCCCCGCACGGTCACACGCTTCCTGATAGGCCTGATAAACCTTCTGCCATGTCTGCTCTACCGGATTGCCATAGCTTTGGAGATGGTGCGGGCGTAGCCCCTCATCTTTCTGGCTGTTGATAAACCACATGGCCTGACGCGGCGGCCACTGCTTTTCATCGAGGTTCATCGCCTTGATCAGACGTTTTAGCAGGCGCAGTTGATCTTCGCTGTCGAGGATCTGAAAATCCTGCGGCAGATTGGCATCAAGGTGATGGGCGCGCAGCAGACGGTGCGCCAGCCCGTGGAAGGTCCCGACCCACATGCCGCCCTGGGACGTCCCCATCAGTTCGGCAATACGGTGGCGCATTTCTGCCGCCGCTTTGTTGGTAAAGGTCACCGCCATAATCGAGTACGGTGAGCAGTTTTCCACGCTTTGTAGCCAGGCGATACGGTGAACCAGCACGCGCGTTTTACCACTACCAGCCCCGGCGAGCACCAGCATATTGGTACGCTTTGCCGCGACGGCTTCGCGCTGTTTATCATTGAGGCTGTCGAGCAGGTAAGAAACGTCCATTGGCACCGCCGGAATCAACAGGGCCCAGTTATACACTAAGCAATTCGAGTTGCAGGAAGGCGGCAAGGGAGTTCATCCCCAGGAGCGTACATCAGTACGTGACTGGGGTGAACGAGTGCAGCCAACGCATCTGCAACTTGAAGTGCGACGTGTATGGGCCCCTGGGAATTTATACAGAGTTATTGACGATTATATCAGCGAGGTCAGAGATGCCAACCGGGAAATCTCAACGTGTGGCAACAAACGGCTGTCTGCGGTCTGCATCAGGTCTGCATTTTCTGGCTTGATCCAACAGGCATGCATTCCACAGCGAATCGCCCCGGCAACGTCAGTGGTCAAATCGTCGCCCACATGCAGGATCTCACCGAGCGGCACGCCCAGTTTTTCGGCCGCCAGATGATACATATCGGCGTAAGGCTTCGAACGCCCGTCGGGACCCGCACGCAGCACAAACTGGAAGTACTGATTCAAGCCGAACAGCTCCGGCTGAGCGTTGCCGTTGGTGATGGCCACCAGCGGCCATTTCTGCGCCAGTTTTGTCAGGGTATCGTGGGTTTCCTGTGGAACATCAATTCGGCTGCGCCACTGGGCAAAGTTCTCCATCGCCGCTTCGGCGCCTTCGGTCGCTTCTCGCGCCGTCAGGCCCGCCTGACGCAGGCCATACTCCAGCGCACGCCGACGCCATTCCGTGACGTCATGGTAGATTTCAGGCTCGTTTTTCAGCAGCTCATCGCGCCAGGTTTGCAGCATGCGCGCATCAAAATTTGCCAGCGCCGGATGGTAGCCGCGCACGAAGATCAGCGACTCCTGCATCGTCCGGTCAATCACCGGGCGGTTATCATAAAGGGTATCGTCAAGGTCAAACGTCAACGCGGCAATGGTGCCCAGCGGTCGATAAAAACGCATTATTTCTCCCGTTTGGCGCGTGGATGCGCCGCATCGTACACCGTAGCAAGGTGTTGAAAATCAAGGTGGGTATAGATTTGGGTTGTCGATAGATTCGCGTGGCCCAGAAGTTCCTGCACGCCGCGCAGATCGCCGCTCGATTCCAGCATATGGGTCGCGAATGAGTGGCGCAGCTTATGAGGATTAACGTGGCTGTTGAGCCCCTGCTTGATGCCCCACTCCGCAAAGCGCTTTTGGACATTGCGCGCCGAAATGCGTTTGCCCAGTTTGGATAAAAACAGCGCCTCGTCATCACCGCCGAACAGCCCACGCAGATCGAGCCAGTGCTCAATCCATGCCACGGCGTTGCGGCCAATCGGCAAGCGGCGCTCTTTGCTGCCCTTACCCATCACCCAGACTTCCCCGGTATCAAGGTCGAGATGTTTGATATCAAGCCCAACCAGTTCAGACAGACGCAGCCCGGCCCCGTACATCACCTCCAGCATCGCGCGGTCACGCACTGCCAGCGGATCGTTAAGGTCAATATCTAACAGACGGTTCACGTCATCAACGTCGATATTCTTCGGCAGATGACGCGGGGCTTTAGGCGCCGCAATCCCTTTTGCCGGGTTTGCCGGTAGCTCGCCTTGACTCACCATCCAATCGAAAAAGCTGCGCAGCGCAGACAGGCGAAGCGCCAGGCTTGCCGCACCTAACCCTTTACGGCGGCTGCGGGTGGCAATACTTCGAACCATCGCAGCATCACATTGTTGCCAATTCTGCAGGCCCATCGTGCTGGCCAGTTCAATAATGGCATCAAGCTGACGCTGATAGTTAAGTAGGGTTATCGGGCTAAGCTGCCGCTCCACGCCCAGATAGCGTAGAAAACGCGTCACGGCGAGCGTAAGCGAGGTGTCCGTCATACGCGTTCAATCCACCGTTCCAGCAACCCCGGCAGCATGAGGGCTATTTCCTGCAATAACTGCGTTCCCTGACCGGGTTGATAATGGTGCGGGTCGCGGCTGCTAAACAGAATCACGCCGAGCGAGCCATCATTGCCCATCATTGACACCGCTACCGAACCGACCGCCTTCGCCTCTGGCAGCAGTAGCAACAGTTCCGGTCCATTCAGGGTGCCGAGATAATGGTTTTCCTGCCCCAGGCGCTGGATGCGCAGCGGCTCAAACGCCTGCCGCGAGAGAACAAGGTGGGTGTATTTAGAGGGCGCGCCAAGCCGCCAACGATCGGAGAACAGGCGTAACGATGCGCCGGCTAGCCCTAACTCGCGAGCCCAGCGGTGAAAGCGCAGCAGCAGATCGTCGAGACTTTCCGCGCAGGCCAGCCGGTTTTGCAGATGCAGCAGCCGATAAAACAGCCCTTCGTTGGCTGCGGCCTGATCCATCAGCTGATCCATATTCTCTTCGAGCATCGCGATATAGTTGCGCGAACGCGCCATATGCCACTCAACCAACGACACCATGCCCCGCACCGGATGCGGGACGCGCATTTGCTCAACAATGGCGGCATTACGAATAAAGAATTCAGGATGTTGCAACAGATAGTCCGCTACCGCTCTGTCATTCAGCGCGATGGCAGCATCCTGTTGTTCTTCCCCGACGTGTTTCATAGGTGAATAAATCCGTCATAGACATGTGCCGCCGGGCCAGTCATAAACAACGGTTGGCCCGGGCCCTTCCAGGCGATATCAAGACGTCCGCCCGGTAATTCTACGCGTACTTCTTCTGCCAGCAGGCCTTGCTGAATACCGACGGCAACCGCTGCACATGCACCGCTGCCGCAAGCCTGCGTTTCACCCGCGCCGCGTTCATAGACGCGCAGGCGAATATGTTCGCGCTTCACAATCTGCATAAAACCGATGTTTGCGCGTTCAGGGAAACGCTCATGGCTTTCCATCAACGGCCCCAGCGTTTCTACCGCAGCCGTGTCAACGTTATCAACCTGAATGACGCAATGCGGGTTGCCCATGGAAACCACGCCGCACAATACTGTCTGTTCGGCCACACGCATAATATAGGTCTTTTCCGCTTTGTTAGCGCGGAACGGAACCTGAGACGGCTCAAAGTTAGGCTCACCCATGTTCACGCGGACCAGCTCATCATCGGTAACGGTTAATACCATGCGACCATTCGCCGTACTCACGTTGATCTCACGTTTATTGGTCAGGCCTTTCAGGCGCACAAAACGGGCGAAACAACGCGCACCATTACCACACTGAGAAACTTCGCTGCCATCGGCATTGAAAATACGATAGTGAAAATCCAAATCGGGATCATAAGGCGGCTCGACGACCAACAGCTGGTCGAAACCCACTCCATGATGCCTATCTGCCAGGCGACGAATCAGCTCTGGCGAGAAAAAAACATTCTGCGTTACCGCGTCGACAACCATGAAATCGTTGCCGAGGCCATGCATTTTAGAAAACTGCATCATCTACTCCAATTGCGCGGAACAGAACGTATTAATTAGTAATTAACCTGCGTCGGACCACCGTTATCACCGCGGTCGTTGCGGTCAGGTGCGTCACTTTGCACCGGAGGCGTCACCGGTTTAGTCGGAGGGGCCGCCGTTTTATCTGCCGGTGGGAAATAGAGTGGGCCTTTGAGGCCGCAGCCAGCAAGGCTAAACAATGCGAGTAACACCGCCAGCGGTCGGAAAATCTTATTCATTCTTTGGATGCCTGTAGTTCAATTCTTTCTATTTTCTATCATCGCAGGAGAAGGCGCAAAAGCAAGCGTTAAGCGCCTGACTGCAACGTGATTTATTTCACGCTATACTGCCGCATCACTAAAAAACGGGAAACGATAATGAACGACAGTGAATTCCATCGCCTAGCCGACACCCTGTGGCTCACCATTGAAGAGCGCCTGGACGACTGGGACGGCGACAGCGATATCGACTGTGAGATCAACGGCGGCGTGCTGACCCTCAGCTTTGAAAATGGCAGCAAGATTATTATTAATCGCCAAGAGCCGCTGCACCAAGTCTGGCTGGCGACTAAACAAGGCGGCTACCATTTTGACCTGAAAGGCGACGAGTGGATTTGCGATCGCAGTGGCGAAAGCTTCTGGAATCTGCTTGAGCAGGCCGCGACGCAGCAGGCAGGCGAAAACGTCAGCTTCCGTTAAGGTGGATTGCCGGATGGCGGCTTCGCCTTATCCGGCCTACCGTATCGCGCTGTTTGTTGGCCGGATAAGGCGTTTACGCCGCCATCCGGCATCAAGCTTATGAGAAATACTGTTGCAGCAGCGGAGTATTGTCGCTGTCTTTATTGGACGGTGGCGGGGTCAGCGTCTGGCTGCGGAACGGGATCACCTGCGTGCGGCCATCAACCTTCACAATCTGGTAGAACTGCGGCAGGTTGAAGTTGATAAAGCTGGAGCCGTAGGTGAAGCGATCGTGTGATGACGAGTAGAAGCGGCTGACATCTCGCACCAGCTCTTCTTTGCTGCCCTCACAGTGGTGATAGACCTCTGCGCGATTGCTCTCGTCGAGAATATAAATATTAAAGCCCTGCTCTTCACCCGACTCTTCAAAGAAGAACTGGATGATCCCTTCACTGGCAAAGCCATCGACCACCTGCGGCAGTTCCACATGGTTGGTCTCAACCTGCACCGAGAGTCCGTGCAGCTTGTTATGAGAAATCGCACCATAGAATTCAATGGCGTTTTCCAGCTTCTGCACCGACACATTCAGGCGCTCGAAGAACAAGCCCCAGGTCTGCCCGGAGACGCGTAACGCTTTGAAACGCCCGGTTTCCTGACGAGTACTGGAAAGGCGCAGCTCAATACATTCCGACACCAGTTGCTGTACGCGGGTACGAATTAACCCGCGCAGATGCTGGCTGTAGCAGAACACTTCTACGCTATCTGGCGGCGCAGCATCCTGGTGCATTTTGCCAAGAATCGTTTTCAGCGCTTCAATCATCGCCTGCTCGCCGTTGAAGTGCAGGGTACGAACTTCGTTCCACGAGTTGCGATACAGCAGGTCAACGCTGCCGACTAAGCACTTCTGATCTTCGCCAAAGCTGAAGATGTCGAGCTTACGGAAATCGAAATGCACCACCTGATTGCGGAAGGCCGCTGTCGGGTCATATTCAAGGTTGACGATAATCGCCAGATGGCGAATTTCGCACGGGCTGTACAGCGCTTTTGGCGTTGGTGCCGGCAGGCGTAGCGGGAAGTGGTGCGAGACGTCAGCCACCATCTCCTGCAATTTCGCGAGGTCGACAATCTCGTTGCCCTTAATAAACAGGCGCGTACGGGAAGTCAGCAGGCCGTTAAACCAGGCCCAGGCCACCAGCTTATTGAGATAGCGGTTATATTCCAGCGGCTGATGGCTGATTATCGATTCCATGTTCGGTGCGCGGTTGTAAAGATACCAACCCGTACGGTTGGCGCGTCCCGGCGGAACATAGATAAAAGTCAGGTTCGGTTCGGAAAGATCCGGTGATATTTGCGGGTTAACCAGCGTGACTTTTCCCGGCAATGCTTCAAACGCCGCGTACAGTTTACGCGTCAGCACGCCGATATCCTGCGGGCTGGCAGAAACGCTGAGGTTATTGCGACGGGCGAAACGGATCAGGTTACGGTAGCTCTGCATCATCGCATCGAGCAGCTCGTTATGCGCTTCGCGCACCTGGTCGATTTTCCAGTTAGCGCGGTTGTCGAGCATTGCTAGGCGCTCTTCGCTCCAGCCCCACTCTTTCACCAGTTGCCCCACCACTTCGCGACGCCAGCCCACGCAAGCGCGTTCACGGCTGAGCTTTTCGCACACTTTCAGGTAGAAGCAGCGACGGACAAGATCAAGGCGAGTTTCGTCATCAATCGCCTTCAGATACTCGGTTACACGCTCCAGCATCATGCAGTAGGCATCAAGACCGAACGAAACAATCTCGCCGTCATGCAGGCGCTGTTTAATGTCTTTTGCCAGCAGATGGGTGTTGGGATATTCCCACGAGTAGGCTTCCAGTAGCAGGGTTTTCAACACCGCTTTATACGGTGAATCGATGCTCTTGTAGAGCTGCCACAGGCTAGCGCCAAAGTACTCTTCGGCAGAGAGCGAGCTCAATCCACCGAGGTCGAGCCATTCATTTGGCGTCAGTACGCCCTGCGCGTAGAGCGTCATGACGTAATCGTCGTAATGCTCTTCTTCCTCGCACGGCACCATATTCCACAGAATACGTTTGCCGGCTAGGCGCACCGCCGTACGGTAAAACTCATCAAGCAGTAAAATATGCTGCGTTGAACCACAGTCTTCACCGCCGAGGCTGCCGCTTTCGTTGTGACGGAAGCGGTTTTCGTCGATCAAGAAGAAGCTGACTTCAACGCCCAGCGACGCCGCCCAGCTTTCCAGCAGGCTGCATTTACGCTGCAATAATTGGCGTTCATCATTATCGAGCCACGCCTGGTGGCAGACCCAGATATCGAGATCGGAAGAACAACTCTGACCGACAGACGAGGTGCTGCCCATCGAGTAGATGCCGGTAATCGGCAGTTCGCCCTGCGCGGAGGTCTGCGGCGGCATGCCGCGATGCAGTTCGAGTTCGTCAAGATAATGACGTTGGGTTTCATCAGGCGTGTAGAGGCAGATGCCCTTGGGAACGTTACCGTCAAGGTAACCCGGCATCAGCGGATGATGATAATGTAGTAATGTCGGCAGTAGACTGTATACCTGCTGGAAAGCAGGGCCCATGGCTGCAAGCGCGCGATCTACACGCAGTTGGTTGATGGCATCCAGTCTCTGTTTAAGCGTCTCAATATAGAGGTACAAGACATATCGCCTGATGTTCAAAACCTCGACGTATCATCAGATGGTGCAGACACGGAGATTTTTAATATTTCAACAAGAAGAACCGTTACCGTTTCTCGCCCGCCGTTGTGGTTATCAAAATTCGGACAAAAATCAGTTTAAAACGTGATCAATTTAACACCTTGCCGGTTGACCGTAAAGAATGTTGCACTACAACAAGTGTAGCATTGAATGCTGCTGTAAACCCCGGTATACGATCAAGACAGTGCCAGTAATAAACAGTAAACACAACCCCGTTTATACCTGCCATCATTTACGTTACGGGCATGCTTCCTGCATTGCGATTTGTTCAGGGTATGAATCCCTGAAAACTAACATCATTAAGGCAACAATGTTAGGATGAACAAAGGACGATAATGACGGTAACAAGCATGTTAGACAAAGTTTTGAGAATTGCCACACGCCAAAGTCCGCTCGCTCTCTGGCAAGCGCACTACGTACAAGAACGCCTGATGGCCTGCCATCCTGGGCTTACGGTGACGCTTGTCCCGATGGTGACCCGCGGCGATATTATCCTTGATACCCCGCTGGCTAAAGTGGGCGGCAAAGGGCTTTTTGTTAAAGAGCTGGAGCTGGCTCTGCTTGAAGGTCGTGCCGATATCGCCGTGCACTCCATGAAAGATGTCCCCGTCGAGTTCCCACAAGGGCTGGGCCTAGTCACCATCTGCGAACGAGAAGATCCGCGTGACGCCTTCGTGTCTAACCATTACGCCTGTATGGACGACCTCCCGGCGGGCAGCATCGTGGGGACTTCCAGCCTGCGCCGCCAGTGCCAGATTGCTCAGCGTCGTCCGGATCTCGTGATCCGCTCGCTGCGCGGTAACGTTGGTACGCGTCTCAGTAAACTCGATAACGGCGATTATGATGCCATTATCTTGGCCGTTGCCGGGCTAAAACGCCTTGAGCTAGATGCCCGCATCCGCCAGCCAATGCCGCCGGAAGAGTCTCTCCCAGCTGTGGGCCAGGGCGCGGTAGGCATTGAATGCCGCCTAGACGATGAGCAAACCCGCGCGCTGCTTGCTCCGCTAAATCATGACGAAACGGCCATTCGCGTTTGTGCCGAGCGGGCAATGAATATGCGTCTGGAAGGCGGCTGCCAGGTACCTATTGGTAGCTATGCTGAACTGAAAGATGGCGAGCTTTGGCTGCGTGCGTTGGTTGGCTCACCGGACGGTAGCCAGACGGTACGCGGCGAACGTCGTGGCAAGCCAGAAGATGCGGAAAAAATGGGCGTAGAGCTTGCCGATGAGCTGCTCGACAACGGTGCCCGCGAAATCTTGGCTGCGGTTTATGACGGAGATGCCGCCGTATGACCATTCTGGTGACCCGCCCCTCCCCGCAAGGTGAAGAGTTAGTCAGCCGTTTGCGCGCGCTGGGGCAGGTCGCTTGGAGTTTCCCGCTTATTGAATTTACTCCCGGCCGTGAACTCAATACGCTCGGCCAAGCGTTAAGCGTACTGGGCAGCGAAGACCTCGTCTTCGCCCTGTCGCAGCACGCAGTTAGCTTCGCCCACGCCCAGCTCCAGCAGCAGCGCCTTCACTGGCCCGCATCACCACAGTACTTTGCCATCGGACGCACCACGGCGCTGGCGCTGCATCAGGTCAGCGGTCTTGACGTTCGCTATCCATTAGATCGGGAAATTAGCGAAGTGTTGCTACAATTACCTGAATTGCAAAATATTGCGGGTAAAAAAGCGCTCATCCTTCGCGGTAACGGCGGCAGGGAATTGTTGGCCGAGACGCTCATCGCGCGCGGCGCACAGGTAACCGTATGTGAATGCTATCAACGCAGCCCTGTTCACTACGACGGCGCGGAAGAAGCTATGCGTTGGCAGTCGCGTGAAGTCACAACGCTAGTCGTTACCAGCGGCGAGATGCTGCAACAACTTTGGACGCTCATTCCCCTTTGGTACCGGGAACGCTGGCTACTTAAATGCCGGTTACTGGTGGTGAGTGAGCGCATTGCAAGACAGGCCCAGGAGATGGGCTGGCAGGATATTCAGGTTGCCGATAGCGCAGATAACGATGCGCTGCTGCGCGCACTAGATAACTCTCAAAATTGGAAGCCATAATGACGGAACAAAAAGAGAACTCCGCCGTGGTTGAAGAGTCCGTGGATGCCGTGAACGTCACGCCGCAGCCCGAATCTCATAAGCCAGAAAATGCTGAGAAAAAAAATAACAGCGGAAAAACCAGCCTCGTGCTGAGCGCGGTTGCTATCGCCATTGCGCTCGCGGCAGGCATTGGCCTGTACGGCTGGGGTAAACAGCAGGCCGTCAACCAAACCTCGACTAGCGACACCCTCGCGAATCAGCTCATCGCGCTGCAAAAAGCCCAAGATGCGCAGAAAGAGGCGCTGGAAACGACCATCAAACAGCAGGCGCAAGAGCTGAACGCGGCGAAATCCCAGCAGGATGAAATGGCCAAACAGCTGGATGAAGTGCAGCAAAAAGTGGCGGCAATCTCCGGTACCGACGCGAAAACCTGGCTCCTCTCGCAGTCCGATTTTCTCGTCAAGCTGGCCGGTCGCAAACTTTGGAGCGACCAGGACGTCACCACTGCCGCCGCGCTGCTAAAAAGCGCCGACGCTAGCCTTGCCGACATGAACGATCCGAGCTTAATCACCGCTCGCCGGGCATTAACTGAAGATATCGCCAGTCTCGCTGCGGTTTCACAGGTAGATTACGACGGCATCATTCTCAAGGTTAACCAGTTGGCAAACCAAGTGGATAACCTGCGTCTGGCGGACAACAACAACGATGATTCGCCGATGGACAATGACGATAGCGAGCTATCGGCATCGCTCGGTGAATGGCGCGTGAACCTGCAAAAAAGCTGGCAGAGCTTTATGGACAGCTTTATCACCATCCGCCGTCGTGATGAGACTGCCGTACCGCTGTTGGCACCAAACCAGGATATCTACCTGCGGGAAAATATTCGTTCCCAGCTGTTAGCCGCCGTGCAAGCGGTGCCTCGCCATCAGGATGAGACCTACAAACAGGCGCTGGATAACGTATCGACCTGGGTTCGCGCTTACTACGATACGGAAGATGCCGCGACTAAGGCGTTCCTCGATGATATCGAAAAACTCAGCCAGCAAAGTATCAGCATGGATGTGCCAGAGACACTGCAAAGCCAGCCGATTCTGGAAAAGCTGATGCAAACCCGTGTGCGTAACCTGATGGCTCAGCCTGTCGCCAGTGCGCCCGTTGATGCACAACCAGCCGTGACGGAGCCTGCACAAGAGCAGCCAGCCGCCGCCGCGCCGCAAGGAGAATAATCAATGCTGAAAGTTCTCTTACTCTTTGCACTGCTGATTGCGGGCATCGTCGTAGGCCCAATGATCGCAGGACATCAGGGCTACGTGCTGATCCAGACGGACAACTACAACATTGAAACCAGCGTCACCGGGCTGGTCATCATCATGATTCTGGTGATGGTGGTGCTGTTCGCGCTGGAATGGATACTACGCCGCATTTTCCGTACCGGTGCCCATACCCGCGGCTGGTTTGTAGGGCGTAAAAGCCGCCGCGCGCGCAAGCAAACAGAGCAAGCGCTGCTGAAGCTGGCCGAAGGTGATTATCAGCAAGTTGAAAAACTGATGTCGAAAAATGCCGACCACGCGGCGCAGCCGGTGGTGAATTATCTGCTGGCTGCGGAAGCGGCGCAGCAGCGTGGCGATGAAGCCCGTGCGAATCAGCATCTGCAGCGTGCGGCAGAAAGCGCTGGCAACGATATTATCCCGGTTGAAATCACTCGCGTTCGCTTGCAGCTTGCGCGTAACGAAACCCACGCGGCGCGCCACGGCGTCGATAAGCTGCTAGAAATAGCGCCACGTCACCCGGAAGTGCTACGTTTGGCCGAGCAGGCCTATATTCAAACCGGCGCATGGAGTTCGCTGCTGGACATCATCCCGTCAATGGCGAAAGCACAGGTCGGCGACGATGCTCACCGTGCCGCGCTGGAACAACAGGCATGGATTGGTCTGATGGACCAAGCGCGCGCCGATCGGGGCAGCGAAGGGCTACGCGAGTGGTGGAGAAACCAGAGCCGCAAGACACGTCATCAGGTTCCGCTCCAAGTTGCCATCGCCGATCACTTGATTGAATGTGACGATCATGACACCGCTCAGCAGATCATCATTGATGGCCTGAAGCGACAGTATGACGATCGTCTCGTCATGCTGATCCCGCGTCTGCACACCAACAATCCGGAGCAGATGGAAAAACTGCTGCGCCAGCAGATCAAAACGGTCGGCGATCGTCCATTGTTGTGGAGCACGCTAGGCCAATCGCTGATGAAACACGGCGAGTGGCAGGAAGCAAGCTTGGCCTTCCGCGCCGCGCTTAAGCAGCGTCCAGACGCCTTCGATTACGCGTGGCTTGCCGATGTGTTAGACCGCCTGAAGCAGCCGGAAGAAGCCGCGACAATGCGCCGCGATGGGCTGATGCTGACGCTACAAAACAACCCACCGGCGTAATGTTTAACGTCTATCGAAAGGGGCCATCTGGCCCCTTTTTTATGCGCCTAACCCAGCCAATTTTTACCATAAAAAAACGCCTGCTCTTTTTGAGAGCAGGCGTTAAACAGGTTTAATTCGACAACATAATAGGTGCTTCACTCAACGTTATGTCCATGGTGTCTGATGAGGCTAAAGCGACATCTGTCAGCGGACGATAAGCACCGTAAACGGCTCTGCATCATTCCTGGGTTTATGAGGCCGTAAGGCGAGCATAAGAGATGGAATGAGCATCTACGCGGCGCATTATGTCACAGGAGCCAGAGGGATGACACCTTCAGTTACATAAAGATGACTGTTTTTTTGACGCTAAAAGAAGGGGAACCAAAGTGGGAAAAGTGGAGTGTGCCAAAAGACAGAAAACAAAAAACCCCGCCGAAGCGGGGTTCAAAATTGGTCGGCGAGAGAGGATTCGAACCTCCGACCCACTGGTCCCAAACCAGTTGCGCTACCAAGCTGCGCTACTCGCCGAAATACTGCATACTGCTTTTTGAATTTTTAGTTCAATTCGTTTTTTTGTAAACGGAAGTCCCGTAAACAAAAAACCCTGCCTGAGCAGGATTCAAAATTGGTCGGCGAGAGAGGATTCGAACCTCCGACCCACTGGTCCCAAACCAGTTGCGCTACCAAGCTGCGCTACTCGCCGAAATTTTGCTTACTGCTTTTGAACGTTTCGTTCAATTCGTTAAAGTCGTGGTGCGAAGGGAGGGACTTGAACCCTCACGTCCGTAAGAACACTAACACCTGAAGCTAGCGCGTCTACCAATTCCGCCACCATCGCATGTTCACAACTCTAATCAAATAATGGGGTGGCTAATGGGATTCGAACCCACGACAACTGGAATCACAATCCAGGGCTCTACCAACTGAGCTATAGCCACCACTGCAAATCTCTTCCACGCGGTTATAAAAACCACCGCAGCTCCAGCACCGGGTAAATGGTGCGCCCGACAGGATTCGAACCTGAGACCTCTGCCTCCGGAGGGCAGCGCTCTATCCAGCTGAGCTACGGGCGCTTAGCGCCGTTGCGGGGTCGGATATTACGGACTTCCTACCCCGCTGTCTAGTGCCTTTTTAAAGAAAATTACCGTTTGCTTATGCTTTGCGCGTTTTGTCGCTTATTTCTGCAATTTTTGCACTTCCGCGCCTTGGCTCATACCAAAAACCTTATAAACCAACGTCACGATGGCCAAAAATAGCGCACCGACAAACAACGACATGCGCGTATCTTCATTAATGCCCATGCCAATTAGCACGCAAACTAAGAACGCCATGGTCAAGTAGTTGGCCCACGGGAACAAAATGGAGCGGAACGGATGGCTGGCAATCGCTTCTTTATGTGCCTGACGAAAGCGCAGCTGGCTTATCAGAATAACAAACCACGGCACCATCCCCGGCAACACGCTGGCGCTATAAACATAGACAAACACGCGCTGCGGATTTGGAATGATGTAGTTGAGGCACGACCCCACCAACAAAATCGCGATAGACACGCTGACACCGACCGCTGGTACGCCGTTTTTGGTAACCTTCGCCACAGCCGCTGGCAACTGACGGTTTTTCGCCAGTGCGTAGAGCATACGCCCGCAGCTATACATGCCGCTGTTACAGCCGGACAGCGCCGCCGTCAGCACCACAAAGTTAATAATGCCGGCAGCGGCGGTGATACCAATTTTGGCAAAAGTCAGGACGAACGGGCTGCCGTTAGTACCAATTTCGTTCCATGGGAAGATGGTGACGATGACGAAAATCGCGCCCACGTAAAAAATCAGGATACGCCACAGTACTTTGCCGACCGCGCTGCGCAACGTCACCTGTGGGTTTTTCGCCTCACCGGCGGTCATACCGATAAGCTCTACGCCCTGATAAGAGGCCACAACAATACACAGCGCCGTCAGGAAGCCCTTCCAACCGCCGGCAAAGAAGCCGCCGTGCTGCGTCAGGTTGCTAAAACCAATCGCGGTGCCGCCATTGCCAAAGCCAAAGAAGATCACGCCAAGCCCGATAACGATCATCACAATAATCGTGGTGACCTTAATCATGGCGAACCAAAACTCAATCTCACCGTACAGGCGTACCGCCGCCAGGTTTGCCAGTGCCACCAGCCCCACGGCAATCAAGGCGGGTATCCACTGCACCATTTCCGGGAACCAGAACTGCACATATACCCCAATGGCGGTGATTTCCGAGATGCCTACCGCCATCCACATAAACCAGTATGACCACGCGGTCAGATAGCCAAAAAACGGGCTCATATAACGGTGCGCGTAGACGGCGAACGAACCGGTCACCGGTTCGATAAACAGCATCTCGCCCATCGAGCGCATAATGAAGAAGACAAAAATCCCCGCCAGAATATAGGCCAGCAGCACCGACGGCCCAGCCCATTTCAGGGTACTTGCCGACCCCATAAACAGACCGACGCCTATGGTGCCGCCGAGGGCAATTAGTTCGATATGTCGGGCTTCCAGACCGCGCTGGAGCTCCGGTTTTTTCTCTGCCATAAATCCTCTTGTGTTTGCATATGCCCGGTCGATGCCGGTTTTATTTTTATATTAAAAATAGATGTCTGTCGGACTTGGGCCGCTACGTAAATCGACGTAGAGGCCGTCAGGGCATGCGAATGGTTTAACAAATTCGAATAAATGGCAAATATAAATGAGGAATAAAGTATCGAGGATGTGAATGTATCACGCAGAAAATGTGCGATACATTCACGGTTATACGCAGAAAATTCAGAGGTTATTGGTGTAGTGCCAGCGTAAATAGCGTAACAGGCGTAGCTGGCGCTTAATGCGGCTTGGCTGAGCCAGCAGACGATACAGCCATTCCAATCCTAAGTTTTGCCACACCTTTGGCGAGCGTTTTACGTGACCGGTAAAGACGTCGTAGGTCCCGCCTACGCCCATATAAAGCGCATCAGTGTGCACTTGGCGGCAGTCGCGCATCAGGATTTCTTGCTTCGGCGAGCCCATTGCGACGGTCACAATTTTCGCCCCGCTGGCGCGAACACGTTCGAACAAGGCCGGACGCTCCTCCGGTGTAAAATAACCGTCCTGCATGCCCACCAAATTAACGTTCCACTGCTGACGCAGCTTCTCAGCCGTCTCAGCCAGTACTTCGGGTTTTCCACCGATCAGAAATACCGGTGTGCCTTCCGCTCCCGCTCGGGCCATCAGCGCTTCCCACAGATCGGCGCCCGCCACGCGTGAGACATCGGCATCAGCGTATTTTTTACGCACTGAGCGCACGACGCTGATGCCGTCGGCGTATTTAAACTCCGCCGCGTTGATCAACGTCCTCACTTCGGCGTTATCTTCCAGCGTCAGCATTTTCTCGGCGTTTATCGCCACCAGCGTCCCCTGCTTCAGATTGCCATCCGCATACAGGTAGTCCAGCGCGTGCTGCATATTGCGCCAGCCAATCAGCTGCAGTCCGCGTAACGTATAGGTTGGCGCGGTCAGTGAATCAGCCATTTTATCCTTCTCCAACGTGCGAAGGGCGTTTAAACCGCTGATGTATCAGCCCCGCGCTTTCAAACAACCAGTACAACAATTTCGCCACCAGCAAGCACACCCCAAAGATCACCATAAAAAAGACCACGCGAGAGCCGAAGGAATCCAGTCCTTCGCGGGCTAACACGATCATGTTGAAGATCGCACCAAAACAGAAACTGTGCAGAATCGCTGCCTTATAGCGATTTGGCTCCTGGTTGCCCAGCATATACAGCCAGTCAAACCATTTAATAATCAGCCCGACGACCACGGCACCCAATGGCACAAACCACATACCACCCATCACCACCAGCGAACCAATCAGCGTGGGGGAGATAGCCAATCCTGAGTGGTTATTCAAGACTTCCCAAGTAAAGTAGTTGGCGGTATTGAGCACGATGCTTGGACGAGATGGCCAAACCCAGCTGGGGATAAAGACGTAGAAATCACGCACCATCGGTGCCAGACCCTGAAACTCTATCTTGTCGTAGTGTTGCAGTAGCAGCGCTAGGTTTTCCCACGGCGAAAAAGTGTCGCGGGTGAGATAAAGGAACGTGTAAAACGCCTCATCCCCACTCACGTCCATGCCATAACGCTTAAGCGCCAACCAGAACATCCCAACAATGCCCATCACGCCGGCAGCAACTAACATCCACAGCGAAATCCATCCACGAATAATGCCGATAAATAAGAAGATGGCGAAGGCGATAATAATATTGGCGCGCGTCCCGCCAACGATAGCGTAGGTCAGCAAGCCAAAAGCAACGGTCGCAATGAGGAAACCAATCCACGCCTTCCAGCTCGGTTTTAGGAAATAGACCACCAGCATCGCCGGAATAAAGAAGTAGAAGAAGCGTTTAAGCGCGACCCCGGAAACTTCACTCGAGAAAATCTGGCTGTACGAATGCAGCTTAAACAGCAAAAAACCGTTGTGCAGGAAGAAAGTACCGACCGTAAACAGCGCCAGACTCATCAGCAAAATCCAGGTAATGTGCGTTTCCACCCGATTCATGGTGAATAACGGGCGGTGCGTGCTATTGGCGCTTGCTGAACGTAACCGCGTTTTGTAAGTCACGTAGTACACCGCGTAGAAGCAGACCGAAATCAACAGCGTTTGTAGCAGCACATCCGGAGGCGACACGCCCACGCCGAAACGGAACACCAACGTACAGGTCAGCGGGAAGCCGAAGAAGAAGGTCAGCAAAAACAGTAGCGAGAAGAAAACGTTGAAGTTAAAACGCACGCGACGAAATTCAAACCACGTCAGCGTGCCAATAAACAGCGTCGATAACAGCCAGACGGCAAACAGCCCGGTGAATTGCATTTCGCTCATACCGCCTCTCCCGCCGCCAGTTTCAGCGCTCGATGCCATGGCGCCAGATAGTTAGGTTTGAAGAAGGCGATGTCGTTTTTATCGACCAGCGCCAGCTGACGCTGAGCTTCGCGCACCACCGATACGGTTAGCGTATCATCAGTGAGCAAGACCGGAATGTGCTGCTCGGCCATGTCCTGCCAGAACGGGTTCTGCCGATTCAGCACGCAGGGAATACCCGCCTGAATCAATAAACAAAGCGTGCCAATCCCCTGCTGGCGGGCGAAAATAAAATAGCCTAGGTCGCAGCGACGCAGTAGCGCGAGATAGTCATCAAACGCCATTTTTTCACGCAAAATCTGTACATTTTCGTGACTAAACAGCGCCTGTGCAGCCTCGCTGACCTCGGAAATATAAGCATCATTGTTAGCCGGATAGCCCATCGGGACAATCACGTTCACGGTGTCACCGAACTGCTGATGTACCGCTTTTAACGCGGCCACGTGTTCGTTGCTGCGATCGCCTGAGTTGCCAACCAGAACCGTTAGCTTTCCGTCGCGCGGCATGGCCGTTGCCAGTGTATTTAACGTCGGGTCCATCCGCGTAGGGAAATAGAGCAATTCACCGGGCACCTGCTGGTGCATAGCGGCAAAATAGCTAAGGTCACCACGGGTGGCGAATACCCGCCCAACACGCCCCTGCGCCATACGGCGTAGCGGATAAAACAGGCGAAACTTCAGGCCGCGTGAGACTTCATACAGATCCGCTCCCCAGATATGCCAGCTCATCTGCGACGGCTTCAGACCGCCGCTGAGTAGTGCCAGCCAAATCCCAGTATTAAACTGTCCATGGAAGAAGAAACGTTGCTGACGGTTTCCTTTCGCTTTCGCGATAACGGCTTTTGCCAGTGATGATTTATCGTCATAGCGGTCAATGGTCAGCGCCGGGAATGCGGCTGACAGACTCTCATCTTTGCTGACCACCATAAACTGACGGGCGTGCGCGTGCTCAACGGCAAGCTCATCGGCAAAAAACCGAAGCACCGTCTGGTTATGATGAGGGATATCCGATCCCAGGATATGTATCAGTTCGGTCATTGCCGTTTACGCCAAATGAAAAATACGCCGCAGCACAGCGTGAAATAAATAATATAGGTTGCCATGTAGGCCTGTGCCGCTCCCAGCGCACCATGTGCGGGGATCAGCCAGTGGGAAAATGCCGTTAGCAACGTAAACTGACTCAGTTCGGCCAGAATATAAAAACGTAGTGACGCCCTAGCAATCACTAAATAGCCAAAGACGTAAGCACCTACTTTCAATACATCGCCCACCAGCTGCCAAGCAAACAGGTCGCGCATGGCGACAAACTTTGCCGAGAACAGCAGCCAGATAGCAAAATCGCGCAACAGCCAGACGGTCAGGCTGGCGGCCGCCACCGCCGGTAAAACAAACTTCAGCGAGCGGCCGATTTCACGTGAAATATCCTGCTTCGCCGTCAGCCGCGAGAGCGTCGGCAGCAGATAAACGCTAAACGAGGCGGTAATAAACTGGAGGTAGGCATCTGAAATGCTGCTTACGCCCTGCCAAATCCCCACTTCATCCCAGCTGTAATGCGCTGCCATCAGGTTTCGCATCATCACGTAGGCCACCGGCATGGTGATCGAGGTAATGAGCGCCATCAGCGTGAATTTACCCAGTTGGCCCGCCAGCGGTGCATCCCACTGTGGTTTGAGATAACCCCACGGAATGGTGCCACGCCGGGTCAGCATCACCGCCGCCGGGATAACGATAAGCGCAGGAACCAATGCCAGCCCAAGCAGTGCGCCTTCATATCCGCCAAGCCGATAGCAGGCGTAATAGGCCACCACGCCAATCAGACTACCAGCAATCAGCGACAGCGCATTGCCCGCAGCATCGCGGAAGCCTTTCATCAGCGCCAGCAGCAGGTTCGCCCACGCAATTCCCATCTGCACCAGCGCTACCAACCGCACCAGTCCCTGATAATCAGTATGTCCAAACAGGCCTTGGCTTATCGGCGCCGCCGCCAACAGGAAAATCACCGCCAGCAGCGTCGAGAACCCCAGCACCATCGCTGATGACGTCCCCACCACTTGGCGTAAACGCGCCGGGTCATCGTGGTGCTGAGCAACGAACTTCGTCACGCCGTTAAAAATGCCCGCACCAGCCAGAACGCCGAGCACCGTCACCAATTGACGGAAATTCCCCGCCTGGCCGACGCCCGAAGGGCCAAAGGAGACCGCTAATAGTTTGACCACCAGCAGTCCAACGCCAATTTTTACCAGCGTGGACGCGGCGGTCCACACCGAAGCTTTAGCCAACGACATATCAGGCGAAGTAGCTCAGCAGCGTATTGATAACCGTACGCTGATCGACCGTCGACAAATTGTAGAACAGTGGCAGACGAAGTAAACGCTCACTTTCTTTCGTGGTGTGACGATCTTCGCCGCGGAACTCACCAAACTTCTCACCAGCCGGGCAAGAGTGCAGCGGAATATAGTGGAATACGGCCATAATTTCGGCCTCTTTCAGCCAGCTAATCAGCGCGCTGCGGTCTTCGACATCGCGCAGCTTAATGTAGAACATATGCGCGTTATGCCCGCAATCTTCTGGAACCACCGGCAGGTCAATCCGCCCGGCGTTTGCCAGCGGCAGCAGTGCATCGTAGTAGCTCTGCCACAGAGACAAACGCTGTTTGTTAATGCGCTCGGCGGCTTCCAACTGCGCCCACAGATAGGCAGCCTGCAGATCGGACATCAGGTAGCTGGAGCCAATATCGCGCCAGGTATATTTGTCCACCAGCCCACGGAAGAACTGGCTGCGGTTAGTGCCTTTCTCACGAATAATTTCGGCACGCTCAACCAGCGCCCTGTCGTTAATCAACGTCGCGCCGCCTTCACCACCGGCGGTGTAATTTTTGGTTTCGTGGAAGCTAAAGCAACCGATATGACCGATAGTTCCCAACGCGCGGCCTTTGTAGGTCGACATCACGCCCTGCGCGGCATCTTCCACCACGAACAGGTCATATTTCTTCGCCAACGCCATGATGGTGTCCATCTCGCAGGCGACGCCCGCGTAATGCACCGGCACGATAGCGCGGGTTTTATCGGTAATCGCCGCTTCAATCAGCGTTTCATCGATATTCATCGTCTCTTTATGAACATCGACAAACACAATTTTCGCCCCGCGCAGGACAAAGGCGTTGGCGGTAGAGACAAAGGTGTAGCTTGGCATGATCACTTCATCACCCGGCTGGATGTCCAGCAGAATGGCTGCCATCTCAAGCGAAGCGGTGCAAGAAGGCGTCAACAAAACTTTGGCACTGCCGAAGCGTTGCTCCATCCATTGCTGGCAGCGACGGGTAAAACCGCCGTCGCCGCAGAGTTTGCCGCTGCCCATCGCGGATTGCATGTAATCGAGCTCTGTACCCACGACCGGTGGGGCATTAAATGGGATCATGATGTCACCTGTATAGCCAATAAGCGGTGCTGACAACGTTAGCCCCGCTGTGAATATAGCGTTTAAGTGCTGCGGTATTGCCGGCTTGCGTCGCCACCCGTAGCGTCGACAGGCCACGAGTATGCGCCCAGCGCACCGCCGCCTGCATCAATTCGGCCCCCAAGCCGCGCCCGGCCAGCAGGCCGATGCGCGCTTCACGGGCGTTTAATTCTCGTAGGGAAATAAAAGCGCAGATAGCCTGATTTGCATCGCGAAAAACTAGGCACTGATTATCAAAAGTGCCTTTGACCGCGTTCTCAATCCATTGCGCATAAAAGCGCGCGCTAGCGTCAGGGGCATACCACGGCGCGCGGAAGCGACTTAAGGCAAATGCTTGCGCGGCAAAATGACGCAGCGCGGGAATGTCCGATGCTACCGCAACTTCAGCGGAGGTCATCGCCACCGGCGTCACTGGGAGCGCTAAATCCACTTCCCCCTCAACCAACTGAAAACCCAACTGTTGGAGAGCATCAAGCTCCGCCATCTGATGAGCGGCAATTTTAACCTGCACTCGCGACCAGCCAGCCAACCGTTCAGAGGTCAGCAGCGGCGCATCGTCAGCCAGGCGGACAATCGCACTATTGACGTTAAAAAACTGATTTTCCCACGTCAGGGGTTCAATATTGGCGCGGACGGGCACGAAGAAGCTCCAGCAGATATTGGCCATAGCCCGTTTTGGCGAGCCGTGCGGCGGCGCGCTTCACGCCTTCGTCGTCCAGCCAACCATTACGCCAAGCTATCTCTTCCAGACAGGCAATTTTAAAGCCCTGTCGCTTTTCTACCGTCTGCACAAACATACTCGCTTCAATCAGGCTGTCGTGTGTGCCGGTGTCTAGCCAAGCAAAACCACGGCCCAGTAGTTCAACGGTCAGTTTGCCATCATCGAGATACATTTGGTTAAGGGAAGTGATCTCCAGCTCACCACGCTCCGAAGGCTTCACGCGCTTGGCGTAATCAACAACATCGCCATCGTAGAAATAAAGCCCGGTCACTGCCCAATTTGATTTCGGATGTTTTGGTTTCTCTTCCAGCGACAATGCATGAAAGTTATCGTCAAATTCCACCACGCCGAAGCGCTCCGGATCCATGACCTGGTAACCAAACACCGTAGCGCCTTCTGCACGTGACGCAACGTGACGCAGTTTTGGGCTAAAGCCTTGGCCGAAGAAGATGTTATCCCCCAGCACTAAGCACGAAGGCTCGCCATTCAGGAATGTTTCACCGATGATAAATGCCTGCGCCAACCCATCAGGGCTTGGCTGCACCGCATACTGCAGCGAGATGCCAAACTCGCTGCCGTCACCCAGAAGCCGCTGGAAGCTGCTTTTGTCTTCCGGAGTGGTGATAATCAGAATCTCATTGATCCCCGCGAGCATCAGTACCGACAGCGGGTAATAGATCATCGGTTTATCGTAAATAGGTAGCAGCTGTTTTGACACACCACGGGTGATTGGATGCAGACGAGTACCAGAGCCGCCAGCAAGAATAATACCTTTCATGCTTTTCCTCCTCAGGGGGATCAGCCTTTCAGACCCAGACGTTCACCCTGATAGCTGCCATCCTGCACCTGTTTCCACCAGCTTTCGTTGGCTAGGTACCACTGCACCGTTTTACGCATGCCGCTTTCAAAGGTTTCTGCCGGCGTCCATCCCAGGTCACGGGCGATTTTCGCCGCATCAATTGCGTAGCGTAAGTCGTGGCCGGGACGATCGGCGACAAAGGTGATCAGATCATGATAGTGCGCAAGCCCTGCCGGCTTTTGCGGAACCAGTTCTTCCAGCAGGGAGCAGATCGTCTCCACCACATCGAGATTCTTACGTTCGTTATGACCGCCGATGTTGTAAGTCTCCCCAACCGCGCCTTCTGTCGCCACGAGATACAGCGCACGGGCGTGATCGTCAACATACAGCCAATCGCGGATTTGCTGCCCGTTGCCGTACACCGGCAGCGGTTTACCCACCAACGCGTTGAGAATCGTCAGCGGGATCAATTTTTCCGGGAAGTGATAGGGACCGTAGTTATTCGAGCAGTTGGTGATGAGCGTCGGCAGCCCGTAGGTACGCAGCCACGCGCGGACCAGGTGGTCGCTGCTGGCTTTGGACGCGGAATAAGGGCTGCTTGGCGCGTACGGCGTGGTTTCGGTAAAGAAATCATCCAGAGAGTGCAGATCGCCGTACACTTCATCGGTTGAAATATGGTGGAAGCGGAACGCCGCTTTGGCACTCTCTTCAAGCGCAGACCAGTAGGCGCGAGTGGCCTCCAGTAGCGTGTAGGTGCCCACAATATTGGTTTCGATAAACGCCGCAGGTCCGTCGATGGAACGATCGACATGACTTTCTGCCGCCAAATGCATCACCACGTCAGGGCGATACTGGGCAAATACGCGATCCAGCTCAGCGCGGTCGCAAATATCAACCTGTTCAAAGGCAAAACGCACATCGTGTGCCACAGGCGCCAGTGAAGTCAGATTGCCCGCATAGGTGAGCTTATCAACCACGACCACGCTGTCCGGCGTTTGGGTAATAATGTGACGAACCACGGCCGAACCGATAAAGCCCGCACCACCGGTAACCAAAATACGTTTCAACGCCAGACTCCTTTTGTATCTACCACATACTGCTGAGCAATAACTTCGCCGCTGATGGCTTTAAACTGGCTATGATCGACCAGCATGACAATCACATCCGCTTGTTCCAGCGCGGCTTCCACTGACACCAGTGAACACAGGCCGTCGAGTTTCTTCGGCAGTTGATGAATGTTTGGCTCAACCACCAACGTTTCACCGCTATGCCACTGAGCAATCAGCTCCGCGATTTCCATCGCTGGGCTTTCGCGTAGGTCATCAATATTCGGTTTAAATGCCAAGCCGAAGCAGGCGATTTTCAACTCGGTCGCACGTTTATTGCTGGCGGCTAGGCAGTCGGCGACCTGGGCTTTCACCCTGTCGATAACCCAGAACGGTTTATGGTCGTTCACTTCGCGAGCGGTGCGGATAAGACGCGACTGCTGCGGGTTCTGCGCCACGATAAACCACGGATCGACAGCGATACAGTGACCGCCTACGCCCGGGCCTGGCTGCAAGATATTGACGCGTGGGTGGCGATTCGCCAGACGAATCAGCTCCCAGACGTTAATCTCCCGCTCGGCGCAGATCAGTGACAGCTCGTTGGCAAAGGCGATGTTGACATCGCGAAAACTGTTTTCAGTGAGCTTGCACATCTCGGCGGTGCGCGCGTTGGTTATCACGCATTCACCTTCAAGGAAAATTTTGTACAGTTCGCTCGCTCGCGCAGAACAGGTCGGGGTCATACCGCCAATCACGCGGTCGTTCCTGATCAGTTCAACCATAACTTGCCCCGGCAGCACGCGCTCCGGGCAGTAGGCAACATTGACGTCCGCTTGCTCACCCACCTGCTGTGGGAATGTCAGATCAGGACGCATCTCGGCGAACCATGCGGCCATTTGCTCAGTTGCGCCCACCGGAGAGGTCGACTCGAGGATAACCAGCGCCCCTTTCTTCAGCACAGGCGCAATAGAACGCGCCGCTGCTTCAACGTAAACCATATCGGGTTCATGCTCGCCCTTAAACGGCGTCGGTACGGCAATCAGATAAGCGTCCGCCACTTCCGGCGTGGTGGTGGCGCGCAGGAACCCACCAGCCACCGCCGTTTTCACGACCCTGTCGAGATCGGGTTCGACAATATGAATTTCACCGCGGTTGATAGTATCCACTGTGTGTTGGTTGATATCGACACCCACGACCGTCTTCTGCCGTGAGGCAAATGCAGCCGCAGTCGGAAGGCCGATATAGCCCAGACCGATCACCGAGAGGGTAGAAAAACTCATAGCGTTACCTGATTACTTTTTAATGCTAATAAAATACGTTCACACGCGTGACCATCCCCGTATGGGTTATGGGCCCGGCTCATTTTTTGGTATTCATCTTCATCACGCAGCAGACGCGTCACTTCATCCACAATGCGTTGGCTGTCCGTTCCGACGAGGCGAACCGTGCCTGCATCGATAGCTTCCGGGCGCTCAGTGGTTTCACGCATAACCAGTACCGGTTTGCCGAGCGATGGCGCTTCTTCCTGAATTCCGCCTGAGTCGGTCAGAATCAGCCATGCGTGGTTCATCAACCAGAAGAACGGTAGGTAATCCTGCGGGTCGACAAGGATCACATTTTCAACATGATCAAGAATGCGATTAACCGGCTCCCGCACATTTGGGTTCAGGTGCACCGGGTAGACAATCTGCACGTCCGGGTTGTTAGAAGCAATTTCCGCCAGCGCATGGCAAATGTGTTCAAAGCCCTGACCAAAGCTTTCGCGACGATGCCCCGTCACTAAGATCATTTTCTTACCGTTATCGAGGAACGGATAGCGAGACGACAAATCAGCGCGCAGCGCTTCGTCATTCATGACCCGGTCACGTACCCAATACAGGGCATCAATAACCGTATTGCCGGTGACAAAAATATGTTTATCCGACAGATTCTCCCGCAGCAGGTTCTGCCGCGAGTTTTCGGTTGGCGCGAAGTGGTAGGTTGCTAGGTGCCCAGTTAGCGTACGGTTGGCTTCTTCTGGCCACGGCGAATAGATATCACCGGTACGCAGACCCGCTTCAACGTGGCCCACAGGAATACGCTGGTAGAAAGCTGCAAGGCTTGCCGCAGTCGTCGTCGTGGTATCGCCATGCACCAACACAACGTCTGGCTTGAAGGACTCCAGAACAGGTTTTAGCCCCTGCAAAATGCGGCAGGTTATTTCGGTTAAACCCTGTCCTGGACTCATAATGTTAAGATCATAGTCCGGAACGATGGAGAAGAGGTTTAGCACCTGATCAAGCATTTCCCTATGCTGTGCGGTGACACAGACTTTCGCCTCAAAATGAGGGTCCTTTTCTAGTGCATGAACCAGAGGGGCCATTTTGATAGCTTCTGGTCGCGTGCCAAATACAGTGAGTACTTTCACATCAATTCTCTTCTATAGCTGAAACAGGGCAATCGCCCTATATCATTGATGGTGTTTTACGACGAGCGACGACGCGATAATGCCACTCCAGCACCCACCAATGCCCCGACAATGCCCCACATAACCATCAGGAAAACGCGCCGTGGGCTAGTGCGTTTTACCGGTTCTTCAGGTGTCCGCAAATACCGATATGTCTGAAAACTTGCAGATAGCGTTGGCCCTACATTAAGGGTCGTTAGCATAGCCTTCCCCTGATCGTAATCAAGGTCAAACGCCGGTCCTACCGCCTGCAGGTTTTCCAAACGAGCTTGCAACATAGGGCGGCCCAACAATGAGAGTTCAGAGTCTGGTAACTCATCTGCCGGAATGTCCGTCTCACTGCGGTTGATATTGTGCTGTTGCGCGATTTTCAGCGCCGCTTCGATGCTGTGCAGGCGGCGGTTGAAAATCACCTGCGCGACTTCTTCCTGACGCTTCACCTGCGCTTTAACCTGAATGGTCCGCGCAGCCCATGCCCCTTTCAGTTCATCGTTCAGATGCCCAGCGGCGCGCTGGCTGGCAAACGCCACATACTGGCGTAACAGGTTATTAGCGTCCTGCGCCGTTTCTGCGCTTAGCTTCACGCTGTCGCTCACGCTTTTCGCCGCATCACCGGGGATAAATTGAATATCGTTAATCAAGTCATCTAACAGCGCGGCATCGGCGCGGGAGTTCCCCACCATCCGCTGTTTGTAGTAGTCCGTTTGCGACCAGAAATCACGACGGGTGTCCCAGGAAGCGAGTTGCATAACGAACTCTTTATACACTTCATCCATCACCAAAGGCGGCGTGGCTTCGGTTGGGTTGACCTTCACATCAAGGTTGCGCAGAAACTGCTGCTGCGAATAGTAACCGCCGAGCATATTCACGGTCGGCCGGTCAGTTATCGCCGTCGTGCTCCACTCCTGCCGGGCAAAAAAAGTATAAATCAGCACCACGGCGGCAAACAGCACCGCAAAGCCGATAATCCAGTGTTTTCCCGACCACAACGCGCGAAACAGGCCTCGAATATCCAGTTCATTCTCGGCGCTGGCTAACTGTGCTTCCGGTAATGGTTGTGTCATTACTACCCCAGTTTCACTTGGTTAATTTTGGATTGTTGCCGTTGTTTCGACGCATTCTGCGCTTCATGCGTTTAATAAAGCGCGCTACTTTCCAGGCGCGTTTGATGCAGTAGCCATAGAGGCCAAAAGCCACAAAGAACAGCAGTAACATGACCCATTCAGGCACGACGCGCGCATACTCTGCCGCCACACCAATTCCGGCGAGCAGCGCAGCAGCAACGGTAATCAGTACCAGCGCCTGACGAGAAGTAAAACCCGCACGCATGATCAGATGGTGAATATGCTGGCGGTCTGCTGAGAACGGGCTCATGCCCTTACGTAGACGGCGATACATGATGGCCACCATATCCATCAAAGGAATAGCGACGATCCACAGCGCCGTGACCGGGCTTATCGGGTGGTGTGTTCCTTGCGTGGTTTCCAGCAGGATCCAGATAACCGTAAAGCCAATTAGCGTACTGCCCGCATCGCCCATAAAGACTTTATAGCGACGTCCCAACACGCCGAGGTTCAGCATGATGTACGGTAAAATCGCGGCAATCATCGCAAAACACCACATGGCAAGGCTGGTCTGCCCATCAAACCACAGAATGAGACCAATTGCGCCAAAGCTGACGCTCGATAACCCCCCGAGAAGGCCATCGATACCATCAACCATATTGAAGGCGTTAATCACCGCCCAAACGGCAAATAGAGTGAGGAAGAAGCCAAACGGACCAAGTACCAGCTCCCATGAACCGAAAATATAGCCCAGGCTACGTAGATACAGATTGCCTGCCGTCATCATCACGATGCCAATCAGCGCCTGAATAGTTGCGCGGATTTTCACACTGATGTCATAGCGGTCGTCAAGTGCACCAACCAAGACCAGAACGCCGGCACAGGCGAGGTACAAGAAGGCGTGAGGGATGTAGTAATCTGCAATCGCAAAAGTTAAGCAGATCCCGGCGTAAACCGAGATACCACCGACTAGTGGAATAAGTCCCTGGTGACGTTTACGGTAATTAGGTCTATCCACCAAACCGACCTTTTTTGCCGCTTTACGGGCGAAAAAAAGGAATACGGTAGTGAATAAAAAAATACTGATCAGATCAGTACCGACGGTCAGTAAACTCACAATTTATACTCGCTGCGAATATTAATAGCGAAAGTATACCCACGATAGCGGCTCATCAGAAGAGGAAGGCTGATGATTATTAGGGAAACTCGCATGATTTATAACCGATTTTACAAACTAACTATTATTGTAGCCGTAAACCCTAATTGTCCGTGAAAAAAATGCTCAGCCGTATCGCCTAAACTCCTAAAAACAAAAACGCCACACAAAAGTGTGGCGTTTGTCGGCAAAAAACTGCTTTTACGAGCGTTTCATCATGTCGAAGAAATCGTCGTTAGTTTTGGTCATTGCCAGCTTATTGATGAGGAATTCCATCGCGTCGATCTCACCCATTGGATGGATGATTTTGCGCAGGATCCACATTTTCTGCAGCTCTTCTTGCGTGGTGAGCAGCTCTTCTTTACGGGTACCGGAACGGTTGTAATCGATAGCCGGGAAGACGCGTTTTTCAGCAATCTTACGAGAAAGGTGCAGTTCCATGTTGCCGGTACCTTTAAACTCTTCATAGATAACTTCATCCATTTTAGAGCCGGTATCAACCAACGCGGTGGCAATAATGGTCAGGCTGCCGCCCTCTTCTACGTTACGTGCCGCACCGAAGAAACGCTTCGGACGGTGCAGGGCGTTAGCGTCAACACCACCGGTCAGTACTTTACCGGATGCAGGGACCACGGTGTTGTAGGCGCGAGCCAGACGGGTGATGGAGTCGAGCAGGATGATAACGTCTTTCTTGTGTTCAACCAGACGTTTCGCTTTCTCGATAACCATTTCAGCGACCTGCACGTGACGGGATGCCGGTTCGTCAAAGGTGGAAGCAATCACTTCACCTTTCACCAGACGCTGCATCTCGGTCACTTCTTCCGGACGTTCGTCAATCAG
Organism: Kluyvera sp. STS39-E; assembly: GCF_040932435.1. Taxonomy (NCBI): domain Bacteria; kingdom Pseudomonadati; phylum Pseudomonadota; class Gammaproteobacteria; order Enterobacterales; family Enterobacteriaceae; genus Kluyvera; species Kluyvera sp. STS39-E. The sequence goes on along the minus strand of NZ_JBFQGA010000014.1, from coordinate 28,408 downwards.
CAGAACCATCAGTACGCAGTCTGGGTGATTGTAGGCAATGCTCTGCGCGATGTTCTGCAGCAGCATGGTTTTACCGGCTTTCGGCGGTGCCACAATCAGACCACGCTGACCGCGACCGATCGGCGAGGCCAGATCCAGTACGCGAGCAGTTAAATCTTCGGTAGAACCATTACCACGCTCCATACGCAGACGAGAGTTTGCGTGCAGCGGGGTTAAGTTCTCAAACAGGATCTTGTTGCGCGAGTTTTCCGGCTTGTCGTAGTTAACTTCGTTAACTTTCAACAGCGCAAAGTAACGCTCACCCTCTTTCGGCGGACGGATCTTACCCGAAATGGTGTCACCAGTGCGGAGGTTGAAACGGCGGATTTGGCTAGGGGAAACGTAGATATCATCAGGACCGGCGAGGTAGGAGCTGTCTCCAGAACGGAGGAAACCAAATCCATCCTGTAGTATCTCCAGTACACCGTCACCAAAGATATCTTCGCCACTCTTTGCGTGCTGCTTCAGGATGGCAAAAATGATGTCCTGCTTGCGCATACGTGCCTGGTTTTCCAGACCCATATTTTCGCCGAGAGTAATCAGCTCAGAAACCGGCGTATTCTTTAATTCGGTAAGATTCATAATGGTGTGAGTTCTTAAACTTGGGGGAAATCTCGAACTTAATGTTGTGAATGGTATGGCAGGGTCATCCATGCCTGTTTACGGCCATCACTCATGTCTGTTCGCTGTCTGGTCACAGGAGAGTACGCAGAACTGAAACGACAAGACGGAAAGAGTAATAAGCCTGGAATTTTTCCACCTCTGACGCCATACACACAACGGGAGGTTTGGATAAACAAGATTCAAACAAGGTATGTTTAAAACGAAGTCAAAATTAAGTTAGCACGACTGAAGCCGGACGTCCAGAGTTCTGCTTAATTTAAGAACACTGAACGTCCAAACCGAATTTCTTACGCCAAGTTAGCGTCGAGGAACTCTTTCAGTTGGCCTTTAGACAGCGCGCCAACTTTGGTTGCTGCAACTTCGCCGTTTTTGAACAGCAGCAGCGTAGGGATACCGCGGATGCCATACTTAGGAGCCGTGCCTGGGTTCTGATCGATGTTCAGTTTAGCAACGGTCAGTTTACCCTGATACTCCTCGGCGATTTCATCCAGAATCGGGGCGATCATTTTGCACGGACCACACCACTCTGCCCAGAAATCGACGAGTGTCAGCCCGTCAGCTTTGAGTACGTCCGTGTCAAAACTGTCGTCAGTCAGGTGAATAATTTTATCGCTCATATTTAACTCCACAGGAATAAGCCTGGTGTGTTGGTGTAGCATTAACCAACGAGGTGTTGATGTTGACTTCGCCAACAAAGGTTGACGTTATTTCACCGGATACGCTTTCTTAATGCAATAGTAAGCTGATATTCTACCACACTATGAGCAAAACACATTTAACAGAACAGAAGTTTTCCGACTTCGCCCTGCACCCGAAAGTGGTTGAAGCCCTTGAAACCAAAGGGTTTTATAATTGCACGCCCATTCAGGCGCTGGCTTTGCCGCTGACGCTTGCTGGACGTGATGTCGCGGGACAGGCGCAAACCGGTACCGGGAAAACGATGGCGTTCCTGACGTCAACGTTTCATTATCTTCTTTCTCACCCAGCGAGTGCAGACCGCCAGGTGAACCAACCGCGCGCCTTAATTATGGCGCCAACCCGTGAGCTGGCAGTACAAATTCACGCCGACGCAGAGCCGCTGGCTCAAGCGACCGGTCTGAAACTGGGCCTGGCTTATGGCGGTGACGGCTATGACAAACAGCTGAAAGTGCTGGAGAGCGGCGTCGATATTCTGATCGGCACCACTGGCCGTCTTATTGATTATGCAAAACAGAACCACATCAACCTGGGCGCAATTCAGGTGGTGGTGCTGGATGAAGCCGATCGCATGTACGATCTGGGCTTTATCAAAGATATCCGCTGGCTGTTCCGTCGTATGCCACCAACCAACCAGCGTCTGAACATGCTGTTCTCGGCAACGCTGTCCTATCGCGTCCGCGAGCTGGCGTTCGAGCAAATGAACAACGCTGAATACGTGGAAGTCGAGCCAGAGCAGAAAACCGGCCACCGTATTAAAGAAGAGCTGTTCTACCCTTCTAACGAAGAGAAAATGCGTTTGCTGCAAACGCTTATCGAAGAAGAGTGGCCAGATCGTGCAATCATCTTCGCCAACACCAAACATCGCTGTGAAGACATCTGGGGCCACCTGGCTGCCGATGGTCATCGCGTAGGTTTGTTGACCGGTGATGTGGCGCAGAAGAAACGCCTGCGTATTCTGGAAGATTTCACCAACGGTGAAATCGATATCCTCGTCGCAACCGACGTTGCTGCCCGTGGTCTGCATATCCCAGCCGTGACGCACGTCTTTAACTACGACCTGCCGGACGACTGCGAAGATTACGTTCACCGCATCGGCCGTACCGGTCGCGCGGGCGCCAGCGGCCACTCTATCAGCCTTGCCTGTGAAGAGTACGCCCTGAACCTGCCAGCGATTGAAACCTACACCGGTCACTCCATCCCGGTCAGTAAGTACAATCCGGATGCGTTGTTAACTGAACTGCCAAAACCATTACGTCTGACGCGCGTTCGTCAGGGCAATGGCCCACGCCGTTCTGGTGCGCCACGTAACCGTCGTCGTTCAGGTTAAATAAGTTATGCTCACTTCCACCTCGCTCTATGCAGCTATTGATCTCGGTTCTAATAGTTTTCATATGCTGCTGGTTCGCGAGGTGGCGGGAAGTATCCAGACGCTGACGCGGATTAAACGCAAAGTGCGTCTGGCAGGCGGGCTTAACCGTGACAATATGCTGTCCACGGAAGCCATGGAGCGTGGGTGGCAATGCCTGCGCCTGTTCGCCGAACGTTTGCAGGATATCCCCCCTACTCAAATTCGTATCGTCGCAACCGCCACGCTGCGTCTTGCCGTCAATGCCGATGTTTTTATCGCCAAAGCCCAAGAAATCCTCGGCTGCCCGGTGCAGGTTATCCGCGGCGAAGAAGAAGCGCGCCTGATTTATCAAGGTGTCGCACACACTACCGGCGGCGACGATCGCCGTTTAGTGGTTGATATCGGCGGCGCAAGCACCGAGCTGGTAACCGGCACCGGTGCACAAACGACCTCGCTGTTCAGTCTTTCGATGGGCTGCGTCACTTGGCTTGAGCGCTACTTTACCGATCGTAACCTCGCGCAGGAACATTTCGACGAAGCCGAACGTGCCGCACGTGAAGTACTCAAACCGGTTGCCGACGAACTGCGTCAGCATGGGTGGAAAGTGTGTGTCGGCGCTTCAGGAACGGTTCAGGCGCTGCAGGAAATCATGATGGCGCAGGGGATGGATGAACGCATTACCCTCGCCAAGCTTCAACAGCTTAAACAGCGCGCTATCCAATGCGGACGTCTGGAAGAGTTAGAAATTGAAGGGCTGACGCTAGAACGCGCGCTGGTCTTCCCAAGTGGTCTGGCGATCCTGATCGCCATCTTCACTGAACTGGATATCCAATGCATGACGCTGGCAGGCGGCGCACTGCGTGAAGGGTTGGTCTATGGCATGCTGCATTTGGCGGTAGATGAAGACATTCGCAGCCGCACATTGCGTAATATTCAGCGCCGCTTTATGGTCGATACCGAGCAAGCTGGTCGCGTTGCCCAATTAGCCGCCAGTTTCGTCGATCAGGTCGGTAATTCTTGGGATCTGGAGCCTTTAAGCCGCGAACTGTTGCTTAGCGCCTGTGCATTGCATGAAATCGGCCTCAGCGTTGATTTTAAGCAAGCCCCACAGCATGCAGCCTATCTGGTACGTAATCTCGATCTGCCGGGCTTTACCCCGGCGCAAAAGAAGCTGTTAGCGACCCTGCTATTAAATCAGACCAACCCGGTCGACCTCTCTTCATTGCATCAGCAAAATGCGGTGCCTCCGCGTGCCGCCGAGCATCTTTGCCGTTTGCTGCGTTTGGCGATTATTTTCGCCAGCCGTCGCCGCGACGATCTGGTCCCTCAGATGAAATTGCAGGTCAAAGAGGAAAGCCTGACGCTCACGCTGCCGGAAGGATGGCTTGAACATCATCCATTGGGTAAAGAGACAATCTTGCAAGAAAGCCAGTGGCAGAGCTATGTCCACTGGCCTTTGGAAGTGCGCTAAGGGTTGAGTTTTGCCGGATGGCGCCGGCCTACTGCTTGGCTTTTTTCGCCGCCATCATCGCACGAATATTGGCGATATTTGCCTGCCCTTTATGCATCCGCTCTTCAGGGCTGACAACTTTACGCTCCTGCTCCCAGTTAACGTCATCCTGCGGTAATTCCAACAGGAAACGGCTTGGCTCAGGGCGAACCAACTCACCATACTGGCGACGTTCTTTGCACAGCGTAAAGATAAGTTCCTTTTGCGCACGGGTGATCCCAACATAGGCTAGGCGGCGCTCTTCATCGACGTTATCTTCATCAATACTGCTCTGATGCGGCAGGAGCCCCTCTTCCATCCCAACAAGGAAGACGTACGGGAATTCCAATCCTTTAGAGGCATGCAAGGTCATGAGCTGCACCTGATCCATATCCTCCTCACTTTCACCACGTTCCATCATGTCACGCAGCGTAAAGCGGGTGACGACCTGGGTGAGCGTCATCGGCTCTTCAAGCTCACTGCCCTCGAGCATTTCCGTCATCCAACCAAATAACATATTGACGTTTTTCATCCGCATTTCAGCTGCCTTCGGGCTAGGCGAGGTTTCAAACAGCCAAGATTCGTAGTCAATACCGTGGATCAGGTCGCGAACAGCGGCAATCGGTTCACGCTCAGCCAAACGTTGGATCTCGCCCAACCAGTGGGTGAAACGGGTCAACGACTCGTAGCCGCGGCCAGTAAGCGTCTGAGTTAGCCCCATATCAAAGCTGGCAGCGAACAGGCTCTTATTGCGGGTCGTTGCCCACTCACCGAGCTTTTGCAGCGTCGCCGACCCAATCTCACGTTTTGGTGTGTTGACGATACGCAAAAATGCGCTGTCATCATCCGGGTTGCTCAGCACGCGCAGGTATGCCAACAGATCTTTAATCTCCGGACGGGAGAAAAATGAGGTGCCGCCAGAAATTTTGTATGGGATACGGTTTTGCATGAGGAATTTTTCAAACACCCGCGACTGGTGGTTGCCGCGATAGAGGATCGCGTAGTCCTTATACTCCGTCTTATTGATGAAGTGGTGAGCGATAAGCTCGCCGGTCACACGTTCCGCCTCATGCTCTTCGTTATTAGCGCTCAATACTTTCAGTTCGGCGCCATAGCCCAGCTCGGAAAACAGACGTTTTTCAAACACGTGCGGATTATTCGCAATCAGAATGTTCGCGGCCTTCAAGATACGCCCCGATGAACGGTAGTTCTGCTCCAACTTAATCACCTGCAGCGCCGGGAAATCTTTGCTCAGCAGCACCAGGTTTTGCGGCCGCGCACCGCGCCACGAGTAAATCGACTGATCGTCATCACCGACCACGGTAAACCGCGCGCGACTGCCCACCAGAAGCTTCACCAACATATACTGGCTGGTGTTGGTGTCCTGGTATTCATCCACCAGCAGGTAACGGATTTTGTTCTGCCAGCGCTCGCGCACTTCTTCATTGCGCTGCAGTAGCAGGGTTGGCAGCAGGATCAGGTCATCAAAGTCCAGCACGTTGCAGGCTTTCATATGCGCATCGTACAGACCATAACAGTGGGAAAAAATACGGTCTCGCTCGCCTTTCGCGCTGGCCGCCGCCTGTGATGGCGTCATCAGATCGTTTTTCCAATTCGAGATCGTCGAGATCAGCTGTTGGAATAACACCTTATCGTCTTCGATAAGCCCTTCGGTCAGGTCTTTAAGCAGAGCCGTTTGGTCGGTATCATCAAACAAAGAGAAGTTGGATTTCATGCCCAGCGCGGCGTATTCACGCTTGATGATATCCAGCCCCAGCGTATGGAAGGTGGAGATCATCAACCCGCGTGCTTCTTTTCGCCCCAATGTTTGCGCGACACGCTCTTTCATCTCGCGCGCAGCCTTATTGGTAAAGGTAACCGCCGCAATATGCCGTGCCTGATAACCACATACGTGGATCAGGTGCGCAATTTTATTGGTGATAACACGGGTCTTACCGGATCCAGCTCCCGCCAACACCAGGCAGGGTCCGGTGACGAATTCGACGGCTTGTTGTTGTCCGGGGTTCAAACGCATGACGTATTGCTCAATCTATAAACACGGGGAGGTGGATTGTAGCAGAAAGTCAGGCTGAGATTTACCCGGCAAATGGTAAAGTGTTGGGTAGAAATCCTTTGAGAGAGTAAGCCCATGGCGAAGAGCGCGGCAGCCCTGCATATCCTGGTAAAAGAAGAGAAACTGGCCCTTGAGATCATGAGCAAGCTGGAGCGCGGCATCAGCTTCGATCACTTGGCAAAACGCTATTCGCGCTGCCCTTCTGGGCGTAACGGCGGGGATTTAGGTGAGTTTAAACAGGGCATGATGGTCGGGCCGTTTGATGCCGCCGTGTTTAGCTGCCCGCTGCTCAAGCCCTTCGGGCCGGTGAAAACCAAATATGGCTACCACATCATCAAAGTGCTGTATCGCCGATAAGCCGTGCTAAAATCGCCAGCCTGACATCTCCCTCTTTGAAGGCAAAAAATCATGGCTAAAACAGCAGCAGCACTGCATATCCTTGTAAAAGAAGAACAACTGGCATTGGATCTTCTGGAGCAAATCAAAAACGGCGCCGATTTCGAAAAACTGGCGAAGAAACACTCCACCTGTCCATCGGGTAAAAAAGGCGGTCACCTCGGTGAATTCCGTCAGGGCCAGATGGTTCCGGCGTTTGATAAAGTGGTCTTCTCCTGCCCGGTGCTGGAGCCAACCGGCCCACTGCACACCCAGTTCGGTTACCACATCATTAAAGTGTTGTACCGTAACTAATAAAAAAGCCCGATGCTTGAATGCGTCGGGCTTTTTTGCCGGATGGCGGCTAAGCCTTATCCGGCCTACAGGGCAGGCGTAGCGCCGCCCGAGGTTTTTTATTTATGCGCCTGCAATGTCTGCTGGGCATTATGTTTCATCACGTGCGTGCTGATGGCCGCTTGGAAAACCTTAAACATCAGGCCATTAATCAGCGTAGTGATAGTAATAGTGATAAACGCCGTCATCACCCAGTCAATCACCACAAAGCCGCTGTTCAGCAGCGCCGGGCGATAGACCGCCATCCCACCAAAAACCACCCAGTGACTCAGGCAGTAGAAGCACTGGAACAAATGCCCCATCAGCGCATTCTTTTTCGTCGTCCACTCGCGAAACGCGGCAAACAATTCCGTTTGCGTCACCGTCATCGAAATACTGCTGGCTGCCATGGCAATCATCAGGCAAGTCGTTAAGGTAGCAATCATTATTCGTGGCCTTTGTCATTGAAGTAACTGATAAATTCGCTGCCGATATCGCGTAACGTCAGGCTTTTAAAGCGATCGAGGATCAGCGTTTGCGCATCGGCAAGCGTCGCTGACATCACCCGGTTAACCCCCTGCTCCACCAGGCACTGCGGGTTTTCACTGCGGTTGCCCAACGCAAACAGCGCCGGTTCACCTAACGCCTGATAGATATCGTAAAGCGTAATCTCTTCGACCGGCCGGCCAAGCCGCCAGCCCCCGTGATGCCCCTTAGTGGAGCAGACGATGTTCTTTTCCCGCAGCCCGGCGAGCAGTTTGCGGATAAATGCTGGATTGCCCTCGATAAAAGCGGCCATCTGTTCCGACGTCAGGGGTTTATCCATCTGCTGCAGATGAAGCAGGATGTGTAGCGTGGCTGAGAATGAGTTATTTGTTTTCATGTAATTTACGATATTACATAAACGTAATATGGAGCAATACCCGAAAATGAAATTCAATAAAAAAACTCACAACATGATGATAATTAAATGTATTTATATTTTTTGCTCAATCCATTGATCAAATTCAATCTTATGTTACTTTGAATATTACATGAAATTTATCGTGAACCATGAGGTTGCTATGCACGACGAACAACAGACCGCAGAAACATTCTGGGAATCCCATTACGATGCCATGTCTCCCATCTCAAACGGGATACCGGGGAAAATGCTGGTGCGCTTTAGCGAAGGATTAACGCCGGGGCACGCGCTGGAACTCGGCTGTGGCCGGGGAGATGATTCGGTATGGCTGGCAAACCAGGGTTGGCGGGTGACAGCGGCCGATCTCTCAAACCGTGCGATTGAGTACGCGGCGGCCAACGCCGAGCGCTCCGGCGTGCGCGAAAGCATCACCTTTACGCAATGTGACCTGACCCAGGGTTTCCCACAGGGGGAGTTTAATTTGATTGTCGCCTCCTTCCTCGAGTCGCCGCTGGATTTCGACAGAGCCCGGATCTTCCGTACCGCCTTTAATCATCTCCTCCCGGGAGGGCTGTTGCTTATCACCTCGCATGCCAAAGTGCCGAGCTGGTCTAAGCACCGTCATCCATTTATTCCTGCCGCCGAGGTGCTGGCCCCACTGATGCCTCTGCCGCAAGGCTGGGAGGTGCAATTCTGTGGGGAGTTTTCACGCGTGATGACCGGGCCTGAAGGGCAACAGGATGAGGTGTCCGATTCGGTGGTGGCTCTGCGACGTGGATAAAAAAACGGCCCGGTAGCGAGGCGCTGACCGGGCCGGATGATAACGAGGTTTTATTAGCCAGCGACAGCGATGCGTTTCATGTCAGTCATGTAACCGCGCAGTTTCTTACCTACCTGCTCGATAGCGTGGCCGCGAACGGCTTCGTTCACATCGCGCAGCTGGGCGTTGTCTACCGCACCTTCGGCAATCGCTTTGCCCAGGTCACCCGGCTGAATTTCAGTCATGAACGTTTTCAGCAGCGGTACACAAGCGTAAGAGAACAGGTAGTTACCGTATTCTGCGGTATCAGAGATAACTACGTTCATTTCGTACAGACGCTTACGGGCGATGGTGTTCGCAATCAGCGGCAGCTCGTGCAGTGATTCGTAGTAAGCCGACTCTTCGATGATGCCGGAATCCACCATGGTTTCGAACGCCAGCTCAACGCCCGCTTTCACCATCGCAATCATCAGCACGCCTTTATCGAAGTACTCCTGCTCACCGATTTTGCCGTCGAACTGGGCAGCGGTTTCGAATGCGGTTTTGCCGGTCTCTTCACGCCAAGTCAGCAGTTTCTTATCGTCATTGGCCCAGTCAGCCATCATGCCGGAGGAGAATTCACCGGAGATGATGTCGTCCATGTGTTTCTGGAACAACGGCGCCATGATTTCTTTCAGCTGTTCGGACAGCGCGTAAGCACGCAGTTTTGCCGGGTTAGACAGGCGATCCATCATCAGGGTAATGCCGCCCTGCTTCAGCGCTTCAGTGATGGTTTCCCAACCGAACTGAATCAGTTTTTCTGCATATGCCGGATCGGTGCCTTCTTCCACCAGCTTATCGAAGCACAGCAGAGAACCGGCCTGCAGCATACCGCACAGGATAGTCTGCTCACCCATCAGGTCAGATTTCACTTCTGCCACGAAGGAAGACTCCAGAACGCCCGCGCGGTGACCGCCGGTTGCTGCAGCCCAGGCTTTAGCAATCGCCATGCCTTCGCCTTTTGGATCGTTTTCCGGGTGAACAGCGATCAGCGTCGGAACACCGAAACCACGTTTGTACTCTTCACGTACTTCGGTGCCTGGGCACTTCGGCGCCACCATCACAACGGTGATGTCTTTACGGATCTGCTCGCCCACTTCAACGATGTTGAAACCGTGGGAATAGCCCAGCGCCGCGCCGTCTTTCATCATTGGTTGTACGGAACGCACAACGTCGGAGTGCTGTTTGTCTGGAGTCAGGTTAACCACCAGGTCGGCCTGTGGGATCAGATCTTCGTAGGTCCCAACTTTGAAGCCGTTTTCAGTCGCTTTACGCCAAGAAGCACGTTTCTCAGCAATCGCTTCTTTACGCAGGGCGTAAGAGATATCCAGACCAGAGTCACGCATGTTCAGGCCCTGGTTCAGACCCTGCGCGCCACAACCGACGATGACCACTTTTTTACCCTGAAGGTAGCTTGCGCCGTCGGCGAATTCGTCGCGGCCCATAAAGCGACATTTGCCCAGTTGGGCCAGCTGCTGGCGCAGGTTCAGTGTATTAAAGTAGTTAGCCATGATGGTGTACTCCGTGATGTTGTGTGTCTTATTGTTCGGTTCGCTTTTGCGAGAATAGACTCACATTACAACAGGAAATTTATTGCGGAAATTGATATATTCACAACGTCACATTGCAATTTCTGCAACGTAAAAAACCGGAGCGTCATCTGTGGATTTACGCGATCTGAAAATGTTCCTGCATCTGGCGGATAGCCGCCACTTTGGCCGCAGTGCCAGGGCGATGCATGTCAGCCCCTCCACGCTTTCCCGGCAGATCCAACGATTGGAAGAGGACCTCGGCCAGCCGCTGTTTGTACGCGATAACCGCACGGTGACGCTGACCGAAGCAGGTGAAGAGTTGCGCATTTTCGCCCAGCAAACGTTATTGCAGTATCAGCAGCTGCGTCACACCATTGACCAGCAAGGGCCGTCACTGTCCGGCGAACTGCATATCTTCTGCTCGGTAACTGCCGCCTACAGCCACCTGCCGCCAATTCTTGACCGCTTCCGCGCCGAGCATCCGTCGGTAGAAATTAAGCTCACCACCGGTGACGCCGCCGACGCGATGGACAAAGTAGCTACCGGCGAGGCCGATCTGGCGATTGCCGGTAAACCTGAAACGCTGCCCGGCGCAGTGGCGTTTTCCATGTTGGAGAATCTGGCGGTGGTGCTAATCGCTCCGGCACTGCCGTGCCCAGTGCGCAACCAAGTGTCGGCAGACAAACCCGACTGGTCAACGGTGCCGTTTATTATGGCGGACCAAGGGCCGGTGCGCCGCCGCATCGAGCTGTGGTTCCGCCGCCATAAAATCAGCAACCCGTCGATTTACGCGACGGTCGGCGGACATGAAGCGATGGTCTCAATGGTTGCGTTGGGTTGTGGCGTAGCGCTGATTCCCGAAATCGTGCTGGAAAACAGCCCGGAGCCGGTGCGCAACCGCGTGATGATTTTAGAGCGCAGCGATGAGAAAACGCCGTTCGAGTTGGGCGTCTGCGCGCAGAAAAAGCGGCTGCATGAGCCGCTTATTGAGGCATTTTGGAGAATATTGTAAACACCCAATTATGGCTCGTAGAGAGGCTGAGAATCTTCCTGTCGCTGAGTATTCTTACTGAGTGTAAAGCTACCGAACACAATGATCGCCACAACCGCGGCGGCAATGATAAAGAAAATGGAATGATAGCCAAGTTTATCAAATAGCCGCCCAATCGGTAAGGAGAGCAGGATAATCCCCAGCGAGCCTGCAATATTAAAACCGACTAAATAGATAGTTGAGGACAAGCGCTTATCAAAATTCGCAATGCTGAATTTAAAGACAGAAATGACAAACAGCGGAACCTCAATAGCATGCAGCATTTTTATAATAGATATCAAGTAGATATCATTAAATAACGCAGATCCCAATATGCGACATGCCATGATAATGCCGCCGAGAATCAACGCCGATTTAGGCCCAATCCGGTTAATCAGGAAAGGAACCAGCGCCATACCCACCCCTTCGAGTATTACCTGTAGTGAATTAAGGTAACCGTAGACGCGCGATCCCATTTCAGGGTTATCAAACAGCCCGGCATAAAACACAGGGAACATCTGCTGGTCGTAAATGTTATAAAACGACCAGGTACCAACAACGAAAATCACAAAAAACCAGAACTGCTTATCTTTGAAAATGGTCATGAAGTCCTGGGCTGAAATCGCATTCTCCTGCTGTATTTCCCGGTGAGTAACCTGCGCTTTAGATAGCACATTTGTCAGTAAAAAACATATCCCCATTACCGACACGCACCAGAAATTAATGTGCGGGTTAATGCTGAAAAAGATTCCGCCGACAAAGGTGCCCACCGCGTATCCCACGCTTCCCCAAAGTCGCGCCGTGCCAAACTCAAAATTAAACATGCGGCTGAATTTTTCAACAAAGCTTTCCACCAGCCCGCAACCCGCCAGAAAACCTAGGCCAAAAAATATGGCACCTAGGAACATACCCAGCTTAAAGTTAGCAATAAGAAGCGGTTCATAAACATAGATAAGAAATGGACCACTGAGCACTAGGACAATACTCATTAACCAGATCAACGTTTTTTTAATTCCTAGTTTATCCTGAATAATGCCATAGCCAATCATAAATAGCATGCTGAAAAACTGGTTTACCGAATAGAGCAATCCCAGCTCTGTTCCCGTTAGGCCAATTTTTGTTTTTAACCAGATGGCATAAAATGACCACCATAGCGACCAGGCACCGAAGAAAAAAAGCAAATACCCGGAAGCACAGCAATAATTTTTATTACTGAACAACATATTTATCTTCATTTTTTATCCTACTATAAGTACGCCATCACATCTGCGCTCTCTTTTCCGTTATAAAACGCTGGGCGCCTATCCGACGTAAAAATATTCCAGATACCGCCACCCCTGATAAAAGTGATATATAAATAAGGAGATATTATTTTTTTTCTTCCACCTCCAGCGCAGAATGTTCCGCAATAAATGCTATTAACTGTTGCCGATCGGGTATCGCGTTGAGCGCACCTTTCTGTGTCGTCGCTAATGCGCCGCAGGCGCTTGCCTGGGTCATCAGCGTATTTAATTCCGAGACGTGGCGTGGCCATCCTTCGCTAGCTATGTAGTGCAAAAGTCCAGCCATAAACGCATCTCCAGCTCCGGTAGTATCGATACTTTCCACTCGATAGCCGTAAAAATGGAAGACCTGATTTTGCCACAAAACCAGCGCGCCCCGTGCTCCGCAGGTCACCACCTTTAGCCTAGCCGGATAGGCCTCCAAGCAGGTTAATGCCGTTGTAAAATCATCATGCTGGATGAGCCATAACCACTCCTCTTCCGACATTTTCAGGATATCGGCCTGAGATGCTTTTTCCTCAATTTCTTTTCGCATCACAAGCGCATTGCCCCACATTTGCTCACGTAAATTAATGTCGAAGCTGAGCACACCACCGGCATCGCGGATTTTCTGTATTGTATGCTCCAGCGTATTTCGGCATGTTGGTTCCACCAGCGCCAGAGAGCAAAAGTGAAGAATGTCTTTGCCCAATTCAGGCAATAATTCAGCCGTTAAAAATTGATCGGCCGACGCTTTAACTAGGAAATTAAACTGACGTTCCCCTCGCGCATTCAGGGAGACTAAAACCGTACTGGTATGATGTATTTCATCAAACTGAATGTAATCAGTATTAACGCCATTCGCCTGCATGCTCTCGCTGAGGAAATTACCGAAAGTATCTTTCCCGACGCGGCCAATAAATCCGCTGTGTTGCCCTAAACGCGCCACGCCAACAGCGACATTAACCGGCGCACCTCCCACACAGGCTTCAAAATGCATATTATCCAGTGGCAATAAATCCACCACAGCATCGCCCAGTGTCCATATTTTCATTTTCACCTCCCCTTTATTCGCAAGACAGTGGCCATGCGCAGCATTCACGAACGGTGGCGACACCATGCTGGCTGAACAAAGAAAGAGAGCGATGATGATCCTGCGGGTAAATACGGCTGCTCAAAGTATATTCCCCGGCATTGACAAAGACTTCCAGCGATGACTTATCGATAAAAATACGCAGTGTTAATTGTTCCCCTTCAGGGAGCGGCACACTGCGACAGCCACTCAAATTCCATTCAGGAAAATGACGATCTAGAACAATACGCTGCGATTGACTATCAATATAAATTTGCGCACCGTCTCCAAGGCGAAGGCCATACTTTTCCGCCGTACTGCGTGACGTATCCCACGTCAGCACGACCTCCATCGCCTCAGCGTTATCCGCTAACAGGAAAGGCGTGTCTTGGAGTTCTCCTGGCTGCCAGCACAGAGGCTCTCCTCGTAGCGTTTCCATCTCTTTAACGGGTTGCTGCAAAATTTTATTGGAATCTGTCAGCGTCAGTTCTCGTGGTATGGTGAGCATGCCTGCCCAACCATCCGCTTTTTCCGGCATTGCGGACTCCCACATTGCAAGCCAGCCCATAATCACCCGACGCCCGTCCGGCGTGGTAAAACTTTGGGGAGCATAGAAGTCGTGACCGTAATCCAGCTCCTGGAATGGCTGCTCCACAATAAAAGGCTTACCCGCTTTCCAGTGGCCGACGGCGTAACCGCTTTGATAAAGATTACGGTAGCGGTAGCCTTGCGCCTCAAGACCTTGCGGAGAAAACAGCAGAATATGTTTTTCACCGAGCGGAAAAAGATCCGGGCATTCCCACATATATCCGCCACAGATATTCATGCTGGTAATCGTGCTTTCAAATTGCCAGCTACGCAAATCGTCCGAACGGTAAATCTGCACTTCGCCCACGTCCTGCGTTTTTGCGCCCACTACCATGTACCAGTACTCATCTTCGCGCCAGACTTTCGGATCGCGAAAATGGTGTAGGCCCAGCGGCGTATCCAGCACTTGACCTTCCCGGCAGAACGTAACGCCATCAAGGCTGGTTGCCAGACACTGCACCTGATAGAGGTTGTCATCTATCGGCTCGCCCACAAATTTATGCCCGGTGTAGATTAGGCAGAGCTTACCGTCTGATACCACCGCAGAACCGGAAAAGCAGCCATCTTTATCCTCTTCCCCCTCCGGCGCCAGAGCGACAGGCAACGACTCCCAGCGCACCATATCGCGACTACGCGCATGCCCCCAGTGCATTGGCCCCCATTCTGGCGCGTGGGGATAGTGCTGATAAAAAGCATGAAATTGCCCGTTGAACCACGTTAATCCGTTAGGATCGTTCATCCAGCCAACCGGCGGCGCTAAATGATAGGATGGATACCAGCGAGGATTAACATACTTTTGACTTTCTTTAATAAACGCATTTGCTGATTCCCGTAGTTTGCTCATATTCGTCTGCCTACTCATCCAATTAAGGGGATAATGTTATCGCTCTTATGCTGACCACCGTTGTTGCAAAAAAATGATAACGTTAACATTTTAAGAGATCATTAACCCAATCTTCTGCTTGCGATGTTAATCACAAAGGTTAACGTTAACATTCATGTGTTGTTAATGTGCTCTCATTTCTTTAAGATATTTCTCTTTTGCGGATGACTCTTACGGTGGGGTCTTCTTTGGGGTAACACGAGGAGCGATACAACATGGCGTCATTAAAAGATGTGGCGAAGCTGGCAAACGTTTCTATGATGACGGTATCCCGCGCCCTCAATGAACCGGATCGGCTGAAAAAAGAGACCTACGAACGTGTAATGACAGCGGTTAAGAAACTTAACTATGTCTCTGATTTGTCAGCGAGAAAGATCCGTGGTGCAAAATCAACGATGAATACGATTGGGGTTCTCGCGCTTGACACCATGACCACCCCGTTTTCCGTTGAGATTACATTGTCCATTGAGGAAACAGCGCGCGCTCACGGCTGGAGCAGCTTTCTCGTCAATATGTTTAGCAACGACGATCCAGAGCAAATCGTCGATCTGCTGATGGCGCATCGCCCCAACGGCATCATCTACACAACCATGGGTTTACGGCAGGTACCTGTTCCTAAAAAATTACGCTCCCTTCCTTGTGTGCTGGCGAACTGTGAAAGCCTCACCGACAAACTGGCCAGCTATATTCCTGACGATGAAAGCGGGCAGTATGCAGGCGTTAAAGCGTTATTACAGGCGGGATACCGCAACTTACTGTGTATCAACCTTCCCCAGGGATTGGTTGCCAGTCATCGCCGCCGGGCCGGTATCGAGCGCGCATGTCGGGCATTTTCTATCGACCCTGGCAGAGTGATTCATCATTATTTACCGGGAGATGATAGGCACTATCTTGATGCTGCGGATATCGTTAACCACTATCTGGCAGCGGAAAAACCGACATTTGACGCGATTGTGTGCGGTAACGATCGTGTTGCTTTTGTGGTCTACCAGGCGCTGCTAACACAAGGGATAAGAATTCCGCAGGATATCGCCGTACTGGGATATGACAATATGGTCGGGACCGGTGAGCTGTTTATTCCACCATTATCGACGGTACAATTGCCACACTACGAAATAGGTCGCCTGAGCGCGATGCATATCATTAACGGCGAGACGCATCAAAATACGGTTTTTGTTGATAGCCCTTATCTGGCGCGTAAGTCGCTCTGATAGATATCATCCGATAGCCAGCACAGCGAGTCTGGTATTACAAATCAGCCGGATCTACCTGCTTCATAGTTTCCACCGCCATCAACCACTGATATAACGGCTCCAGTTGGCGAAATCCATCGGCCAACTGCTTCTCAAGCTGTGGGTCTCTCTCCAGCACCAATGGCGGTAAATCCTCGACCAGCGCGCGAAACGGCGTGAGTATGCTGCGATCGTAAATGAAACGGTGCTCTTCAAACCACGTCTTATCGTTCTCAATCCGCACCTGTTGAAGGAAATTCAGCCCTTCTTGCGCAAATCCCTGAAAGCATCCCGCCATCTGCTTGCCTCGCTGAGGATTGTCATGACACTTTTCATAACTCTCGCCAATTCCCGCGAAGCGCAACCTGAAATCATGCTCTTTAAAGGTGCCTAGCGTCAGCAAGTATCATGTCTAAAATCAGTGGTAAATTCAGTATTGGCGCTCCTTTTCTGTATAATGTCCCGTGCCATAATAGATGTGGGGGGCTTGTTAACCATCGCGTTAAGCAAGCCAGAACAGACGGTGTCATTGCGCACTTGACAGCGAAAATACAAACTTAATTAGCCATCATTATGATAATCAAACCAAAAATTCGTGGATTCATCTGTACAACGACCCATCCGACTGGCTGCAAAGTCAATGTGGAAAAACAGATCGATTATGTGAAGAAAAACGGGAAAATCGCTAACGGCCCTTCCCGCGTGCTGGTCATCGGTGCTTCCACCGGTTACGGCCTTGCTTCCAGAATTTCCGCCGCGTTTGGCAGCGGTGCCGCCACTATCGGCGTATTCTTCGAAAAACCAGGCACGGACACCAAGCCGGGTTCCGCGGGCTGGTATAACTCTGCCGCCTTCGATGAGGCCGCAAAACGTGAAGGCCTGTATTCCAAAAGCATCAACGGCGACGCGTTCTCCGATGAGTGCCGCGACGAAGTTATCAAACTGATCAAAGAAGACCTAGGTCAGATTGACTTAGTTGTTTACTCGCTGGCCTCCCCAGTGCGTAAAATGCCAAAAACCGGTGAAGTCGTGCGTTCTGCGCTGAAACCAATCGGTGAGGTTTATACCTCTAAAGCGATTGATACCAACAAAGACCAGATCATCACCGCCAGCATTGAACCGGCAACTGAAGAAGAAGTTCAGAACACCGTTACCGTAATGGGCGGCGAAGACTGGGAACTGTGGATGGGTGCGCTGAACGAGGCGGGCGTGCTGGCTGACGGCGTGAAAACCGTGGCCTACTCCTACATCGGTACCGACCTGACCTGGCCAATCTACTGGCACGGCGCGCTGGGCAAAGCGAAAGAAGACCTCGACCGCGCGGCGGGTGAACTGCGTAGCCAGCTGGCTCCGCTTCACGGTTCCGCCAACGTCGCGGTACTGAAGTCCGTTATCACCCAAGCGTCTTCTGCTATTCCGGTGATGCCACTGTACATCTCCATGGTCTTCAAGCTGATGAAAGCACAGGGGATTCACGAAGGTTGCATCGAGCAGATCAACCGTCTGATGACCACCAGCCTGTACGGCGATAAAGTGGCGCTTGATGATAACCAGCGTATCCGCATGGATGACTGGGAACTGCGTGAAGACATTCAGCAGGCCTGTCGCGATCTGTGGCCGCTTATCACCACTGAAAACCTAGCGCAAGAAACCGACTATGCAGGATATAAGCAGGAATTCCTCAACCTGTTCGGTTTTGCCCTCGACGGCGTGGATTACGACGCGGATGTGAACACCGAAGTCGAATTCGACGTGATCACGCTGTAATCGGCTGATACCGTTGCAAAAAGGGTTCATGTTTTCACATGAACCCTTTTTTTATGGCTGCCGCTAGCCCGCTAAGAAGAAGCGGAACGCCGGGTTATTCGTCTCGTCGTGGCAGTCATAGCCCAGTTCGTTGAGGCGGGTTTCAAAGTCCGGCTCATTGTCGCCCAGCTCAAAGGCGGCCAGCACGCGTCCGTAGTCGGTACCGTGGCTACGGTAATGGAACAGCGAAATATTCCAGTGCGTGCCCAGCGTATGCAGAAACTTGAGCAGCGCACCCGGTGATTCCGGGAATTCAAAGCTGTACAGCCGCTCTTTGAGTGGATGAGACGGACGCCCACCCACCATATAGCGCACATGCAGCTTCGCCATTTCGTCGTCGGAAAGATCCACCACGCTGTAACCACCGTCGTTAAGCAGTTGGAGGATTTCCTTGCGCTCTTCCAGACCGCGGCTCAGACGTACGCCGACAAAAATGCAGGCGTCTTTGGCATCGGCAAAGCGATAGTTGAACTCGGTGACCGAACGCCCGCCGAGCAACTGGCAAAACTTCAGGAAGCTGCCCTTTTCTTCGGGAATGGTCACCGCCAGCAGCGCTTCACGCTGTTCTCCCAACTCGCAGCGCTCAGAAACGTAGCGCAGACCGTGGAAGTTGACGTTAGCGCCGGAAAGGACATGAGCCAAGCGTTCGCCGCGAATGTCGTGTTGCGCGATGTATTTCTTCATCCCCGCCAGTGCCAGTGCGCCTGAAGGTTCAGCCACCGCACGAACATCTTCGAACAGATCTTTCATCGCCGCGCAGATAGCGTCGCTATCGACGGTGATAATATCGTCGAGGTATTCCTGGCATAGACGGAAGGTTTCATCGCCAATGCGTTTCACCGCCACGCCTTCGGCAAAGAGGCCGACGCGTGGCAGATCAACCGGATGGCCCGCATCCAGCGCCGCTTTCAGACAGGCGGAATCTTCTGCCTCGACGGCAATCACTTTGATCTGCGGCATCAGTTGCTTTATCAGCACCGCCACGCCCGCCGCCAGACCACCGCCGCCGACCGGCACAAATACGCGGTCGAGGTGCGCGTCCTGCTGGAGAAGCTCCAGCGCCAGCGTGCCCTGCCCGGCAATCACCATCGGGTGATCAAACGGGGGAACCCAGGTGAAACCCTGCTGCTGCGACAGTTCAATCGCTTTCGCTTTGGCTTCATCAAAGTTCGCGCCATGCAGCAAGACTTCACCGCCGAAACCACGAACGGCGTCCACTTTGATATCGGCAGTTGCCGTTGGCATGACAATCAGCGCCTTCACGCCTAAGCGAGAAGCCGAGAACGCCACGCCCTGCGCATGGTTGCCTGCAGAGGCGGTAATCACCCCGTGTGATTTCTGCTCGGCCGTTAAGCCTGCCATCATCGCGTAAGCACCGCGCAGCTTGAAGCTGTGCACCGGCTGGCGGTCTTCACGCTTCACCAGAATCACGTTATCAAGGCGTGAGGACAGCTTGTCCATTTTCTGTAGCGGCGTGACCTGCACCGCTTCGTAGACCGGTGCACGTAGCACCGCTCTTAAATACTCGGCACCCTCAGGAGTGCCGGATAGGGGTTGTGAGTCAGCCATCGTAATTTAGCCCCCCAGTTTGGATTTATCGCGCACCGCGCCCTTGTCAGCGCTGGTTGCCAAGCTCGCATAAGCACGAAGAGCAAATGAAACCTGACGCTCACGATCTTTTGGCGTCCAAGCATTTTCACCGCGCGCTTCCTGTGCCTCACGGCGTGCGGCAATTTCCGCATCGCTCAGCTGCAGCTGGATCCCACGGTTTGGAATATCGATGGCAATCAGATCGCCATCTTCAATGATCGCAATGTTGCCGCCGCTTGCCGCTTCCGGAGAAACGTGGCCGATCGACAGACCCGAAGTCCCGCCGGAGAAACGACCGTCGGTAATCAGTGCACAGGCCTTGCCCAGCCCCATCGATTTCAGGAAGGTGGTTGGGTAGAGCATCTCCTGCATGCCAGGACCGCCTTTTGGCCCTTCATAACGGATAACCACAACGTCGCCCGCCACCACTTTGCCGCCGAGAATGGCTTCAACGGCATCGTCCTGGCTTTCATACACCTTCGCCGGACCAGTGAATTTCAAGATGCTGTCATCCACACCGGCAGTTTTGACGATACAGCCGTTTTCCGCGAAGTTGCCATAAAGCACCGCCAGGCCGCCGTCTTTGCTGTAAGCGTGTTCCAGCGAGCGGATACAGCCTTCGGCACGGTCATCATCCAGCGTATCCCAGCGACAATCCTGTGAGAACGCCTGCGTGGTGCGAATGCCGGCTGGCCCCGCACGGAACATTTTTTTCACCGACTCATCCTGAGTCAGCATGACATCGTAGCGATCCAGCGTTTGTGGAAGCGTCAGCCCCAGCACGTTTTTTACATCGCGGTTCAGCAACTCAGCTCTGTCCAGCTCGCCTAAAATCCCCAGCACGCCGCCCGCACGGTGGACATCTTCCATATGGTATTTCTGGGTACTCGGCGCCACTTTGCACAGCTGCGGCACTTTGCGAGACAGCTTGTCGATATCACTCATGGTGAAGTCGATTTCCGCTTCCTGCGCCGCCGCCAGCAGGTGCAGAACGGTGTTGGTGGAGCCGCCCATGGCGATATCCAGCGTCATGGCGTTCTCGAACGCCTCTTTACAGGCGATGTTACGCGGCAGCGCAGAGGCATCATCCTGCTCATAGTAGCGTTTGGTCAGTTCAACGATACGCTGACCGGCGGTGAGGAACAGCTCTTTACGATCGGCGTGCGTCGCCAGCAGCGAGCCGTTGCCCGGCTGTGACAGACCCAGCGCTTCGGTCAGGCAGTTCATCGAGTTGGCGGTAAACATGCCGGAGCAGGAGCCGCAGGTCGGACAGGCGGAACGCTCAATCTGATCGCTCTGCGAGTCAGACACTTTCGGGTCCGCGCCCTGAATCATGGCATCAACCAGATCGAGCTTGATGATTTTGTCAGACAGCTTAGTTTTCCCGGCTTCCATTGGGCCGCCGGAAACAAAAATCACTGGAATGTTCAGGCGCAGAGAGGCCATTAACATCCCCGGGGTGATTTTGTCGCAGTTAGAGATACAGACCATGGCGTCGGCGCAGTGGGCGTTCACCATGTATTCGACAGAGTCGGCAATCAGTTCGCGGGACGGCAGGGAATAGAGCATGCCTCCGTGGCCCATCGCGATGCCGTCATCCACCGCAATGGTGTTGAACTCTTTAGCTACGCCGCCGGAGGCTTCAATCTGCTCGGCAACCAGTTTACCCAGGTCGCGCAGGTGAACGTGGCCCGGCACGAACTGGGTAAACGAGTTTACGACGGCGATAATTGGTTTGCCGAAGTCGTCGTCGGTCATTCCGGTGGCGCGCCACAGTGCGCGAGCGCCCGCCATATTGCGGCCGTGAGTGGTGGTGGCGGAACGGTATTTAGGCATGCTTTGTACTCCCAGTATCTGTCTCGTTAATGGGACGGTGCGTGCCGTCCCATTACTATCTTATGAATTAACTTGATCCAACCAGCCCCATTTATCTTCGGTTTCACCGGTAAAGAGACCAAAGAATGCTTGCTGAATACGTTTGGTGACTGGGCCACAGCGGCCTTCGCCCACCTGAATACCATCGACGCTGCGTACCGGCGTGATTTCGGCAGCGGTGCCGGACATAAAGACTTCATCAGCAAGGTACAGGGATTCGCGAGACAGCACCTGCTCACGGACTTCAATACCAATCTCTTTCGCCAGCTTGATAATCGCATCGCGGGTAATACCCGGCAGGGCCGATGAGGTGAACGGTGGCGTAAACAGAATACCGTCTTTCACTTCGAATAGGTTTTCACCCGCGCCTTCAGACAGATAGCCGTTCACATCCAACGCAATCCCTTCCTGATAACCATGGCGGCGTGCTTCACTGCCAACGAGCAGTGAGGAGAGGTAGTTGCCACCCGCTTTTGCGGCGGTTGGAATGGTGTTTGGCGCGGCACGGTTCCAAGAAGAGACCATCGCATCGATCCCTTGATCCAGCGCTTCAGCGCCCAGATAGGCACCCCACGGGAACGCCGCGATGATCACGTCAGTGGTGTAGCCGTCAGGTGGGTTAACGCCCATACCTACGTCACCTACGAATACCAGCGGGCGGATATAGGCGCTGGTCAGGTTATTTTTACGCAGCACTGCGCGACAGGCTTCCATAAGCTCATCAACGCTCTGAGAAACAGGGAAACGGTAGATTTTGGCGGAATCACGCAGGCGCTGCATGTGCTCACGGTGGCGGAAAACAACAGGGCCTTTGTGGGAGTCGTAGCAACGGATGCCCTCGAATACGGAGGTACCGTAATGCAGCGCGTGGGACATCACGTGTACCTTCGCGTCTTCCCAACGTACCATCTCACCGTTGAACCAGATGTAATCCGCTTTTTTCGTCGTCATTTCTCTTCCTATTGCGCTCAGGCGCGAATCTGTTGTTGTGATGTGCTTGTACACTGCTGAACGGCAACCGAAGCCACGTCCACCAGTTTATTTAATTGACTAAACAGTAAGTCGACTGACCGCAGGCTGGCAACGGTCAACTCGATATTTATATTCCGTGCATCGCTGGCCGTTTCCATATTCATCGCGCAAATCTGAAAGCCACGATGGCGAACCACGCGTAACACACGTTCTAAGGTTTCCGGGTTGAAGCGGGCCTGCACGTTGAGCTGATGTTGCATCATGATAATTTCTCCAGCATTTGTGAGTTGCTGGCGCCAGGCGGCACCAGTGGCCAGACATTCTCAAGTTCGTCGATTGAGACATGAAGCAGATAAGGCCCTTCGCTATTCAGCATGGCGTCGAGCGCTGCTTCAACCTGGTCTTTACGGGTGATGTGCTGGCCGGGGATGCCGAAGGCGCTGGCCAGCATGAGGAAATCGGGGTTATCGGTCAGAGTCGTTTCGCTATAGCGTTCTTGGAAGAACAGTTGCTGCCACTGCCGAACCATCCCTAACCGCTGGTTGTCGAGTAATACAATCTTCAACGGCAGCTGCTTGCGTTTTACGGTGCCCAACTCCTGTACATTCATCATGAAGGAGCCGTCACCGGAGATACAGATAACCGTATCTTCCGGACGCGCCACTTGGGCACCTACCGCTGCCGGCAGCCCAAAGCCCATGGTGCCCAAGCCGCTGGAGGTGATGAAATTCTCCGGGCGAGTGTAGGTCATGTGCTGGGCCGACCACATTTGATGCTGACCAACGTCGGTGGTGACTACGCTATCGGCAGGTTTTTTGTCGGACAGTTGTTTGAGCAACAGCGGGGCGTAGATGGCTTCACCCGGATGATCATAGCGCCATACATGCTCAGCGCGCATGGCGGCGGTATGCTCACGCCAAGCGTCAATCGCCAGCGGCTGCTGCAATGCAGGCAGCAACGCATTCAAATCGCCCTGAAGCGCGACATGTACCTCGCGCAGCTTGTTCATCTCCGCCGGGTCGATATCCATGTGAATAACTTTGGCATGTGGTGCGAAGGTATTGAGTTTTCCGGTGACACGGTCGTCGAAGCGTGCTCCAACGGCGATCAGCAGATCGCACTCCTGCACCGCCAAGTTCGCCGCTTTGGTGCCGTGCATACCCAACATGCCGAGGTAATACGGATAATCTGCCGGAACCGCACCCAGACCTTTTAACGTGCAGGTAGCCGGAACATTCGTCACCGCCATAAACTCACGCAGCGCGGTCACCGCCTGTGCCATCCCTACGCCACCGCCCACATACAGCATCGGCTTGTGCGCCTGCGCCAACATTTGCTGAGCCTGCGCCATATCGTCATGAGGGAAAACATCATCGCCTTCAACGGTGGAGAAGTAAGGCTCTAAGTCACCTTGTGCAATCTGAATGTCTTTCGGGATATCAACCAGTACCGGGCCAGGACGGCCTGAGTTTGCCACCTGGAACGCTTCTGCCATTACGCGCGGCAACTCTTCCAAGGATTGCACCAGAAAACTGTGTTTGGTGCAGGCCAGTGACAAACCGAGAACGTCCACTTCCTGGAAGGCATCCGTCCCGATAAGTGGTGCGGCAACTTGGCCAGTGATGGCGACAACGGGAACAGAATCGAGCAGCGCGTCCGCCAAACCGGTGATCAAGTTGGTTGCCCCCGGACCAGAGGTCGCAATGCACACGCCTGTTTTACCGGTGGCACGGGCATAGCCGATAGCCGCCATTGCCGCGCCCTGCTCGTGCCGACACAGCAGATGCTCTACGCCGCCATCATACAGAGCGTCGTAAACCGGCATAATGGCACCACCTGGATAGCCAAATACCATTTCAACTCCCTGCGCTCGCAACGCATGTACCACCCACCGTGCGCCATTCATAGTTAGTTCCCCGCCGTAGATCGTGAGAAACAGAATTTTATGCTAGTAATCATTTTCTGCTCCTCGCTATTGTTTTTAAGTCATAAAAAAACCCCCGGACCTTTCGGTGCGGGGGTCTTAGTTCGTTAAGGCTTGATTTCTAAGCCTTTCCTCGTCCAAGTGCAGCCCCGCACGGTGGGATAATAATCACCACCACGCTAATCACGACTAGGCTAATCACTCGTAGAAGGGCTTTCATTTTTGTTTATTCTGGCATCTTGTTCGAAGGAATACCTACAGAGTTACCACAGACATCACAAATCGCACAAGTTTTTTCTCCGTCACAATTACTTATCATGCTAAGAAAATTGTTAAAACAATTTGTTTTATATAGGAAAATCTTAGAATGAAAATATTTCAACTTTTCATCGTTCGGTGCAAAAAACGGTGAAGGTGGCGAAGGAAGACGCAAAAAATTGCGATCGCTGTCCCTGCAATTATGCAATGCGGCGAAAAACACTAAAAAAACGTGAATGCGCGGCGTAAATACGTAAAAAATCGCGTTAATGCAACAATCAAGCTATGCATAATACCGCCATTCAGGGAGGAGTTATGTCGCTATCCGTTGTCTACACGCGCGCCGCGCTGGGGGTCAATGCCCCACTCATTACCATCGAAGTTCATATTAGCCAGGGCCTTCCCGGCCTGGTCATGGTGGGTTTGCCGGAGACCACCGTCAAAGAGTCGAGGGACCGTGTACGCAGTGCCATCATCAATAGTGGATACACCTATCCCGCCAAAAAAATCACTATCAATCTCGCACCAGCCGACCTCCCTAAAGAGGGCGGGAGATATGATTTACCTATTGCTATTGCGCTCCTAGTGGCTTCTGAGCAACTTAATGGCCATAAACTGGGTCAATATGAGTTTGTGGGAGAATTGGCGCTCACGGGCGCGCTACGCGGTATTCCTGGGGCTCTTTCGGCAGCGATGGAGGCCATAAGCGCTGGACGGAAAATAGTGCTCGCCGAAGAGAACGCGTCGTTGGTTGGGCTACTGGGTGGTAGTGATTGCCTAATCGCCAGCCATCTTCTTGAGGTCTGCGCCTTTCTGGAAGATAAGAAGACGCTGCGCCTACCGCCACCCGAAGCTGCGCCAATCGTGGAGAATGTTGAGGATCTCAGCGACGTTATCGGGCAACAGCAGGGCAAACGGGCCTTAGAGATAACCGCCGCGGGAGGCCATAATCTGCTGCTGATAGGCCCCCCCGGCACCGGAAAAACGATGCTCGCCAGCCGTTTGCGCGGTTTACTGCCGCCGCTGAGCGACAGTGAAGCGCTCGAGAGTGCAGCAATCATCAGTCTGGAGAATACCTGCAATGTACGTTCCCGGTGGCGCAGTCGTCCTTTCCGCGCCCCGCACCACAGCGCCTCATTGGCGGCCATGGTCGGTGGAGGGTCAATACCGGCTCCCGGAGAGATCTCGCTTGCCCATAACGGTATCTTGTTTCTGGACGAGCTTCCGGAGTTTGAACGGCGGGTGCTGGATGCGTTACGAGAGCCCATTGAATCAGGCAAGATTCACATTTCCCGCACACGGGCCAAAATTACCTATCCTGCCCGCTTCCAACTCGTTGCTGCTATGAATCCAAGCCCTACTGGGCATTATGAGGGCCAACACAATCGCTGTACGCCAGAGCAGACATTACGCTACTTAAATCGTTTATCGGGACCCTTCCTCGACCGCTTCGATCTATCGCTGGAGATCCCGCTGCCGCCGCCGGGACTGCTTAGCCAACCGGCCCAGCCCGGAGAGAGCAGTTTGACCGTACAGAATAGGGTAATAGCTTCTCAGCGTTGCCAATATAACCGGCAGGATAAACTCAACGCTCACTTGAGCAGCCGAGAGATAAAACAGCACTGCGCGCTAAGTCATGATGATGCTCTCTGGCTCGAGCAAACTTTAATGCGGTTGGGGCTTTCAATTCGGGCCTGGCAGCGCTTGTTAAAGGTCTCACGTACGCTGGCAGATATGGAGGACGTTGGGTCTATTGAGCGGCGTCACTTGCAGGAGGCGCTAAGCTATCGTGGCATTGACAGAATGCTGCTGCATCTACAAACCTTACTGCAATAAAAAAGGGGCCTAAGCCCCTTTTTTATTAATCGTCGCTGTCGGTGTAATCTTCAGCGCCTTCTACCTGCGGCTTACCGCCGGACAGGGTATGGAAACGTTTCGGACGCTTAATGCGCGTCACATACTTATGCCATACGCGTTCGGCTTCGGTCGCCGGCTCACGTTCACCACGGCATACCGCGAGGAACTGCTGCTCCTCTTCGGTTGCAGGTTCACGTTTACCGAGATCGAGTTCGTTATAGGCAAAGCCGTAACGCTCCAGCAACTGAGCCTCTTTGATGGTGAAATCACCATGACGAGAGAACCCGCGCGGATAATTTTTATTATCGAAAAAACGATTAGTCGTCGTAAAGCTTTCCGCCATCCTACACGCTCCTAATTCTTTGGCCGAGCTATTTATGGCGCGGAGTATTAGATACGCTTGACAGAGTGTAAAACAAAAGATTTAAATCATTACGACAAAAAATTTTGCGGAGAAAGCTGTGGATACCGAATTGCTGAAAACTTTCCTCGAAGTGAGCAGAACTCGCCACTTCGGGCGAGCCGCGGAAGCGCTCTATCTAACACAATCGGCGGTAAGCTTTCGTATACGCCAGTTAGAAAATCAGCTTGGGGTAAACCTGTTCACCCGCCACCGTAATAACATCCGGCTGACTGCAGCGGGGGATAAACTTCTTCCCTATGCCGAAATGCTCATGAGCACATGGCAGGCTGCGCGCAAAGAGGTGGCAAACACCTCGCGACACAACGAATTTTCTATTGGTGCAAGCGCTTCGCTGTGGGAATGCATGCTCAATGAATGGCTGGCTAGGCTTTACAAAGCCGATGATACGTTGCAGTTCGAAGCGCGGATCGCTCAGCGACAATCGTTGGTCAAACAGCTGCATGAGCGCCAGCTCGACCTGCTGATCACCACAGAAACGCCAAAAATGGATGAGTTCAGCAGCCAACTGCTCGGGAATTTCTCTCTCGATCTATACTGTGCAGCGCCCATGGCGGTTAAATCTGAGCTCAATTATCTTCGTCTGGAATGGGGCGCTGATTTTCAGCAGCATGAGACTGGGCTTATCTCGGGTGATGACATCCCGCTTTTAACCACCAGTTCGGCCGGTTTAGCCTGTCGTCAGCTTCTGCCGTTAAAAGGCTGTACCTGGTTGCCAACAGCTTGGGCGCAAGAGCAAGGTGGACTCTACCAAGTCGCTGACGGATCAACGATTTTACGCCCTTTATACGCTATTTGGCTGCAAAATAGCGACAAACAGGCGCAGATCCGCGATATATTGAAAAGTGACGTTTTCGAATAATAGAAGGGTTCGATGGCCCAAGGCCAGTAGATATGTAGGCCGGATAAGGCAAAGCCGCCATCCGGCAATCTGCACCGAGCGTACCTGATGGCGCTGCGCTTATCAGGCCTAGAGAAAACCATGGTCTTTAAGTCGGCGTCGGATTTTAGGCAAAAAAAAATCCTTTGCCGAAGCAAAGGATTATATATGGCAGGGGCGGAGAGACTCGAACTCGCGACACCCGGTTTTGGAGACCGGTGCTCTACCAACTGAGCTACGCCCCTAAATACTGCTTAATTTTTCTTATCATTAAGCCTGCTAATTTAGCAGGCTTAATTTTGAATAAGTGGCGGAACGGACGGGACTCGAACCCGCGACCCCCTGCGTGACAGGCAGGTATTCTAACCGACTGAACTACCGCTCCACCGAATTTCTTTGTCACTACCCGGATTTTCATCCCGGTTTACTGCAATTTGATGCCTGGCAGTTCCCTACTCTCGCATGGGGAGACCCCACACTACCATCGGCGCTACGGCGTTTCACTTCTGAGTTCGGCATGGGGTCAGGTGGGACCACCGCGC
>NZ_JBFQGA010000013.1:0-106403 GCF_040932435.1 Kluyvera sp. STS39-E | reverse complement strand
CGCAGACGCCGATTCTGATGCAGACTCCGACGCGGACGCCGATTCTGATGCAGACTCCGACGCAGATGCCGATTCTGATGCAGACTCCGACGCAGACGCCGATTCTGATGCAGACTCCGACGCGGACGCCGATTCTGATGCGGACGCTGACGCCGATGCGGATTCTGATGCCGATTCTGATGCCGACTCCGACTCAGACGCCGACATTTCTCTCGACGCTAAATTTGACGTTTCGGATGGTACAAAAATCACCCAAGTCAATGGTGGGAGTTCAGATCCTAACGGCTTTGATGTTGATGAAAGCGGCAAGATTATCTCGGTGGGTGAGAACGTTGTGCTTTGGGTTTCGAAGGATGACATCGGAAAATACGTCTCCGAAGATATTCCGAAAGAAAATATCCATATTTATGACCAAGGCAACGCCCAAGGCACGCCGGGCAAATCTGACGTCTTCGTGCTCCACGACAGCAGTACCTACACGCAGAGCGATGGCAAAGAGCATCCGATGAATGCGGTCAACGGTAACCGCGAATCTGCAGGTAGTGACGCGCACGATTATATCTTTGTTGCGGGATCGTCAAACTGGAGCGCGAATGCGGGGTCCGCCAACGTCAATAGCAGCATCAACTATTTCGAAAGCATTTCCGTCACCATCAATGGCAAAACCTACCAGGGCAACAACCGGTTAACGGACGTTATCTCGGGGGACGGTAAAGAGGCGCTAGACCCAGGTCACTCCGATACCAAGACCTCGTGGCAATACGACCTGAATATCGATGCCGACCTTAACGGCGGTGCGGATGGCGACCATATTAAATCCGTTACGCTAAACGGATTGCCTGTCGGCTCGACCGTAAGCTATGTGGATGCGGACGGTAATACGGTGAGTATCGAGGTTAAAGACACTTCAGGTATCACCATTGACGTGGGTACAGATGCCAATCTCGACATGGGCTTAACCGTGACTTCACCGACAGAAATTACCGATTCAGGATCGATCAACATCGATATTACGGTTGAAGTGGGTGGGGAAGATCACAGCGCTGAAAACATCGTTGATGACGATAGTACGCATACTTTCCCGATTGAAAGCGGTGAAGATACGCATACCAACAGCGATGAGATAACGACGCTGGATGCCGAGCACGATGTAGCACATACCGATGTCGATCATACGGATACGGCAGACTCCACCGATAACGCGGAGGAAACTGCCTCTGCCGATCATGCCCAAAGCAGCGATTCGACGGACCCAACAGACAGCAACGCCAACGATAGCCATATTGTGGACGCTGATGAAACTAACCAAGCCGACGGCTCGGAGTCAACGGACGCGACGGAAGAGACCGCGTCCGTTAATGATGATGCATCGTCAGATAATGAGAGCGCCAGCCTGCTGGTTGATCACGATGACCTCGACCTGAGCGGCGTGGATAGCGACACTTCGTCGCTTTCTGTTGCCGAAGAGGGGCCGGAAAATTCACTCAACTTGCTGTTGGATGATATTGATAGCCAGCTCTCCGAGGCGGATAACGCCCAGAGCGCGGAGCCGTCAGCCGATACTTCGCTGGCGACGGCGGCATCGGAGCCCGATCAGCAAAGCGCGCTCGATCTGAGCGATATCATCCATGATGATGACGCAACGGATCTCAGTTCGCTGATTCAGGTTCCTGACGCGACGGAAAATACCGAAACGGTAGCGCAGGTTCAGGATGTACCGGCTGAAGGCGGAGGCGAACAAGGCGGCGAAACTTGGGCGGCTCCGGACGCCGCCGAGCTTGACCACTTAATTGCGCAACCGGATACGGATGCTTAAAACCGAGGGGGGCGGCGAAAGCCGCTCCCGTAAAATAACAACGCTTTTTCTTTTTTTCCAAAAATATTGCCTCTGGTCGACAACGTCATTAGCCAAGGAAATACATGCAAGGAAAGGACGACATCATGAATAAACACATTCGGGTATTAACAGGCATTTCCCTGCCGTTGTTGTTCGCGGGCACGGCAAGCGCCGCCTCGTTGGAACAGGCAGTCAAAGACAGTTTGCTGTGGCATCCTCAGGTGAGCGCTTCGGCCAACAGTCGCCACTCGGCTGACCAAGACTTACGCGCGGCAAAAGGTGGCTATCTGCCATCGTTGGATGTCTCGGCCGGCACCGGCTGGGAACAGACCGATAACGCCAGCACTCGCGCCGCCGACGATCATCGGCGTAACCTGAACCGCAGTGAGTCGAGCATCAACCTGCGTCAGAACGTGTTTAACGGTTTCGCCACCACCAGCGAAGTGGCCCGCCAGACGGCGACCGTCAACTCGCGCGCTTATTCGTTGCTGAACACCAGTGAAGTCACGGCGTTGTCGGCAATCCAAAGCTATCTTGACGTCCTGATGCGCCAGCGTATGGTGAAGCTGGCCGAAGATAACCTGAAGAACCACGAGCGTATTTTCGACCAGATCCGCTTGCGCACCGAGCAGGGCGTAGGGCGTACGGCCGACTATGAACAAGCGCAGGCGCGTCTGGCACAGGCGAAAAATAACCTGCTGACCGAGCAAACCAATCTCGAAGATGCGCGGGCTAACTACTACAGCGTGGTGGGCAAAGAAGCCGATGGGCTTTCCATGCCAATGATCACGAAAATCCCGACTTCTCAGACAGATGCTCGTAAGCAAATGCTGGAAAATAGCCCGTTGCTGAAACAAGCTGACTCGGATGTCGAGGCCACACGCCAACAGTACGAAGCGGCAAAATCACGTTTCTATCCTAGCGTAGATATCGATATTGGACGCCGGATGGATAACAATGTTGACGGCACTCGCGGTCACGACCAAGAGTGGCAGGCGATGGCACGTATGAACTATAACTTGTTCAACGGCGGCAGCGACAAGGCACAACTGTCATCTTATGCCTATAAAATCCAAGAAGCTCAGGACGTCAAACGCAACTCCCTGCGCCAACTGGATGAGGAGCTGCGCCTGTCTTGGAACGCCTGGCAGAACGCTAAGCAACAGGTGCCGATTGCCAAAGATTATGCCGATCGCAGCGCCGTGGTGCGTACCGCGTATCAGGAGCAGTTCAGCATCGGCGAGCGCAGTCTGCTCGATATGCTGGACAGCGAAAACGAAGTGTTCAACGCCCAGCGTCGTTACGTCGAGATGCAGTTCACGGAGATGTTTACCACCTACCGCATCAACGCGCGAATTGGCGATCTGTTAAAGCAGCTGAATATTCAAGCACCGTCAGCGGCACAACCGTTGGAAATGCAGCAAACGGCGCAATCCAGCCTACCTGAACTGAAATAACAGAATTTGGGTCTCCGGGTTATCTCGTCATGAGATGAGATAACCCATTGTATTCTTTTAGACTGCGCGAGCTTTTCGCTGGTATATAAGGTCTGACAATGGCGTCTTATACTGATCCACTTGAGCAAGTCCCCCCCGCAACTGATGAGAGCATCAGACACGATCCCCGTCAAAACCATGACGATCCCCTGCTCGACTCGCTGATGATCGTCTGCAAACTGCATAACATCATCACCAGCCGCAACGTCCTAACCGCAGGATTGCCTTTACAGGCACATCAGTTAACTCTCGGCGCTTTTCCACGGGCAGCGCAACGCGCCGGCCTTAAAGCGCGAGTGCTTCAGCGTCCGCTGGAGAAAATTTCCTCGCTGTCGCTGCCCGCGATAGTGCTGTTAAAAAACGATCAGGCGGCGGTGCTAATAGGCTGGGATGACCAGTCGCGCGCTCGCCTGCTGCCAACGGAAACGGAAGGCGGTGAGATCCTGCTGGAGCGCGAAGCGCTGGCCGAAAGCTACAGCGGTAAGACCATTTTTATTCAGCCGGAGCACGCCTACGACACCCAGCCAACGGCGACAATTCCGCAGACCAAATCCTGGTTTAAGGACACATTGAAGCTGTCGAAGTTTCTCTATCTCGACTCCATTGTCGCCAGCTTTATCATCAACATTATTGCCATCGCCACCCCGCTGTTCGTGATGAACGTTTACGACCGCGTGGTGCCAAACCAGGCAACGGCCACCCTGTGGGTGCTGGCTATAGGGATCTCTATCGCGTTTGTCTTTGACCTGATCCTGAAGATATTGCGCGGTATTTGCCTCGATTTGGCAGGTAAAAAGACCGATCTCATCGTTTCGGCAGCGTTGTTTGAACGACTTCTGGGCATGAAAATGAAGGCTCGCCCTGGCCGGGTGGGCGCCTTCGCGCAGAGCTTCCAAGAATACCAGTCGGTGAGAGAGTTCCTCTCTTCGCTGACGCTCACGGCGCTGATCGATTTTCCGTTTACACTGCTCATTCTGTTGGTTATTGCGATCATCGGCGGCCCGCTCGCCTTTATCCCGCTGCTTTGCTATCCCATCGCACTGCTGGTGAACTGGCTGATTCAAAAGCCGCTGTTGGCTCAGGTGCAAAAAACCTATCGCCTTTCCACCGAGCGCCAAGCCATGTTGGTTGAAACCGTGACCGGCCTTGATGCCATCAAGGTCAATAACGCGCAGAGCGAACGCCAGTATCAGTGGGAACAGATTATCGGCCAGCTCAGCAAGCTTGAGCTGCGGGTGAAATCGCTCTCTTATGTCGCCGTGAACTTTACTGCCTGGCTCCAGAAAATTGGCGGCGTGGTGCTGATTGTGGTCGGTGTTTACAGCATTATTGCGGGTAACCTGAGTATGGGTGGGCTTATCGCCTGCTACCTGCTTAACCGCCGCGCGGTGATGCCTATTGGTCAGTTCTGTAGCCTGATTACTCGCTATCAGCGCGCAAAAATGACCAAGGCCACCATCGACCGCATGATGGATCTTGAGCAGGAGGTGCAGGATGGCGAAGTACCGCTGAAGCGTGAAACGCTCTCTGGCGCCATTGAGTTCCGAGATGTCACATTCCGCTACCCGCAAAACCAGTATCTATCGTTGAACGGCATTTCACTCAAGATTGAGCCGGGTGAAAAAGTGGGGATCATCGGCCGCAGCGGATCGGGCAAAAGTTCGCTGGCTAAACTGCTGGTGGGCTTTTATCAACCGGACGGCGGCACCATTCTGATCGACGGCATTGACGCCCGCCAGCTCGACGTTAACGACGTGCGCCACAACATCGGTTACGCCCCGCAGGACATTCACCTGTTCAGCGGCACGCTACGCGATAACCTGCTCAGCGGTGCGGGCTACGTCGATGATGAAACCATGATTCGGGCCGCCACAATAGCCGGGGTACACGAGTTCGCCCGACGACATCCTTCCGGCTATAACATGCAGGTCGGTGAGCGCGGGATGAATCTTTCCGGCGGGCAGCGGCAGGCAGCAGCCCTTGCTCGTGCGCTGCTGCTCGACCCTCCGGTATTGCTGATGGACGAACCCACCAGCTCCATGGATAACACCAGCGAAGATTTGATAAAAAAAGCACTGACGCCAATGGTGAGCAATAAAACGCTGCTGCTTGTCACGCACCGCGCCTCGTTGCTGTCGTTGGTCGACCGTCTGATCATTCTCGATAACGGAAAAATTATCGCCGATGGTCCAAAAGAAAGCGTGATGACGGCACTGAAAAAAGGACAAATTCATGCGCAACGCTAAATTAAACAGCCTGCTGAAGTGGCTCTTTGGCGACAAAAACGGCGCATCAACGACCGCAAACGAAGTCAACAAAGCACTAATCGACGATTCACCACGGGTCATCCGCATCACCCTGTGGGCCATTCTAGGCTTCTTTATCATCATGATTGCTTGGGCGTCTTTGGCCGAAATTGACGAAGTGACGCGCGGCGATGGCAAGGCAATTCCGTCCTCACGCCTGCAAAAAATCCAGAACCTTGAGGGCGGTATCGTTGCCGAAGTGTTCGTTCATGAAGGGGAAGTAGTCAAAGCGGGCGCACCGCTGCTGCGACTTGATGACACGCGTTTTCGTTCCAATGCCGGAGAATCGGAGGCCGACCGCTATGCGCTGGAGGCTCGTATTCAGCGTCTGACCGCACAGTTGGCCGATAAAGAGTCCCTCACTCTGCCTCCGGATATTGTCGAAAAAGTGCCTGATATTGCCAACGGTGAACTGGAGCTGTTCGCCAGCATCAACAAGCGTATTCAGAGCGAACTGTCAGGGCTTAACGAACAGCTGGTGCAGAAGAAACAAGAGCTACTGGACTATCAGGCGAAAGCCGAACAGTACCGCCGCAGCCTAGGGCTGCTGCAGCAGGAAATCGGCATGTCCGAGCCGCTGGTCGCCAAAGGCGCTATCTCTCGCGTTGAGGTGCTGCGTCTGCGCCGCTCAGAGGTGGAAACCCGTGGCCAGCTGGAGTCGGTCACCCTCGCGGTGCCAAGAGCACAGGCGGCGATTAAAGAGATTGAGAGCAAGGTAGGCGAAACGCGCGGGCGCTACCGTAGCGAAGCGCTATCTCAGCTTAATGAGGCGCGTACCGATCTCAGTAAAATCGAAGCATCAGGTAAGGCCATTGATGACCGGGTAAACCGTACGCTGGTCACCTCGCCGGTACGCGGTATCGTGCAGCAACTGATGGTCAATACCATCGGCGGTGTTATTCAGCCGGGTAACGACCTTGTCGAGATCGTTCCGCTGGACGATACGCTGCTGATTGAGGCGAAGATTCGGCCACAGGATATTGCTTTCCTGCGTCCGGGCCAAGAAGCCATCGTTAAGTTCACCGCCTACGATTACACCATCTACGGCGGCATGAAAGGCAAACTGGAACAGATAAGCCCGGATACGGTGACGGATAAAGACGGCAAAAGTTTCTATGTGATCCGTCTGCGTACCGATAAGAACCATCTCGGTAGCGATGAAAAACCGTTGATTATTATTCCGGGGATGGTGGCGTCGGTCGACATTATTACCGGCAAGAAAACCATTCTGGCCTATCTGTTAAAACCGATTCTGCGGGCAAGAGCGGAAGCCTTCCGCGAGCGTTAAGCATAAAAAAACCCGGCGTTAATTGCCGGGTTTTTCATTTCACCGTAGGCCTGATAAGCGCAGCGCCATCAGGCAACTCGGTTCATCTGCCAGATGACGGCAAGACCTTATCCGTTTTACTCATTAATCTTCGGATGCTGCATCACCAGCTGCGAACGTCGCTCCTGCAATGCCGCAATCTCCGCATCGAGATCTTCAATCTTATGCTCGATGTGGTCGTGATGCTCCTGAAGAATCTCTTTCGCTTCTGCCATATCCGATGCCGCCGGGGTCGCCCCTTTCAGCGGTCGATTTGCAGTCTCTTTCATCATCACACCGGTGATAAGACCAATAACAGCCACCACCATCAGATAATAAGCCGGCATCATCAGATTCTGGGTCGATTCCACCAGCCAAGCGGCCAGGGTCGGCGTCAGACCCGCAATCAGGACCGAAATATTAAAGGCACTTGCCAGCGCGCTGTAGCGGATATGGGTCGGGAACATCGCCGGCAACGATGAGGCCATCACCCCGGTGAAGCAGTTGAGGATCACGGCCAGCAGCAGCAGGCCAGAGAAAATCAGGCCAATAACATCGCTGTTAATCAGCATGAAGGCCGGAATCGAGAATACCAGCAATGCCACGCTGCCAACCATCACAAACGGACGGCGACCAAAGCGGTCACTCAGCAGACCCATGACCGGCTGCACGAACAGCATACCAATCATGATGGCGATGATAATCAGCACGCCGTGATCTTCCGAGTAGTGCAGGTTATGCGACAGGTAGCTCGGCATGTAGGTCAGCAGCATGTAGTAGGTCACGTTGGTTGAGATAACCAGACCGATACAGGCCAGCAGACTACGCCAGTGCTTCGTCGCAATCTCTTTAAACGATACCTTCGGCCCGTCTTGCAGACCCTGGCGATCGCCCTGCTCAAGCTTATCAACGTGCTGCTGGAACGCCGGTGTCTCTTCAAGCGCATGACGCAGGTAAAGACCGATAATCCCTAGCGGTAAAGCAACGAAGAACGGTATACGCCAGCCCCACTCAAGGAATTTGGCCTCACCCATGGCGGTAGAAAGTAGAACAACCAGTCCCGCGCCCATAACAAACCCGGCTATCGAACCAAAGTCCAACCAGCTACCCATAAAGCCACGTTTACGGTCAGGTGAGTATTCGGCAACAAAGATAGATGCCCCGGTATATTCACCGCCTACCGAGAAGCCCTGTGCCATTTTACACAACAGCAGCAGGATAGGTGCCCAGATACCGATAGATGCATAGGACGGAATAAGACCAATACAGAATGTACTGATCGACATAATGATAATGGTGATGGACAGAATCTTCTGGCGACCGTATTTGTCACCCAGCATCCCAAAGAACAACCCACCCAGCGGACGAATTAGGAAGGGAACTGAGAATGTACCCAGCGCGGCAATCATCTGCACGCTTGGGTCGGCATCCGGGAAGAAGACTTTACCTAGGGCGTAAGCCACAAAGCCGTAGACACCAAAATCAAACCACTCCATTGCGTTACCTAAAGAAGCTGCGGTAATCGCCTTGCGCAATTTACCATCGTCGATGATGGTGACGTCACGAATCGTGATCGGTTTTACTTTTTTCCTTTTAAGCATGGTTTTCCTCGTTCAATTTCGCCTTGAACGCACACCCAGTGGCAGCAAACAGCACGATGCCGTTTACGAGGGCGCGTAATGGGAACCGTGGAGATGCTGGTTCCGCTTATCCAAGCGTAGCAGGTTTGCATGTCTCCGCTGGAGCCTGTTTCTCCAGACAACCAAACCTGTTGTGCCTGATGGCGAGTCAGTTAAAAAGGTAACCCTCGAAAAATGACCGCTTGAGGGCTAATCCTATTTACCCTAACAGCGATTAATATTGTGATCAACTTAACAAAACATTGATGCCTGTTACCTGCCTGAAATATTCCCCTGAAATTTACAGGCTGATTTCAGATCTTCCAACCGCTCTTCTATCGCCACTTGCCCCCCCATTTCCCCCCATGAAAGACGATAGTTTCCTCATAACATTTCACAAAACATTCACAGCTTTTTTATTTCTCACCAGATTTCAGATTTCACTTATGAAATATGTGATCCATATAACTAAAACGCCGTTTTATTTTCATTGAATCAATATTCCAGTAAATGCATTATAACGTCCGAAAACGCGTTATTGATGCCAGAAAACGCCGCCCACCACGGGTGATAACTGGGATGAAGACACCAGATGATAGCCATCTAACAGGCTGAAAATATTATACTTAACCTCTTCTATCACCGCATGGTGATACGAAGCGAGGACGCCGCATGAAAATCAAAGCAACTATGGAACGAATTCCCGGTGGGATGATGCTTATCCCGTTACTGTTAGGCGCAGTATTAAATACATTTGCACCAACAACTGGCGAATACTTTGGCTCTTTCACTAAGGGAATGATTGGCGGAACGGTACCTATTCTGGCGGTATGGTTCTTCTGTATTGGGGCATCCATTGATTTACGCGCCACCGGTACGGTATTACGTAAATCCGGCACGCTGGTACTGACCAAAATTGCCGTGGCTTGGGTCGTTGCAATGATTGCTGCAACATTTATTCCAGACACTGGAATTCAGACCGGCTTCTTCGCGGGCCTGTCCGTTTTGGCTATTGTCTCCGCAATGGATATGACCAACGGCGGTCTGTACGCCAGCCTGATGAATCAGTATGGCACCAAAGAAGAATCGGGCGCATTTGTGCTGATGTCTCTGGAATCCGGTCCGCTGATGACCATGGTGATCCTCGGTTCCGCAGGTCTAGCCTCCTTTGAACCACACCACTTTATCGGCGCCGTACTGCCGTTCCTGATCGGCTTTACGCTGGGCAACCTCGACCACGATCTGCGTTCTTTCTTTAGCAAAGCAACGCCGGTTCTGATCCCGTTCTTCGGCTTCGCGCTGGGTAACACCATCAACCTGAACGTGATCCTCGACACCGGTCTGCTGGGTATCGTGCTGGGCGTCGCGGTTATCATCATCACCGGTATTCCACTGATTATTGCCGACCGCGTGATTGGCGGTGGTAACGGAACGGCAGGCGTCGCCGCCTCTTCCGCTGCCGGTGCTGCGGTTGCTAACCCGGTTATCATCGCGCAGATTAACCCGTCATTTGCGCCGGTTGCCGCCTCCGCTACCGCGCTGGTTGCCGCAAGTGTCATCGTCACAGCGATTCTGGTACCGATAATTACCGCGCTGTATGCCAAACGTTACGGGGCGCCAAAACCGGTGGAAACCGAAGAAACAGTCGTGTCACAGGCCGCTCATCACTAATCTTTCGCCCCCCTCGCCCGAGGGGGGTTTACGTTTTGCCCTTCTTCTTCTTCCGCAAGCGTCCGGGATAACACCGACAAATGCAGGGTTTTGTTGTATCATTAAGGCCATTTTCGGCGATTTGCCGTTTTACAGGCCTTTGCCTTTCGCACTGCACTTTTGAGGATACTCCCCATGTCATTACCCCATTGCCCACAATGCAATTCCGAATACACCTATGAAGATAACGGCATGTTTATTTGCCCGGAATGCGCGCACGAGTGGAACGATGCTGAACCCGCGCACGACAGCGATGAGCTGATTGTTAAAGATGCCAACGGCAACCTGCTGGTCGATGGCGACAGCGTCACCGTGGTTAAAGATCTGAAGGTGAAAGGCAGCTCTTCAATGCTGAAGATTGGCACCAAAGTGAAAAACATCCGTCTGGTGGAAGGCGACCACAATATCGATTGCAAAATCGACGGTTTCGGCCAGATGAAGCTGAAATCCGAGTTCGTGAAAAAGAACTGATTGAGTTTGTTGCAGGGCATTGCCGGATGGCGCTTCGCTTATCCGGCCTACAGGATGCACTGCTCGTGGTAGGCCGGATAAGATGCGTAGCGTCGCCATCCGGCAATACTCTCCCCGCCCCGCTTCGCCCCCTGAACCGACACGCACTACACTTAATGAGCACTTCTTACCTGAGGTAACGATCATGCCGTTAAGTCCCTATCTCGCCTTTTCCGGAAACTGCGCCGATGCCATTGCCTATTATCAGCAGGCGCTGGGTGCGGAACTGCGCTACAAAATCACCTTCGGCGAAATGCCGCCCTCATCCATGGATGACGAAGGTGGTTGCCCATCCGGTCTCAAATTTCCTGACAGCGCCATTGCTCACGCGAACCTATTCATCGCGGGCAGCGACATCATGATGAGCGATTCCACTTCGGCCGATGAACTCAGCTATGCCGGCTTTACCCTGGTGCTCGACACCCAAGACGTGAAGGAAGGCAAACGCTGGTTCGATAATCTCGCCGCCAACGGCAAGGTCGAGATGCGCTGGCAAGAAACTTTCTGGGCGCACGGATTTGGTCGCGTCATCGACAGATATGGCGTGCCATGGATGATTAACGTCGTCAAACAACAGGAACCCACCCTGTAATTCCATGGGAGGCCCCGCCTCCCATGCTGTCATCAAATACCCGCCAAGAATTCATCCCGAAGCAACCGTTCTTTAACCGAAACGTCATATTAATTCGCCACGATGGGGCCACTTTTTTGAAGGGGTTCCAGCATGCAAACGATTATTCGCGTTGAAAAGCTCAACAAGACGTTCAATCAGCATCAGGTGCTTCACGACGTCTGCCTGAACGTCCACGCCGGTGAGATGGCCGCTCTGCTTGGGCCATCGGGTTCTGGCAAATCCACCCTCTTACGTCATTTAAGCGGCCTGATTGTCGGTGATAAAACACCGGAGTGTCGCGTCGAACTACTCGGTAACACCGTCCAGCAGGCGGGCCGTCTGGCGCGCGATATCCGCAAAAGCCGCGCCCATACCGGCTACATCTTCCAGCAGTTCAACCTGGTCAACCGCCTGAGCGTGATGGAGAACGTGCTGATTGGCGCGCTCGGCAGCACGCCCTTCTGGAGAACCTGTTTTAGCTGGTTTACCCGCGAACAAAAACAGCGCGCTCTGCAAGCCTTAACCCGCGTGGGTATGGCGCATATGGCCTACCAGCGCGTCTCCACGCTTTCCGGCGGTCAGCAACAGCGCGTGGCAATTGCCCGAGCGCTGATGCAGCGGGCCAAAGTGATCCTCGCCGATGAACCGATAGCCTCGTTGGACCCGGAATCCGCACGCATCGTCATGGATACCCTGCGTGACATTAATCAGACCGATGGCATCACCGTGGTGGTGACGCTGCATCAGGTTGACTACGCGCTGCGCTACTGCGAACGCATCGTTGCGCTGCGTCAGGGACACGTGTTCTACGACGGCAGCAGCCAACAGTTTGATAACGAACGTTTTGACCATCTCTACCGCAGCATTAATCGCGTCGAAGAGAACGCGCAGGCTGCCTGACTCTCCACAATGAGGAATGGAAATGAGCTATAAAACGGTTGCCGCGCTGGCCTTTACCAGCATGTTCAGTCTCAGCACCCTGCTTGCCCCGGCTCACGCCGAAGAGCAGGAAAAAGCGCTGAACTTCGGCATTATTTCGACGGAATCACAGCAGAACTTAAAGCCACAATGGGAACCGTTCCTGAAGGACATGGAAAAGTCGCTGGGCGTCAAAGTTAACGCCTTCTTCGCACCGGACTATGCGGGCATCATCCAGGGGATGCGCTTTAATAAAGTCGATATTGCTTGGTACGGCAACCTCTCCGCCATGGAAGCGGTGGATCGCGCAAACGGTCAGGTATTCGCTCAGACCGTCGCCGCCGACGGTTCGCCGGGTTACTGGAGCGTACTGATCGTCAATAAAGATAGCCCAATCAACAACCTGCAAGACCTGCTTGCCAAGCGTAAAGAGCTGACCTTCGGCAACGGTGACCCGAACTCTACCTCCGGCTTCCTTGTCCCGGGTTATTACGTCTTCGCTAAAAACAACGCTTCCGCCAGCGACTTCAAGCGCACGGTCAATGCCAGCCATGAAACCAACGCCCTGGCCGTCGCCAACAAGCAGGTCGATGTTGCCACCAACAACACTGAAAACCTCGACAAGCTGAAGACCTCCGCGCCGGCCAAGCTCAAAGAGCTGAAGGTTATCTGGAAGTCACCGTTGATCCCAGGCGATCCGATTGTATGGCGTAAAAACCTGTCAGAAGCCACCAAAGACAAGGTGTACAGCTTCTTTATGAACTACGGCAAGACGCCAGAAGAAAAGGCCGTGCTGGAGCGTCTGGGTTGGGCACCGTTCCGCGCCTCCAGCGACCTGCAGCTGCTGCCGATTCGCCAGCTGACGCTGTTTAAAGAAATGCAGACCGTGAAAGGTAACGGCACGCTGAATGATGGCGAAAAAGCCGCGAAGACCGCCGATATTCAAGCGCGTCTGAACGACCTTGACCGCACCACGGCGGCGATCGGCGCGATGACGTCGGTGACCAAAGCAGTGCAGTAATCTTTCCCCCTCTCCCTCAGGGAGAGGGCCGGGGTGAGGGAATATCGGCACGGAGCTGCCCCCTCACCCTAACCCTCTCCCCGCAGGGGAGAGGGTACTCAGGAACTACGGAGCCCAATCATGCAACACACCATCACCGTACCCCCACCCAAGCGCAGCTGGTTCTCGCTGATTAGCTGGGCCATTTTGCTGGCGGTGCTCGTCGTCTCTTGGAAAGGGGCGGAAATGAATCCGGTCACCCTGTTCACCGACGCAGGCAACATGGCGACCTTCGCCGCAGACTTCTTCCCGCCGGACTTTAGCCTGTGGCAGGACTACCTCAAAGAAATGGCCGTGACGTTGCAAATCGCCGTGTGGGGTACCGCGCTGGCGGTGGTTCTCTCTATCCCCTTTGGCCTGATGAGCGCCGAAAACCTCGTGCCGTGGTGGGTATACCAGCCCATGCGCCGCCTGATGGACGCCTGCCGCGCGATTAACGAAATGGTCTTCGCCATGCTGTTCGTCGTGGCCGTTGGGCTAGGGCCATTTGCCGGGGTGATGGCGCTGTTTATTCACACCACCGGGGTGCTTTCTAAGCTGCTGTCCGAAGCGGTAGAGGCCATTGAACCCGGCCCGGTTGAAGGCATTCGCGCCACCGGCGCTAACAAAATTGAAGAGATTATCTACGGCGTCCTGCCGCAGGTGATGCCGCTTTTAATCTCCTACTCGCTGTACCGTTTTGAATCGAACGTCCGTTCGGCCACCGTCGTCGGCATGGTCGGCGCAGGCGGTATCGGCGTGACCTTATGGGAAGCTATTCGCGGCTTTCAGTTCCAGCAAACCTGCGCATTGATGGTGCTTATCATCATCACCGTCAGCCTGCTGGATTTCCTCTCTCAGCGTTTGCGTAAGCACTTTATCTGATTAGCGAGGTCTTGTTGGCTATGCACTTGTCTACAC
Source organism: Kluyvera sp. STS39-E (assembly GCF_040932435.1). Lineage (NCBI taxonomy): Bacteria > Pseudomonadati > Pseudomonadota > Gammaproteobacteria > Enterobacterales > Enterobacteriaceae > Kluyvera > Kluyvera sp. STS39-E. The sequence continues at coordinate 92,128 of NZ_JBFQGA010000013.1, read as the reverse complement.
ATCCGACCAGTTATCCCACGCGTTATCAAGAGATTGCCGCTCGCTTGGAACAGGAGCTGCGTCAGCACTACCGCTGCGGCGACTACCTGCCCGCCGAGCATCAGTTGGCGGCACGTTTTGAAGTCAACCGCCACACCCTACGCCGCGCCATCGATCAGTTGGTGGAGAAAGGCTGGGTTCAGCGTCGTCAGGGCGTTGGCGTGTTGGTGTTGATGCGCCCATTTGATTATCCGCTGAACGCCCAAGCGCGCTTTAGCCAGAACCTCCTCGATCAGGGCAGCCATCCCACCAGCGAAAAGCTGCTGTCGGTACTGCGTCCTGCCACCGGGCATATTGCCGACGCGCTGGGCATTAGCGAAGGCGACAACGTTATCCACCTGCGCACTCTGCGCCGGGTTAACGGCGTGGCGCTGTGCCTCATTGACCACTACTTTGCCGATCTCTCCCTGTGGTCAACGTTGCAAAGCTTCAGCAACGGTTCGTTGCACGACTTCCTGCGCGAGCAGTCCGGTATTGCGCTTAGCCGCAGCCAGACCCGCATCAGCGCCCGCCGGGCGCAGGCCAAAGAGAGTCAGCGGCTGGAAATTCCCAATATGGCGCCTCTGCTGTGTGTGCGCACCCTGAACCACCGTGAAGGCGATGATCAGGTGATGGAATATTCCGTCAGCCTGACCCGCGCCGACATGATTGAATTTATTATGGAGCACTGAATGCAGGCCAATAACGCTCTCCGTCAGCACTGGATATCGGTGCTATCCCACAGCGACCCCGCAAGCCTCGCGGCAAAAATGGTCGCTCTGAATATCGACGCCGAGTACGACGTCATTCGTCCCGCAGAAACCGGGCTGGTACAGATTCAGGGCCGAATGGGCGGCACCGGCGAACGCTTTTTTGCCGGTGACGCCACGCTCACCCGCGCCGCCGTGCGCTTGCGCTGCGGCACGCTGGGCTACAGCTGGGTACTGGGACGCGATAAGCCGCACGCCGAACGCTGCGCGCTGCTCGATGCCCTGCTCCAGCAGCCCGCGCATTATCAAACATTATTAGAAACCCTCATTACCCCGTTGGAAGCTGACCGCACGACGCGCCTTGCCGCCCGTCAGGCCGAAATCAATACCAGCCGGGTCGACTTCTTTACTCTGGTTCGCGGAGATAACGCATGACCCTGGAAACCGCTTTTTCTCTTCCCGTGCAGGATGCCCAACACAGTTTCCGTCGCCTGTTAAAAGCGATGAGCGAGCCGGGCGTGATTGTCACGCTGCATCAGCTCAAACACGGCTGGCAGCCGCTGAACGTAGCCACCACCAGCGTCCTGCTGACGCTGGCCGACAACGACACTCCGGTCTGGCTGGCTGGCCCGCTGTGTAACGATATCGTCAGCCAGAGCCTGCGTTTTCATACCAACGCGCCGCTGGTCGAACAGCCGCAGTTGGCGACTTTCGCCGTGTCGAACGACGCCATCAGTGCTGAACAGCTTAACGCCCTGTGCGCCGGCAGCACGGTGGCCCCGGAAACCAGCGCCACGCTGATTGTACAGGTCGGAAGCCTCAGCGGTGGACGCATGCTGCGCTTGACCGGTGCAGGCATTCAGGAAGAGAGGATGATTGCCCCGCAGCTACCGAACTGCATTCTGCATGAACTTACCGAACGCCCGCACCCGTTCCCACTCGGAGTGGATCTCATCCTCACCTGCGGCGATCGTCTGCTGGCGATCCCGCGCACCACCCACGTGGAGGTTTGCTGATGTACGTAGCCGTCAAAGGGGGCGAGAAGGCGATTGACGCCGCCCACCAGCTCCAGGAAAACCGACGCCGGGGTGACACCTCGCTCCCCGAGCTGTCCGTCGCGCAAATAGAGCAGCAGCTGAATCTGGCGGTTGACCGGGTGATGACCGAAGGCGGCATTGCCGACCGCGAACTGGCGGCACTGGCGCTCAAACAGGCAAGCGGCGATAACGTCGAGGCCATCTTCCTGCTGCGCGCCTATCGCACGACGCTAGCAAGGCTTGCGGTCAGCGAGCCGATAGATACCCGCAAAATGCGTCTTGAGCGCCGTATTTCCGCCGTCTACAAAGACGTGCCGGGTGGCCAACTGCTTGGCCCAACCTACGATTACACCCACCGTCTGCTGGACTTCACGCTGCTGGCAAACGGCGAGGCGACAACCTTGAAAACCACCGACGCGGAGCAGGTTGCCGCGCCACACGTTTTCAGCCTACTGGCGGCCCAGGGACTGGCAAAAGCCGAAGAGGATAGCGGCGCTACGCCAGACGACATCACCCGCATGCCGCCGGTTTACCCCTGCTCACGCTCGTCCCGCCTGCAACAGCTGATGCGCGGCGACGAAGGCTACCTGCTGGCGTTGGCTTACTCCACCCAGCGCGGTTACGGGCGTAACCACCCCTTCGCCGGTGAGATCCGCAGCGGCTATGTCGATATGGAAATTGTGCCGGAAGAGCTGGGATTTGCGGTGAACGTCGGTGAATTGCTGATGACGGAATGTGAAATGGTTAACGGGTTTGTCGATCCGCAGGATGAGCCGCCCCACTTTACCCGCGGCTACGGCCTGACGTTCGGCATGGGCGAGCGCAAGGCGATGGCGATGGCGCTGGTTGACCGCGCGCTGCAAGCGCCGGACTACGGTGAGCACACCGTCGGCCCAGCGCAGGATGAGGAATTTGTCCTCTCACACGCCGATAACGTCGAAGCTGCCGGTTTCGTTTCGCACCTCAAACTCCCCCACTACGTCGATTTCCAGGCCGAGCTGGAACTGTTGAAACGCCTGCAACGGGAGCACAAAAATGGCTAATCTCAGCGGCTATAACTTTGCCTATCTTGATGAACAGACCAAGCGCACGCTGCGCCGCGCGATCATGAAAGCAGTGGCCATTCCCGGCTATCAGGTGCCGTTCGGTGGCCGTGAAATGCCCATGCCCTACGGTTGGGGCACCGGCGGTATCCAACTTACCGCCAGCGTGATTGGTGAGGCGGACGTGCTGAAGGTTATCGATCAGGGCGCAGATGACACCACCAATGCCGTGTCGATCCGCAACTTTTTTAAGCGCGTGACCGGGGTCAATACCACCGAAGCAACCTGCGATGCCACATTGATCCAGACCCGTCACCGGATCCCCGAAACGCCGTTGACTGAAGATCAGATCCTGATCTTCCAAGTGCCGATCCCCGAGCCGCTGCGTTTCATCGAGCCACGTGAAACCGAAACTCGCACCATGCACGCGCTGGAAGAGTACGGCGTGATGCAGGTAAAGCTGTACGAGGATATCGCCCGCTTCGGCCACATTGCCACCACCTACGCCTATCCGGTGAAGGTCAATGACCGCTACGTGATGGACCCGTCGCCAATCCCGAAATTCGATAACCCAAAGATGGACATGATGCCCGCACTGCAGCTGTTTGGGGCCGGACGCGAGAAACGCCTCTATGCGGTGCCGCCGTATACCCGCGTGGAAAGCCTCGATTTCGATGACCATCCTTTTACCGTGCAGCAATGGGACGAGCCCTGCGCCATCTGCGGTTCAACGCACAGTTACCTCGATGAAGTGGTGCTGGATGACACCGGCAAACGGATGTTTGTCTGCTCCGATACCGACTACTGCCGCCAACAAAGCGAGGCGAAAAACTCATGAGCCAGCCATTACTTTCCGTTGACCGCTTAACCCACCTGTACGCACCGGGTAAGGGTTTTAGCAATGTCTCGTTTGATTTGTGGCCCGGTGAAGTGCTCGGCATTGTCGGCGAGTCCGGCTCCGGCAAAACCACGCTATTAAAGTCCATTTCTGCACGCCTGACGCCGCAAGAAGGCGCTATCCGCTACCAGGACCAGTCGCTGTACACCATGAGCGAGGCCGAACGCCGTCGCCTGCTGCGTACCGAGTGGGGTGTGGTACATCAGCATCCGATGGATGGCCTGCGTCGTCAGGTGTCGGCGGGGGGCAATATCGGCGAACGGCTGATGGCAACCGGCGCACGGCACTACGGCGATATTCGCGCCACCGCCCAACGCTGGCTTGAAGAGGTTGAGATCCCGGCCTCACGCATCGATGACCTACCCACTACCTTCTCCGGCGGGATGCAGCAGCGTTTGCAGATTGCCCGCAACCTGGTTACCCATCCCAAGCTGGTGTTCATGGATGAACCCACCGGTGGGCTGGACGTATCGGTGCAGGCGCGCCTGCTCGACCTGTTACGCGGCCTGGTGGTAGAGCTAAACCTCGCGGTGGTAATTGTGACCCATGATTTGGGCGTCGCGCGACTGTTGGCCGACCGTCTGCTGGTGATGAAACAGGGTCAAGTGGTGGAAAGTGGGTTAACCGACCGGGTGCTCGACGATCCGCATCATCCGTATACCCAACTGCTGGTGTCGTCGGTGCTACAGAACTAACCCACGGAGCCATTGCCGGATGGCGGCTACGCCTTATCCGGCCTACGAAACCGTATCGCTTGCGCCGGATGGCGGCTGCGCCTTATCCGGCCTACGAAATCGTATCGCTTGCGCCTTATCCGGCCTACGAAACCGCGCCATTTGTAGGCCTGATAAGCGAAGCGCCATCAGGCAACCGGGCGCACAAATGTCAAAGAGGCAAAAAATGAACGCGATCCGCGTCGAAAACGTCAGTAAAACCTTTGTTCTGCACCAGCAAAACGGTGTCCAGCTTCCGGTACTGCGCGAAGCCTCGCTCACCGTCAACGCCGGAGAGTGCGTGGTGCTGCACGGGCACTCCGGCAGCGGGAAATCGACCCTGTTGCGCTCGCTATACGCCAACTACCTGCCGGACGAAGGGCATATTCATATTAAACACGGCGATGAATGGGTCGACCTGGTCAGCGCCCCGGCGCGTAAGGTCGTCGAAGTGCGCAAAGCCACCGTTGGCTGGGTAAGTCAGTTCCTGAGGGTGATCCCGCGCATTTCCACGCTGGAAGTCGTGATGCAGCCGCTACTCAACACCGGCGTGCCGCGTGAAGCCTGCGCCGCGAAAGCCGCTCAGTTGCTAACGCGCCTGAACGTGCCGGAGCGCTTGTGGCACCTCGCGCCATCAACCTTCTCCGGCGGCGAGCAACAACGCGTCAACATCGCTCGTGGCTTTATCGTCGACTACCCGATTCTCCTGCTCGACGAACCGACCGCCTCGCTGGACGCTAAAAACAGCGCAGCGGTGGTGGATCTGATTAATGAAGCCAAAGCCCGCGGCGCGGCCATCGTTGGCATCTTCCACGATGAAGCCGTCCGCAACCAGGTCGCTGACCGCCTCCACCCAATGGGTACACCTACATGATTATCAATAACGTAAAGCTGGTTCTTGAGAACGACGTGGTTCACGGTTCCCTAGAGGTACAGGACGGCGAAATTCGCGCCTTTGCCGAAAGCCAAAGCCGCTTGCCCGAAGCGATGGATGGCGAAGGCGGTTGGCTGCTGCCGGGGCTGATTGAGCTGCATACCGATAATCTGGATAAATTCTTTACTCCCCGCCCGAAGGTTGATTGGCCCGCTCACTCGGCGATGAGTAGCCATGACGCGCTGATGGTGGCCAGCGGCATCACCACCGTGCTGGACGCCGTGGCGATTGGCGATGTGCGCGACGGCGGCGACCGTCTGGAAAACCTCGAAAAGATGATCAACGCCGTCGAAGAGACACAAAAACGCGGCGTTAACCGCGCCGAGCACCGTCTGCATCTGCGTTGCGAGCTGCCGCATCACACCACGCTACCGCTGTTTGAAAAACTGGTCAGCCGCGAGCCGGTGTCGCTGGTCTCCTTGATGGACCACTCGCCGGGCCAGCGCCAGTTCGCCAACCGCGAGAAGTACCGGGAATACTACCAAGGCAAGTACTCGCTGACCGACGCGCAGATGCAGCAGTATGAAGAAGAGCAGCTCGCCCTCGCCGCGCGCTGGTCGCAGCCTAACCGCAGCGCCATCGCCGGGATGTGCCGTGAACGCAACATTGCTTTAGCCAGCCACGACGATGCGACCCACGATCATGTCGTCGAATCACATCAGTTGGGCAGCGTGATCGCTGAATTTCCAACGACCTTTGAAGCAGCGGAAGCTTCGCGTCGCCACGGCATGAACGTGCTGATGGGCGCCCCCAATATCGTGCGCGGCGGCTCGCACTCCGGCAACGTTGCAGCCCACGAACTGGCACAGTTGGGGCTGCTGGATATCCTCTCCTCCGACTACTACCCCGCAAGCCTGCTGGATGCGGCATTTCGCGTCGCGGATGACAGCAATAATGCCTTTACGCTTGCGCAGGCCATTGGTCTGGTGACGAAAAACCCGGCGCGAGCGCTTAACCTCCACGACCGCGGCGTCATTGCCGAAGGCAAGCGTGCCGACCTAGTGCTGGCGCATCGTAAAGGTGAGCACATTCATATCGACCACGTTTGGCGTCAGGGAAAAAGGGTGTTCTGATGATGGGAAAACTTATCTGGTTGATGGGGCCCTCCGGCTCTGGCAAAGATAGCCTGCTGGAGGTGTTACGCCAGCAGGAGCACAGCGATCTGCTGGTCGCTCATCGCTACATCACCCGCCCTGCGAGCGCGGGCTGCGAAAACCATATTGCGCTGAGTGAGCAGGAGTTTTTCACCCGCGCTGGACGAAATTTACTCGCGCTAAGCTGGCATGCCAACGGCCTGTACTACGGTATCGGCGTGGAGATTGATGTGTGGCTGCATGGCGGATTTGACGTGGTAGTCAACGGTTCCCGCGCTCATCTGGCGCAGGCAAAAGCGCGTTACGCCAACGCACTGCTGCCGGTTTGTTTACAGGTGACGCCGGAAATTTTGCGCGAGCGGCTACAGGCCCGTGGACGGGAAAGCGGGGCCGAGATTACCGCTCGTCTGGAGCGCGCCGCGCGCTATACCCCCTCGGAATGCCACACGCTCAATAACGACGGAAGTCTGCTACAGTCGGTGGAAAAACTACTCACCCTGATGGGACGAAAGGAGAGAAGCCATGCCTGAGTGTGAACTGCGCCATGCCACATTTGACGATATCGATGATGTCTACGCGTTAATGTGCGAACTCAAACAGGCCGAATTCGACCGTGATGCCTTTTATACCGGCTTCGCCGCGAACCTTGAAGATCGTAATCTGCATTACCAGCTGGCACTGGTTGGCAACAACGTCGTTGGCATGATTAGCCTGCATTTACAGTTTCATCTGCATCACGCCAATTGGATAGGCGAGATCCAAGAACTGGTGGTGATGCCAAAGGTGCGCAGTTCAGGCGTCGGCAGCCAGCTGCTGGCCTGGGCTGAAGCAACGGCGCGTGACAGAGGGGCCGAGATGACCGAGCTATCGACCAGTGCCAAACGAATTAACGCCCATCGTTTTTATCAGCGTGAAGGCTACGCTCCCAGCCACATTCGTTTCACCAAAACCTTATGAGCCTGACACTCACCCTTAGCGGTACCGGCGGCGCACAGGGCGTGCCCGCCTGGGGTTGCCATTGCCCGGCCTGCACCCGCGCCAGACGTGCACCGCAATATCAGCGCAAAGCCTGCAGCGGCGTAGCCCGCTTTAATGACGCAGTGACCCTGATCGACGCCGGACTGCACGATCTCACCGATCGCTGGCCCGCCGGATCATTTCAGCAGTTTTTACTCACCCACTACCATATGGATCACGTGCAGGGGCTGTTTCCGCTGCGTTGGGGCGTGGGCAGCCGCGTTCCAGTCTACGGCCCACCGGACGATCAGGGCTGCGACGATCTCTTTAAGCATCCCGGCCTGCTGGATTTCAGCCATACCGTGGAACCGTTCGTGGTCTTTGATTTACAGGGATTACAGGTCACGCCCGTGCCGCTTGAACACTCCAAGCTCACCTTTGGCTACCTGCTAGAAACGCCGCACAGCCGCCTTGCCTGGCTTACTGACACCGCTGGATTGCCGGAAAAAACGCTGACTTTTTTAAGTAATAATCGCCCGCAGGTCATGGTGATTGATTGCAGCCATGCGCCACAGAAGCAAACGCCCCGCAACCATAGCGATCTTGCGACAATTCAGATAATTAACGACGAGATCCGCTGCCCGCGCGTCATCCTGACGCATATCAGTCACCAGTTTGATGAATGGATGATGACCCACCTGCTGCCACCCGGCATCGAGGCGGGCTACGACGGTATGGAAATCCGTCTGGATTAGCGGTCGTAATCGTCGTCGAGACGGCGCTCATCGTCAGACAATTGACGGCGTTCTTGATCAAGCTGATTTTGCCGATCGTTAAGCTGTCGGCGGCGGTCATCAAGTTGCCGACGACGATCGTTGTATTGTTGGCTGCTCTGCGTGCCGCGCCGATCGTCATAGGCGCGATCGTCCTCATCACGATCGCGACTGGATCGATCGCTATTCGGATTGTAAGCATCGCTGATCGCCTGCTGGATATTGCCGATCGCGTCATCGATGATATCGGCATGGGCGGTCAGCGAAAACAGACAGAATAAACAGACGGTGAAGTAGCGTTTCATAAGCCCATCTCATCGGTAGAGTGGCATTACGTTAATAAATGGTTAAAGCCGACTGTAGTGGAGGAATCTCAAATTCGGTAAGGCCAAGGAACCTCCCTACCTGCTCATCCCCGCCATCATGCCTGTCGCTTTTCCCCTTCGACACGTCAAATATGACGACAGCCTGCTTTTCGTCAGGGTTTTGTCCAAATTTCACCCGTAATATCAGGGAATGACCACAATAAAAAAGTGGCATAAAAGATGCATACTAAGGACGACAGCGCGTATGCGCGATTTGATTAACTGGAGCGAGACCGATGAAAAAAGTCGTCACGGTTTGCCCGTATTGCGCATCAGGTTGCAAAATCAACCTGGTGGTCGATAACGGAAAAATCGTCCGGGCAGAGGCGGCTCAGGGGAAAACCAACCAGGGTACCCTGTGTCTGAAAGGCTATTACGGCTGGGATTTTATTAACGATACCCAGATCCTGACGCCACGCCTTAAAACCCCAATGATCCGTCGCCAACGTGGCGGCAAGCTGGAATCCGTCTCCTGGGACGAAGCGCTGAATTACGTGGCCGATCGCTTAAGCGCTATCAAAGCGAAATACGGCCCTGATGCTATTCAGACTACCGGTTCTTCACGCGGGACAGGTAACGAAACCAACTATGTAATGCAAAAATTCGCGCGCGCCGTTATTGGTACCAATAACGTCGACTGCTGCGCTCGCGTCTGACACGGCCCTTCGGTTGCAGGTCTGCACCAATCGGTCGGTAACGGCGCAATGAGTAATGCGATTAATGAAATTGATAACACCGATTTAGTGTTTATCTTCGGGTACAACCCGGCGGATTCCCACCCTATCGTGGCGAATCACGTGATTAACGCTAAACGTAACGGGGCGAAAATCATCGTCTGCGATCCGCGCAAAATTGAAACCGCGCGCATTGCCGACATGCACATCGCGTTGAAAAACGGCTCGAATATCGCGCTGCTCAACGCCATGGGCCACGTCATTATTGAAGAAAACCTGTACGACAAGGCGTTCGTCGCCAGCCGTACTGAAGGTTATGAAGAGTACCGCAAGATTGTCGAAGGCTATACGCCGGAGTCCGTCGAGGCGATTACCGGCGTCAGTGCGCAGGAAATTCGTCAGGCCGCCCGTATGTATGCGTCGGCTAAAAACGCGGCCATTTTGTGGGGCATGGGTGTAACCCAGTTCTATCAGGGTGTGGAAACCGTGCGTTCACTGACCAGTCTCGCGATGCTGACCGGCAACCTCGGTAAGCCAAGCGTTGGCGTAAACCCGGTTCGCGGCCAGAACAACGTTCAGGGTGCCTGCGATATGGGTGCGCTGCCGGATACCTATCCGGGCTATCAGTACGTGAAGTTCCCGGAAAACCGCGAGAAGTTTGCCAAAGCTTGGGGCGTGGACAGCCTGCCGGAACACACCGGCTATCGCATCAGCGAGCTGCCACACCGTGCAGCGCACGGCGAAGTGCGCGCGGCGTACATCATGGGTGAAGATCCGTTACAGACCGATGCCGAACTCTCTGCGGTTCGTAAAGGCTTCGAAGATCTGGAACTGGTTATCGTCCAAGATATCTTCATGACCAAAACCGCTGCTGCCGCAGACGTTATTTTACCGTCTACGTCATGGGGCGAGCATGAAGGCGTCTTCACCGCCGCTGACCGTGGTTTCCAACGCTTCTTTAAAGCCGTTGAACCGAAGTGGGACCTGAAAACGGACTGGCAGATCATCAGTGAAATCGCCACCCGTATGGGCTACAAGATGCACTACAACAACACCCAAGAAATCTGGGACGAGTTGCGTGGTCTGTGCCCTGATTTCTACGGTGCCACCTACGACAAAATGGGCGAGCTGGGCTATGTGATGTGGCCATGCCGAGATGAGTCTGACGAAGACCAAGGGACCTCGTATCTCTTCAAAGAGAAGTTCGATACCCCGAATGGTCTGGCGCAGTTCTTCACCTGCGACTGGGTTGCGCCTATCGATAAACTCACCGAAGAGTACCCAATGGTACTGTCGACGGTGCGTGAAGTCGGCCACTACTCTTGCCGTTCAATGACCGGTAACTGTGCGGCACTGGCAGCGCTGGCGGATGAACCGGGCTATGCCCAGATCAACACCGCCGATGCCGCGCGTTTAGGCATTGAAGATGAAGCGCTGGTGTGGGTGAACTCCCGCAAAGGCAAAGTCATCACCCGTGCGGCAGTCAGCGATCGGCCGAACAAAGGCGCGATTTACATGACCTATCAGTGGTGGATTGGTGCATGTAATGAGTTGGTAACCGAAAACTTAAGCCCGATTACCAAAACGCCTGAATATAAGTACTGCGCCGTACGCGTCGAGCCGATTGCCGATCAGCACGCCGCCGAGCAGTATGTTATTGATGAGTATACGAAGCTGAAGGCCAGTCTGCGCGAAAGCGCGATGGGTTAAGCGGACTCGTTTCAACGCCCCCACTCGGGGGCGTTTTTTTATCTTCGCTTTATCTTTATACTGCCCTCTTCCTCGACTACCCGCATATATAAATGAAACGAATTTTTGCATTGTTATGGCTGATAGCGCTATCCGTACACGCGGAAGAACCGGGCAGCCAATATCAAAAAGCCGCAGACGCCGGTGACGCGCGCGCGCAATACTTTCTGGCCGATACCTGGTTTAGCTCCGGTGATTTGAGCCAGGCTGAGCACTGGGCGCAAAAATCCGCTGACGGTGGCGACGCAGATGCTTACGCGCTGCTGGCACAGATTAAAATTACCAATCCGGTCAATCTCGATTATCCCGCCGCCAAGGCGCTGGCGGAAAAAGCCGTTAAGGCGGGTAGCAAAGCGGGTGAGGTTATCCTTGCGCGTATACTGCTAAACAGCCAGGCCGGGCAGACCGATTCCCCGCGCGCAATCACGCTCTTAGAGCAGGCTTCAGCCAACGCTGAGAGCGATTTTGCCGTCGATGCGCAGATGCTGCTGGGGCTGGTTTATGCCAACGGCGTCGGCGTGAAAGAAGACGATGAGAAAGCCACGGATTACTTCAAAAATAGCTCCATGCTGTCGCGTACCGGCTACGCCGAATACTGGGCCGGGATGATGTTCCTGGGCGGCGAGAAGGGCTTTATTGTGCCGAACAAACAAAAGGCGCTGCAGTGGCTAAACCTGAGCTGCGTTGAAGGGTTCGATACCGGATGTGAAGAGTTTGATAAGTTAGGCGCACAGTAGGCCGGATAAGGCAACGCCGCCATCCGGCATGGTGCCAAGGTCTGCCTAATAGCGCTGCGCTTATCAGGCCTACGGGCGAGTACAGCAGCCTCGGGAAAAGGCTAAGCCAAAAATAATAACGCCGGGCAAGCCCGCCGTTATTGTTCTTTCTATTATTGATCGGCCGTTTTATCAAACTTGCCGAGCATCTCGCGTTCATACGCGCGCGCTTTTTTGTGGTCGAACTTATGTTCCCACTTAGCAATCACCAGCACCGCCAGCGCGTTACCTACCACATTCAGCGCGGTACGCGCCATATCGAGAATACGGTCAACGCCGGCAATAAACGCCAGACCTTCCAGCGGAATACCTACACTGCCCAGCGTTGCCAGCAACACCACGAAGGAAACACCCGGTACACCGGCGATACCTTTGGAGGTCACCATCAGCGTCAGCACCAGCACGATTTCCTGCCAGATGGACAGGTCGATACCGTAGAGCTGGGCGATGAAGATGGCCGCAATACTCTGGTACAGCGTCGAACCATCGAGGTTGAAGGAGTAGCCCGTCGGCACCACGAAGCTGGTGATTGACGCCGGTGCGCCATACGCTTCCATCTTCTCAATAATACGCGGCAGCACGCTCTCGGAGCTGGCGGTGGAGTAAGCCAGAATCAGTTCGTCTTTCAGAATTCGGATAAGGATCCAAATACTCAGCCCGCAGATTTTCGCCACGATGCCCAGCACCACCAGCGCAAAGAACAGAATCGCAAAGTGAACCAACAGCACCAGCTTCGCCAACGGCCACAGCGAGGCAAAACCGAAGTTCGCCACCGTCACGGCAATCAGCGCAAACACACCGACCGGGGCGTAGCGCATCACCATGTGGGTCACTTTAAACATGGTTTCAGAGATGGAGCGGAACACCGTGACCAGTGGTTCGCGATGCGCAGCAGGCAGCGATGATAGCCCTAAGCCAAACAGCACCGAGAAGAAGATAATCGGCAGCATATCGCCTTTCGCCATCGATGCGACAATGTTAGTCGGCACCAGCGACAGGATTGTTCCCATCAGCCCATGAGAATGGCTTTGCACTTCTGCGGCCGTGCTCTGGTACTTCGAAATATCCACCGCCGCCAGCTGCGACATATCGATCCCAGCACCTGGCTGGAATACATTTGCCATAGTGATACCGATGATAATGGCAATCGTGGTGATGACTTCAAAATAGATGATGGTTTTAGCGCCAAGCCGACCCAACTGCTTTGCGTCACCGACGCCGGCTATTCCCACCACCAGCGTGGAAATAACAATTGGCACAACGATCATTTTTATCAAATGGATAAAAATATCGCCGGCAGGAGATAAGAGATTGATAACCAGCCAGTCCCGGCTATCACTGTGATAATGAAGATAACTACCCAGAATAATACCTAGCACCAAGGCAATGAGAATTTGCCATGCTAGGCTGATTCGTGTTTTTTTCATAACTGCAGACTTCCTCAATGAAAAATACCATACCGAACGGGAATGGTACCCATTTGAAAGGGGGTGATTTGTGTTGCGTTTACTTTTAGAGGTTTTTAACGCGCAGTATCAGTATCATTTGCACGGTGTCCCGCGCAACCCTTTCAGAACAGGGCTTTTCACCACAAAAATCCACATTACTACTGATTTCCACCAGTAATTATTTATAAGTTTTTGTTATAAAAACGAAAATAAATCACTTTTTTCTATAAATCCCCTTCCGTAATTATTTTCGTTCAAAGAATCAAATGAACGTTATTTGAACAATTCCAATAATGCGTGATCTGCCGCGCAAATAGTAAACAAAGCGCCTTTACCCTCTGTTATTAACTTTTTTGAGACATATTATTAACATCTTACATGGAGAAAAAAAGCATGAGCCAAATACACAAACACTCTATTCCTGCAAATATTGCAGAACGCTGCCTGATAAACCCAGAACAATATCTGACCAAATACCACCAATCAGTCACCAACCCAGACGCGTTCTGGGGGGAAGAGGGAAAAATCCTCGACTGGATGCAGCCCTATAGCAAAGTCAAAAACACCTCCTTTGCGCCTGGCAACATCTCGATTAAATGGTACGAAGACGGCACCCTAAACCTAGCGGCAAACTGCCTAGATCGCCATCTGCAAACCCGTGGCGACCAGACCGCCATCATCTGGGAAGGCGACGACGCCAGCCAAAGCAAGCACATTACCTATCGCGAACTGCATCGCGACGTGTGCCGTTTTGCTAACACCCTGCTCTCTTTGGGCGTGAAGAAAGGCGACGTGGTCGCTATCTATATGCCAATGGTGCCGGAAGCGGCGGTGGCGATGCTGGCCTGTGCCCGTATTGGTGCTATCCACTCGGTCATTTTTGGCGGCTTCTCACCGGAAGCCGTGGCGGGCCGCATTATCGACTCTAGCTCACGCTTGGTTATCACCTCTGATGAAGGCGTGCGCGCCGGACGCAGCGTTCCGCTGAAGAAAAACGTCGATGACGCGCTGAAAAATCCGAACGTCAAAACCGTCGACAACGTGGTGGTGCTAAAGCGCACCGGCGGCAACATTGACTGGCAGGAAGGACGTGACCTGTGGTGGCACGATCTGATTGAACAAGCCAGCGACCAGCATCAGCCGGAAGAGATGAAGGCCGAAGATCCGCTGTTTATTCTTTATACCTCCGGCTCCACCGGCAAACCAAAGGGCGTGCTGCACACCACCGGCGGCTATCTGGTGTATGCCGCAACTACCTTTAAATATGTGTTCGACTACCATCAGGGCGATATCTACTGGTGTACCGCCGACGTGGGCTGGGTCACCGGCCATAGCTATCTGCTGTATGGCCCGCTGGCCTGCGGTGCGACCACGCTGATGTTTGAGGGCGTGCCAAACTGGCCAACGCCTGCGCGTATGTGCCAGGTGGTTGATAAACATAAAGTGAATATTCTGTATACCGCACCGACGGCGATCCGCGCGCTGATGGCGGAAGGCGATAAAGCCACCGCTGGCACCGATCGTTCCTCTCTGCGTATTCTTGGCTCCGTGGGCGAACCGATTAACCCGGAAGCCTGGGAGTGGTACTGGAAGCAGATCGGCAACGAGAAGTGCCCGGTGATGGACACCTGGTGGCAGACCGAAACCGGCGGCTTTATGATCACCCCACTGCCTGGCGCAATTGAGCTGAAAGCCGGTTCCGCCAGCCGTCCATTCTTCGGCGTGCAGCCGGCGTTGGTGGATAATGAAGGCCATCCGCAGGAAGGGGCTACCGAGGGCAACCTGGTGATCACCGATTCCTGGCCGGGTCAGGCGCGTACGCTGTTTGGCGATCACGAGCGCTTCGAACAGACCTATTTCTCTACCTTCAAAAATATGTACTTCAGCGGTGACGGCGCTCGTCGTGATGAAGACGGTTACTACTGGATAACCGGCCGCGTCGATGACGTACTGAACGTCTCCGGCCACCGTCTGGGCACCGCCGAAATCGAATCGGCGCTGGTGTCGCATCCGAAGATTGCTGAAGCCGCCGTTGTTGGCATTCCGCACAGCATTAAGGGCCAGGCTATTTATGCTTACGTCACCCTGAACCACGGTGAAGAACCCACGCCTGCACTGTACACCGAAGTGCGTAACTGGGTACGTAAAGAGATTGGCCCGCTGGCGACGCCGGACGTGCTGCACTGGACCGACTCCCTGCCAAAAACCCGTTCAGGCAAGATCATGCGCCGCATTCTGCGCAAGATAGCCGCGGGCGATACCAGCAACCTCGGTGATACCTCAACCCTCGCCGATCCTGGCGTGGTGGACAAACTGCTCGAAGAGAAGCAGTCCATCGCGATGCCGTCATAACCAGAATTTGCCCGGTGGCGCTGCGCTTACCGGGCCTACATCTGTAGGCCCTAAGACGCCAGCTGCCATCCAGCAATAGACAACACAATAACAACAACCCTACCTGTACCTCTGGAGACTCTGTGATGAATGATCAAATTTGTCAGCAGATAGAAGATAGTGCGCATTTCAGGGAACTCGTCGAAAAACGGCAACGGCTTGCCACCTTCTTATCGCTGATTATGTTAGTGGTTTATGTTGGTTTTATTTTACTCATCGCTTTTGCCCCCGGCTGGCTCGGCACGCCGTTGCATCCTGGCACCAGCGTCACGCGCGGTATCCCTATCGGGATCGGCATTATCGTTATCTCCTTTATCCTGACCGGTATCTACGTCTGGCGGGCTAACAGCGAATTTGATCGCCTGAACAAGGCCGTACTGCGTGAGGTAAAAGCATTATGAAGAAGGTCCTGACGGCGCTAGCCGCCACACTGCCTTTTGCGGCGAATGCCGCCGACGCTATCAGCGGTCACGTTGAGCGCCAGCCGACCAACTGGCAGGCCATCATCATGTTCCTGATTTTCGTGCTTCTCACGCTCTATATCACCTACTGGGCCTCCAAGCGGGTCAGATCGCGTAGCGACTACTACACCGCGGGCGGCAACATCACCGGTTTCCAAAACGGGCTGGCTATCGCCGGTGACTTTATGTCGGCGGCGTCGTTCCTTGGGATCTCCGCGCTGGTCTACACCTCCGGCTACGACGGTCTGATCTACTCGCTCGGCTTCCTCGTCGGCTGGCCGATTATCCTGTTCTTGATTGCCGAACGCCTGCGTAACCTTGGCCGCTATACCTTCGCCGATGTTGCCTCCTATCGACTCAAACAAGGGCCGATTCGCATGCTCTCCGCCTGCGGTTCGCTGGTGGTGGTGGCACTGTATCTGATTGCCCAAATGGTCGGCGCCGGTAAGCTTATTGAGCTGCTGTTCGGCCTTAACTACCACGTCGCCGTGGTGCTGGTGGGCGTACTGATGGTGATGTACGTGCTGTTTGGCGGCATGCTCGCCACCACGTGGGTACAGATTATCAAAGCGGTTCTGCTGTTGTTTGGCGCGAGCTTCATGGCCTTTATGGTGATGAAACACGTCGGTTTCAGCTTCAATAACCTGTTCAGCGAAGCGATGGCGGTACATCCGAAAGGCGCAGCCATTATGAGCCCTGGCGGGCTGGTGCAGGATCCGATATCGGCTCTGTCGTTGGGTCTGGGCTTAATGTTTGGTACCGCCGGACTGCCGCATATCCTGATGCGTTTCTTCACCGTTAGCGATGCCAAAGAAGCGCGTAAAAGCGTGTTCTACGCCACCGGTTTTATGGGCTACTTCTACATTCTGACCTTTATCATCGGCTTCGGCGCGATCATGCTGGTTGGGGCGAACCCAGCGTTTAAAGACGCGGCGGGCCAGCTGATTGGCGGCAACAACATGGCGGCGGTGCATCTGGCTGATGCCGTCGGCGGCAACCTGTTCTTGGGCTTTATCTCAGCGGTCGCCTTCGCCACTATTTTGGCGGTGGTCGCAGGCCTGACGCTGGCGGGTGCCTCAGCGGTCTCTCACGACCTGTACGCCAACGTGTTTAAGAAAGGTGCAACCGAGCGTGAAGAGCTGAAAGTCTCGAAAATCACCGTGCTGGTGCTGGGCGTGGTGGCGATTCTGCTGGGCATTCTGTTCGAGAATCAGAACATCGCATTCATGGTGGGTCTGGCGTTCTCCATCGCGGCAAGCTGCAACTTCCCGATAATTCTGCTCTCCATGTACTGGTCGAAACTGACCACGCGTGGCGCGCTAATCGGCGGCTGGCTGGGGCTGTTGACGGCGGTGATTCTGATGATCCTTGGCCCAACCATCTGGGTGAAGATCCTTGGTCACGCCACCGCTATCTTCCCGTATGAGTACCCGGCGCTGTTCTCCATTGCTGTCGCCTTTGTCGGTATCTGGTTCTTCTCTGCCACCGACAACTCAGAGGAAGGTAATCGCGAACGCGAGCAGTTCCGCGCTCAGTTTATTCGCTCACAAACCGGCATTGGTATCGATCAGGGCCGCGCGCACTAAATCCCCCCTCCCCGGCCTCTGGTCGGGGATCACATTTTTTCCCCCTTCAGGTGACGTTTATCACGTCAGCAAAATAAAAAAAGCCGACGCTCATCACAGGCTTTATCTGCGATTCGCCAACATCATCACACTTTTCTCGCTTTCACGCCGTTCCCGACGTTTAGCTCTGCGACGTTTACAGACATTCTGCGCCGCAGTTTTTATGCTTTATTCACGACGACTTACCAAGGCTTGTAGCAAATCGGGTCAATCTTTCCGGGCTTAGCAGCAAAGGGAGGAACAGCGGGCTACCGGCAGGCGGATTCGCCAGCCAGCGTTCTAGGGTATCCGCGTAACGCAGGAGCGACTGCTGATGTTTTGCCAGCGTATCGGCTGGCAGGCTTTGCGGGCCGTAGTGCTCCAGCCACAGGATATCGCTCACAGCCGCGGCAACCCGCGAGAACATCTGGCTGTAGATTTCCGCGCTGCGCCAGGCGGCGAGCAGGATCTCCAGAGAGTCGTTGGGGCAGGAAATACGCGGCATCAGCTCACGCAGGCTCTGTACCGTGTGCGATGCCAAAAAGCAGGAGGCCTCTTTTTCCAGCGCCACCCGCTCGCGTTGCTCCTTGCCAAGCAGCGGAGAATCAGCAGGCATCAACGGCTGCCAGGCGTGCATCCAGTTGGCGCTGCGGGTGTCCATATGCAGCAATTGCTGCGCCTGAGCGACGCTTTCTGGGATCTGGCTTTGGTAGTGAAGCCGTCGCCCGAGGAAGTTAGGCGTTTTACACAGCCAGTCGTAGCTGCCGTGCATGATGGTCGATAGCTGATGTTTGTCCTGCGCCGAGCGAAAACCGAGCTGCTGATGGTCAACCCAGCGCTCAAAGGCTGAGAGCGGCTGCGCATCGGCAGTCTGATTGGCAGCGGAAAGGCCAAACAGGTTGATGGCGTTGGCGGAGTCCATCACCCGGCTATCGGGCAGCCACTGCCAGCTAACCCGCGACGTGATGGCTTCCACTTCGTTGCCGGTAGCGCTGAGCGCCCAGCTTAAACGGCCACTGATTTCATCGGCCAGATAGCACGGCAGTGCGGTCCAGCCGTAGCCGGTGCCAAACAGGTCGTATTCGATCCACTTTTTGTGCCCTGGCAGCGTGGCGATATGGGGATGATTGGCGAAGCCGGGATGATAGTCGAGCTCGGTGGCTTTGACCGAGGCGCGTACGTCGTCCGGCAACGTTGCCAACAGGTTGGAGAGCTGCTGGCGCGGCCAGCTGTCATCAATATAGTCGCGCAGCACCAGCTTTTTACCTTGGGCGCGCAGCAGGCTCCAGACATCGTGCAGGCTTTGCTGCCAGCGGGCAGTTTGAAAGTCCGGCGTGGTCAGGCTGAGAATGATGCCGCTGAGATGCGGCAACGCCGGTAATAACGGTTCTAAGATCGCCGCATAAAAATGCTGCCAGAAATCCGGCGCGCTTTTTTCAGCGAAGGTCAGTTCGGGAAATTTACGCTTAATAATATCGTCACTCGGCGCGGCTTCGCCTTGCAGCCAGAACGATAAATTATTTTCCGCCAGATAACGGTCGACGCGTTTTAAATACTGCAATGCGTAATGTTGTTGATGAATAAGGTTCTCGACGCTGAGTTTTTGACTGAGCGGCGAGGGCGTCGCCAGAAAAGAGAGCAGTTCCTGTTGGTGCAGGATGATGCCGGTGAAACCGTGCTGCTTCGCGCTTGCAACGCCCTGAATAAGCCAGGGCCAATGCCAGATAAAAGTGCTATTCAGCTCCATCAATTGATGCGGAATACGTTTCATTGCCTCGCCCTGCGAATATTTGAATTTCTATATTAATCGAGGATGCCATGAAAAAATATGCTCTGGTCGGTACCGGGGGTCGTGCGGGTTTATATATTTCAGCTATTGCTGGAACCTGGCGCAATAATGCCAGATTGGTTGCCTTTTGTGATACCAACCAGACGCGCATGGACTACGCCAATCAGCTATTAAAAAATGAAGGTGCCGAGCCGGTCTCTACCTGGAAAGCGGCGCAGTTCGAGGAGATGATCCGCGAAACGCGGCCGGATATTGTTATCGTCACCACCATGGATCGCACCCACGATGACTATATTGTTCGCGCGTTACACGCCGGCTGCGATGTGATCACCGAAAAACCGATGACCATCGATGAAAATCGCGCCCTGCGCATTCTCGACGCTATCGAAGAAACCGGCCATACCGTCCGCGTGGCCTTCAACTACCGCTATGCGCCACACCATAGCAAAGTGCGCGAACTGCTGATGCAGGGCGTGATTGGCCGCGTTACGTCGGTGCACTTCGAGTGGTTGCTCAATACCGAACACGGCGCTGACTACTTCCGTCGCTGGCACCGTGAAAAACGCAACAGCGGCGGCCTGCTGGTGCATAAATCAACCCACCACTTCGACCTGATGAACTTCTGGCTGGGCAGTTATCCGGAGCGCGTTTACGCCGAGGGTAGCCTGCAGTTCTACGGCAAAGAAAACGCCGAAAAGCGCGGCGTAAGCCAGTTCTACCCACGCGCGCACGGTTATGCAGAAGCCCAAAACGACCCGTTTGCGCTGCATATGGCGGAGAACCCACAGCTTAAAGCGCTGTATCTCGATGCCGAGCACGAAGATAACTATTTCCGCGACCAAAGCGTGTTTAGCGACGGCATCACCATCGAGGACACCATGTCGGTGCTGGTGAAATACCAAAACCAAGTGCAACTCACCTACTCGCTCAACGCATATCTGCCGTGGGAAGGATTGAACGTGGTGTTTAACGGCACCGAAGGGCGTCTGGAGATGAAGATCATCGAGAAATCCTACGTTAACGCCGGAGGAGAGCGAGAAAACGAAGGCAGCCTAGAGCACTGTGATATCACCGTGTTCCCGATGTTTGCCGAGCCGTGGAAAGCGCAATTCAATCTCGGTGAAGGCGGTCACGGCGGCGGTGATAACGCCATGCTGGCGGATCTGTTCGGCGAGCCGGGCCACGATCCGCTCAAGCGTGCCGCTGACCATCGAGCGGGCGCCATGTCTATTCTCACCGGCATCGCGGGCAACATCTCGATGCAGCAGCAGCGTCCAGTGAACTTTAAAGAATTTGAGCTGGTTTCTCGGTTAGCGAAATCCTAACCCCCCCACCCGGTGCGGCAGGAGGCCGCGCCGGAACCGTTGGTCAGTATTATGTCGTTACTCACCTGTTTAATAACAAAATTTGTGCCTCTATCGCGGAGACAATAATGAATAAACTTGCATCAGGTGTTATCGCATCACTGTTATTTTCCTGTACCTCGGTCTGGGCGCAGCAGCCCGTTGAGTTACGCATGTCATGGTGGGGCGGCAACAGCCGTCACCAAGCCACGCTGAAGGCGCTGGAAGCCTTTGAGAAAACCTATCCCGATATCAAAGTGAAGGCTGAATATACCGGCTGGGACGGTCACCTTTCGCGTCTCACCACCCAAATGGCCAGCGGCACCGAGCCGGATGTGATGCAAACCAACTGGCCGTGGCTGATTCTTTTTTCCAAAAACGGCGCGGGGTATTACGACCTCAACAAGCTGAAAGATGTGCTGGATTTGAGCCAATATCAGGCCAAAGATCTGCAATCTACCACCATTAATGGCAAGCTCAACGGCCTGCCGATTTCGGTCAATGCCCCAGTGTTCTACTACAACGACGTCAGTTGGAAAAAAGCCGGTCTGGCCTATCCGAAAACGTGGGATGAATTTTTTGCCGCCGGCAAAGTGTTCCAAAGCAAACTCGGCAACCCATATTACCCGTACGCCATGGTCGATCAGGACGTTATCTTGCTGCTCAACGCCTACATGATGCAGAAATATCAGAAGCCGATGTTTGCCAGCGACGGCAAGTTCACGTGGAATGAGGCGCAGTGGAATGAAGCATTTAGCTTCGTGAAGCGTCTGAGTGACGATCATGTCGTCCCCTCACCGAAAACCTACTCCTCTTACGGCAAGGGCAATTTATACGAGATGAAGCCGTGGATCGCCGGAGAATGGGGCGGGACATTCACATGGAATATTTCCATTCGAATGTACATCAACAACCTCACGCCACCGGCGAAGCTGGTGCTGGGCGATTATGTGATGCAGCCGGGTAGCGAGGAATCTGGCGTCTATTTTAAAACGGCGCAGATGTTCTCGGTGGCGAAGTCCAGCAAGCATCCACGAGAGGCAGCGATGCTGGTGAATTTCCTGCTTAACGATCCGCAAGCGGTTCAAGCGATGGGGCTGGAGCGCGGCATTCCACTGAGCAAAGCCGCCGAGACATTGTTAATCGACAAGGGAGTCATAGACCCGAACGATCCAGTGGTTGCCGGTCTGCGTCAGGCGCAGAACCTGCACACTACGGCGGTCGCGACGCCGTATATTGAGGATTTGCAGGTGGTCGATCAGTTTATGTCGGCCCGCGAAAAGCTTGACCAAGGCAAGCTGACACCTGCCGAAGTCGCCGCGGATTTCCGTCAGCAGGTGGAGCGGATTGTGCGTCGGTTGAATCGTTAGCATTGCACTGCCTGATGGCGCTAGCGCTTATCAGGCCTACAAACCGCACCATCGTGTAGGCCGGGTAAGCGCTAGCGCCACCCGGCATAACCGACGGCTCAAAACATCAACCATCCAACCAACGGTGCCACCAGCACCATCACCACGCCGGAAAGCATCATCACTAAGCTGGCGACAACCCCTTCCTGCGGCCCCAATTCATACGACCGCGCGGTTCCCGCCCCGTGCGAGGCGGCGCCAAATCCCGCGCCTTTCGCCATGCCTTCACGAATCGCCAGACGTAAGAACAGCACGTCGCCAATCGCCATACCAAATACCCCGGTCACCACCACGAACAGCGCCACCAGCTCCGGCTGGCCGCCGAGCGATTTTGCCGCCGCCAGCGCAAACGGCGTGGTAATGGAGCGCACTGCGAGGCTACGTTGAATTTCATCAGACAAGGTAAACAAGCGAGCCAGCCACACTGAACTGGTGACCGCCACTACCGTCGCCGTAATCACACCGGCGGAAAGCGACATCCAGTGGCGTTTGATTATCGCCAAGTTGTCGTACACCGGAACGGCAAACGCAATGGTTGCCGGGCCCAGCAGCCACAGTAGCCAGTGGGCTTCACCCATGTAGTTTTGATAAGAGATATGGCCGAACACCAGCAATAGCACCAGTAGAACCGGCGTCAGCACCAACGGCATCAGCGGCAGTTTGCGAAAGCGGCGATACAGGCGTTTGTTGGCAAAATAGAGCACCAGCGTGACAACCAAACAGGCGACGCTCAGCTGAAAGTTAGTCATGGCGCATCCGTTTCATTTCAAAGCGATACACTTTATCGACCACCCAGGCCGTCGCACCCAGCACCATCATGGTGCTTAGCGCAATCACCAAGAAAATACGCCAGCCATCAATCATCAGTAATTGCGCGTAGTTCACCACCGCCACCACCGCCGGAACGAAAAACAGCAGCATCTCTGCCAGCAACCAGCGCGACCCGGCGCGAACCCACTTCAGCGGCACAATGTGGCAAACAATCAGCGCCAGCAGCAGCACCATCCCCACCAGATTGGCGGGCAGCGGCAAATGCCACCAGCTCACCAGATATTCGGCAAATACAAACAGTCCCGCATACAGCACAACCTGTACCGGTACCTGTAGACGGTTCAAAACGGAGGGCACTACGCGCCCTAAGGCCTCAGCCATGGAGGGATGTCCAGAAAAAATCACAGGCGCACAGTATAGTGAGGCCGCGATGATGACAGAAATGAATTAAACTCATCGGTAGCATAGTTTAGAGGCATACTTATGGACATCAGAACGCTGCGCTACTTTGTCGAAGTCGTTCGCCAGCAGAGCTTTACCCGCGCGGCGGAGAAGCTTTTCGTCACCCAACCCACCATCAGCAAGATGCTCAAAAACCTAGAAGATGAGCTGAACTGCACGTTGCTTATTCGTGACGGGCGCAAGCTACTGATGACCGATACCGGGCAGGTGGTGTTTGAGCGCGGGCTGGCGATCCTTGATGAATTTCGCCAGCTTGAAGCCGAACTTAGCGATATCAATCATCTCAACAAAGGCGTGCTGCGGCTGGGCATTCCACCGATGGTCGGCATGCTGATGGCCGGGCCGATTGGTCTGTTTCGCCAGCGCTATCCCGGCGTAGAGCTAAAAATTTCCGAGTTTGGCGGCTTAACGGTGCAGCAGGCGGTGATGAACGGCGAGCTGGATATCGCCATGACCGCGCTGCCGGTCGAGGAAGAGAGCGCGCTCACCACCCTACCGCTGTTCAGCCATCCGTTATGCGTGCTGGTGCCACGCTCCGGCGACTGGCTGGAGCAAACCACGGTGTCACCGCAGCAGTTAGCGGCTCATCCTTTGCTGATTTATAACGAAGATTTTGCCCTGAGCCGCCAGCTGATGCAGCTGTTCGCCCGTCATGATGTGAAACCACGGATTGCGGTGCGCAGTGGGCAATGGGATTTTCTCGCCGCTATGGTGCAGGCGGGCGTCGGCGTGGCGATTTTGCCGGAGCCGATTTGCCGACGTCTGGATGCCAAAACCCTACGCTGGCTGCCGCTGGAAAGCGAACTGCGCTGGCAGTTGGGGATGATCTGGCGCGAGGGAGTGTATATGTCGCACAGCGCCCAAGCGTGGCTGAAATGCTGCGAGGGGTTTACGTTGCCGGAGTAGAAATTTAGGCACGGTGCGCTCCCTCTCCCTTTTTAAGGGAGAGGGTTGGGGTGAGGGTTTATGCTCCGAGCCATCCCCCTCACCCTAGCCCTCTCCCCATTGGGGAGAGGGGACTGAACGGCGCACGCTTTATCCGTATTACGCATCTTCAATCAACAGCGCTTCCAGCAGGTCGAGATCATGCAGCAGCTTCTGCAAAGTCTCGTTGCTGATTTGCCTTGTTGCGCGCAGGTGGTATAGCTCGCCGCGTTCCGAACGCAGCGCGGCCAGGCGGAAGCGGCGTTCGAGCTGCTCTTCCAGCATCGACGTTTCGACATCATTACGCCCATCCACTCGACGACGCAGGTTACCGATGACGCGGGAGCTGACCTCGGTCAGCAGCTGGTTATCGATATTCTCTTCCGTATCCGCCGCCAGACGCTCCTCCATTTTCTGGATAGCGACAATCGCCACGTCCGCCGTCGCTGCGCGCGCCAGACGCTCTTCTTTACGCTGCTGGACGTTATCGGTGGATTCGATATGACGCAGCAAAATCGGCAGCGCAATCACGCCGACAAACAGCGAGAACAAAATCACCCCGGCGGCAAGGAACACCAGCTCATAGCGCGCAGGGAACACATCACCGGACGGCAACAGCAGTGGTATCGATAGCACACCGGCTAGCGTAATCGCCCCGCGCACACCCGCCACCGAGGAAATCAGCAGCTCACGGGTGGTCCAGGAGCCAAACTCCATCGGTTTCTTTTTCAAGAAGCGCTGGCTCAATTTGCGCATCGTCCACAGCCAGCCAAAACGCACCAGCATCAGCGCCGCGTAAATCAGGATGATATCGGTAAACAGCATCCAGGTTTCCACGTTCGGATCGGCTTCCGCCGCCACCAGCGAGCTTTGCAGAATGTCCGGTAACTGCAGGCCCAACAGCAGGAACACCATGCCGTTAAACACAAACTCCAGCATCGCCCAAGTGCTGTTGGCACGCAGACGCATCGCCAAAGGCGCAGTGCGCATCACGCCTGAACGAGTGATGGTCATCCCCGCCGCCACCGCCGCCAGGATACCGGAAACACCGATATGTTCAGCAATCAGGTAAGAGGCGAACGGCAGGAGGAACAGCAGGACAATTTGCGTGGCTGGCTCATCGCCGCCCCAACGGCTGAGAAAGCGCATTGAGCGACCATACGACCAACTGACCACGAAGCCCGCTAAGATGCCGCCAATCGCCACTTTGAGGAACTCAACCGTGGCCCCGCCGACGGTAAAGACCATCGTCCCCATCGCCACCGCGACGGCAAACTTCAACGACACCAGGCCTGAGGCGTCGTTCATCAGCGCCTCGCCCTGCAAAATGCCCATGATTTTTTTCGGAATGCGGCCTTCACCCACAATCCCCGAGAGCGCCACGGCATCGGTTGGCGAGAGCACCGCCGCCAGCGCGAACGCTGGAATGAGCGGAATGCCTGGGACAATCCAGTAAATCAGGAAGCCAATCCCCACTACCGTCACCAGCACTAACGCCAGCGCCAGCCCGAGGATCTCCCTGCCGTGCTCAATAAACTCACGCGTTGGCGTCTTCCAGCCATCGGCGAACAGCAGCGGCGGGATGAACAGGACGAGGAACAGCTCCGGATCAAATTCGACGTGCAGACCGAAGGTCGGCCAGGCGAGCATCGCCCCGATGGCGATTTGCATTAACGGTAGTGGAACTTGGAAGGGCAGTACGCGTGTAACCACCCCAGAGAGCGAAACCACGAGGGTCATGATGAGTATGGTAAAGAAGATTTCCATGCGATCCCTGTTTACAGCGTTGTCTTATTATTCAAAACGTGAAGCGTCGTGCTTCTTATTATACGGATACCAGAGTAACGCAAAAGGAAACGAGTCGTGGCTGAAAATGGAAAAAAAGTGCCAGCCCGCCTTTGTGCCTTTCGTCTTGCCAAGGCACAAACAACAAACCCGCCATTAGGCGGGTTTGTTGTGCTGCAGAGGTGCGATTAAATCGCCCAGCCGCCTGCATAGAAGATAACCAGCGCCGCAGCGATAACCACAGTGCCGATATTCAGCTTACGCCATTCGCCGGAAACCACGCGGCCAATCACCAAGGTCGCGAAGCCAATCATGATGCCGGTTACGATGTTACAGGTCAGGACAATCATCACCGCGGTGATGAGGCCGGACATGGCATCAACGAAATCGTTGAAATCAATACGCGCCACGTTGCTCAGCATCAGCAGACCGACATACATCAGCGCAGGCGCAGTAGCATAACCTGGGACCAAGTAGGAAAGCGGAGAGAGGAACAGAATCAGCAGGAACAGCACGCCAACGGTCACCGCGGTTAAACCGGTTTTACCACCTGCCGCAGTACCCGCTGCCGACTCAATGTAGACCGCCGCAGGAGCTGCACCCACTACCGCCGAGAACACGCTGCTCAGGGAGTCAGTGGTCAGCGCTTTGCCGCCGTTAATGATCTGACCGTCTTTATCCAGCAGGTTTGCCTGACCGGCTACCGCACGGATAGTCCCGGTGGCGTCAAACACCGCCGTCATCACCAGCGCCAGTACGCTTGGCAGAACCACAGGGTTCAGCGCCCCCATGATATCCAGGCTACCAATCAGCGAGTGGCCGTTTTCATCGCTCAGCGATGGCATCGCAAAAACACCGGAGAAGTGCACGTTCGGGTCAAAAATCAGACCGACGATAGACACGCCGATGATGGTCAGCAGAATGCCGCCCGGCACCTTCATTTTTTCCAGACCGATAATCATCGCCAGCCCCACCAGCGTCATGATGACCGGGAAGCTATCGAATTTACCCAGCGCAACCGGCAAACCTTCAATCGGGTTTTTCACAACCATGCCGACGCCGTTGGCGGCAATCAACAGCAGGAACAGGCCGATACCAATGCCTGTGCCATGCGCAATGCCCTGCGGCAAATTGCGCAAAATCCAGCTACGGATACCGGAAGCGGAGATGACGGTAAACAGCACGCCCATCAGGAATACTGCGCCGAGGGCAACCGGAATGCTGATTTGCTGGCCGAGCACCAAGCTAAACGCGGTGAAGGCGGTCAGTGAAATGGCGCAACCGATGGCCAAAGGCAGGTTCGCCCACAGACCCATCACGATAGAGCCAACGCCTGCAACCAGACAGGTGGCGACGAATACCGCAGCAGGAGGGAAACCGGCTTTGCCAAGCATGCTCGGCACGACGATAACCGAGTACACCATCGCGAGGAAGGTCGTAAGACCGGCGACAATCTCCTGACGAACAGAGCTACCACGTGAAGAAATTTTAAACCAAGCGTCTAACGAACCGCCGGTACGCGCTGAAGGCGTAGACATAGAAAACATCCCCTGAGAGTTTTTATCATTCGTTCGTCTGCGTGGTGGAACATCCACTGCCAGCTAAGCGTCATCTCCATGTGCTACGTTGCGGCAATAGGGGAGCCACAAAAAAGCAAACGATTAACTCCGCGCAGACAATACAAGAATCGGAATACCTCATTTACGCGGGTGCGTAATAAGGTGAGCCTGGTCATTTTCGCCGCCAAAAGCGGTCGAAAATTCAAGGCAAACGATTATCTGGCTTTTACACCCTCTTTTTCAACTGAAGTTTGCCTGGGTTTATCAAAATTAACGATTGCCGATGAAGAATTGCTCAACCCATGCGCAAACGTTATCGTGAATGCGCAATCTGGCAACAATTCTGTGGTAAAAATCGTCACATCTTTGAGGGGATTGTTATTTGTAGCCCGATAAGGCGAAACTGCCATCGGGCATCATGCAAAACCGCCGGATGGCGCTGCCGTTTATCCGGCCTACGGTTATTCTTCTTCCAGCAAACGCGCCCCGGTGCCCTCTTCGCCCAGCTTGTCGCCAGGGTTACGCAACGGGCAGTCGCGCAGCGACATACAGCCACAGCCGATGCAGCCGTTTAACTGATCGCGCAGCGCCTCCATTGCATGAATACGTTTATCCAACTCTTCACGCCATTGAGTGGTGAGATGCTTCCAGTCCTTCGCCCCCAAAGTGTGGTTTTCAGGCAAAACGCTGAGAGAGTCACCGATGGTTGCCAGCGGAATGCCCAACCGTTGGGCAATTTTAATAATCGCCACGTAGCGCAGCACATCGCGCTTATAGCGCCGCTGATTGCCACTATTTCTTGTGCTACGAATCAGCCCCTTGCTTTCATAAAAGTGTAGCGCTGATACCGCAACGCCAGTTCGTTTCGCTACTTCACCGGGTGAAAGCAACGTTTTTATGCGTGTCGATTTTTTTTCCATTATCCGCTTTACCTCAAGTTAACTTGAGGAATTATACTCGCCAGCAGAACAGAAATCGACGCAAAAATAGACAACGGGGAGTGCCTTATGTCCCATCGGGAAATTATTCAAACGCTAATTGAATGGATTGATGAACATATCGAGCAACCGCTTAATATCGATATCGTGGCGAAAAAATCCGGCTATTCGAAGTGGTACCTGCAGCGTATGTTCCGCGCAGTGATGCATCAGACACTGGGAGATTATATTCGTCAACGACGCCTGCTGCTGGCGGCGGAAGCGCTGCGCACCACCCAGCGGCCAATTTTTGATATCGCGATGGATCTGGGGTATGTCTCGCAGCAGACCTTCTCTCGCGTGTTCCGCCGCGAGTTCGACAGCACGCCGACGGCCTATCGTCACCAAATCTCCGCTTAGGTTTTCCTCTTTGCTGTCGTTGCGCTCAGCGCGACAGCAACATTTCCATACTATTAATATGGTTAATGTGTTGACAAAAATCCTGCACCTCCCTCTGGTGAATAAAGCAACAAATGTGATATAGTTCACAAAATAGATTGAAACAGAAACGGTGTTTCATCTCAATTTTGACTGCCCCCAGATAGCCAGAGTGCCTTGAGCCTCATTAAACAATGCGCTGTCAGGGCACTGTATTGTTTATCTCCGAGGATAAGGTCTCATGGTTTCAATTACCGCGGGCGTCGCGTTGTTACGCTGGCCGCTAACCAGCGCGGTGCTGATGTTTATCGCCAGTACCCTTAAGATTCAACTTCGTAAATCAGACTACGCCGGGCTGGCGGTCATCAGCGGCATGCTCGGTGTGGCAGCAGCCTGTTGGTTTGCGACCGGTTTACTGGGCCTTACGTTGGTAGACATTTCGACCATTCTGAACAATATCAAAGATGTGATGGTTGAGGTCATGAGCCACGCGCCGCCGGAATGGCCTGTTGCAATGTACTAAGCGCCACAACGAATACATGAGCCCCGATTTATCGGGGTTTTTTATTGCCTGAAACCCTAGATAGCCCCCGCTCAGAAAGCCTCTCTTTTAGCGCCGCTCGACTAAAATAAGAAGATGTGCCCTGCGGAGTGCCGCACCATGAACGCCATCCCTTTCCATCACCTTCTGATCCCCTGTCTTAGCGCTCTGATGCTTTCCTTCACGGTATATGCCGCCCCGGCAAAAAACGAGGCGCCCGATACGCTGGAGGTTAATACTGAAACCATCATGCAGCCGTGGAAAGGCGATCTTTCCGGCATGCTCGACCGACGGGTGATCCGGGTATTGACGACCTACAGTAAGACTTTCTTTTTTATCAATAAAGGCCAACAACGTGGGGCAACGCACGATATTTTTGCCGCCTTTGAGCGCAGCCTGAATGAGCAACTGGCAAAAGAGAACAAGCTCAAGCAACGACACCTCAAGGTACGGATCATCTTCGTCCCGGTCACGCGGGATACCCTTTTTACGGCGCTTAACGAAGGCAAAGGCGATATTGCCGCGGCCAATCTCACCATCACGCCTTCGCGGCAAAAAGAGGTCACCTTTGCCGACCCACTCTATACCGGGATCCAAGAACTGTTGGTCTCAGGCCCCGCCTCTCCACTGGTCAAAAGCCTAGACGACCTCAGCGGCAAAACGGTATTCGTGCGCCTCTCATCAAGCTATTACGAGAGCCTGCTCGCTCAGAATGTCCGCTTGAAAAAAGAACAACGGCCACCGATCGTTATCAAACCGGCCCCCGAAGTGCTGGAGGATGAAGATCTGTTGGAGATGCTCAACGCTGGGCTAATCCCGCTGATCGTTGTCGATCGCCACAAGGCCATATTCTGGAAACAGATGTTTCCAAAAATCAGCGTGCATGAAGATATAGTGCTGCGCGATAACGGCAGCATCGCTTGGGCGGTGCGTAAAGATAATCCGCAGTTATTGGCCGCGTTGAACGGTTTTGTGAAAGACCACCGCCAGGGCAGTACGCTGGGGAATACGCTGCTGCTGCGCTATCTCAAGAGCGCAGACTACGTTAAAAACGCCGCCGCCGAGAAAGAACGACGCAAGTTTTTAAAAATGGTCGAAGTCTTCAGAAAGTATGGCGATCGCTACGATGTCGACTGGCTGCTGATGGCGGCGCAGGGATATCAGGAGTCGAAGCTCGATCAATCTGTGCGTAGCCACGTTGGGGCAATCGGCGTCATGCAGGTCATGCCGAAAACCGGCAAAGAATTGCAGGTTGGTGATATCAAACTGTTGGATCCAAACATTCACGCTGGAGTGAAATATATGCGCTGGATGATCGATCGCTACTACAGCGACGAGCCAATGACGCAGCTAGATAAAGCCCTGTTCTCATTCGCCTCTTATAACGCAGGCCCGGCGCGCATTGCCCGGCTACGTGCAGAAACGCTAAAGCGCGGTTTTGATCCTAACATCTGGTTTGGCAACGTTGAGAACCTCGCCGCCGAGAAAATTGGTGCCGAAACGGTGACCTACGTGAGCAATATCTATAAGTACTACATCGCCTACCGGCTGATTCTCGATGAGATGAACCGCAAGCGGGCGGCGACGGGCAAGCCGCCGACGCTCCCAGAGATAGAAAAACGGACCTGACGCAGCGCTATCAGCGTATTTGTGTCGCTCGAACGCCCTGCAAGCGTCGCAGGGTGATCGTACTGGCACCTTTATAAGCATCGGTAATATGAGCAGAAATGAGCGCCACCGCCCTTTCTTCATCCCGTTGCTCTATCGCCTCTAGCAGCTCAGCATGCTCCTTATAGGTCTGCGCGACACGCGTTTCATACTCAAAATCGAGCCGTCGCATAATACGGATACGGTTGGTGATATTCGTCAGGATATTGGCCAGCTCGCGGTTACCGGCAGCCTCCGTCAGGGCAATATGGAACTGCTCATCCAACGACGCAATATCGTCGCATGCCAAAAGCTGGGCCTGGGGCGCAACCTGCCAGATGGCCTTGAGGCTAACCAACACCTCACGGTTCACCTTTGGCGAGGTTGAACTGCACAAACTCCTGACCGAATTCACCTCAATCAGCGCGCGGGTCTCATAGAGATCTTCGTACACATCAAAATCAATGGGAAAAACTTCCCAGCCGTTACGTAAGCAGCGCCGCAGCAGGCCTTCATTTTGCAGCAGTAGCAGCGCTTCTCGAACCGGCGTGCGGGAGCATCCTAGGCGACGGGCAATGTCCACCTCCGTAAAGCGGTCACCGGGCAGGAGGACGAACTGGTAAATCTCCTGCCGTATCTGCAGATAAACACGTTCCGAATGCGCAAGCAGCGGCGTGGGTTCAGATGTCATTGCCGTCATGGAAAACTCCGCTATTAGCTATGTTGGCGGATAAACCGCGCACGCCAAGGTTTTAACACACACAGTGCCAGCCCGGCCGTAATGAAATCAAGCGCTATTGCGCAGCCGAAGACCACGTGCCATCCCTGCGTATGTTGATACAGCAGCGCCGCCAACGGGCCGCCGAAAATCGAGCCAATGCCCTGTGAAATATACAGCCAGCCGTAGTTCGATGCGGCGTGTTCGCTGCCAAAGGTATCGGTTAACGTGGACGGGAACAGGGAGAAAATTTCGCCCCAGCCGAAAAACACCACCCCCGAGAGCAATACGAAAAGCAGGGGATCTTCACGGCACGCCAGCCACAACGTCATGGCGCAGCCTTCCAGTGCAAAGGCGATAAACATGGTTTTCTCACGGCCATAACGGTCGGAGATAAAACCAAACAGCGGGCGTGTTAGACCGTTGGTAAATCGGTCAATGGTTAATGCCAACGGAAGCGCCGCCATCCCGAAAACTACCGCCTTGCTGATCCCAAAATCTTCGGCAAATACCGCCATCTGCGAAGTCACCATCAACCCAGAAGTCGACATCATCGCCATCATGGCAAACATCAGCCAGAACAGCGGTTGGCGTAGCATTTCCCGGGAGGTGAACTGGCGCGTACTCTGCGCCACTTTATGGCTAACCGACCGTGCCGTCATGTTTGGCGGCAAACTCAAACCTTGGCTTGCCAGCAGCCCCACGGCGGCAAAGATAAGGCCAAACACAGTCATGGTCTGCTCGAGGCCGTAGTTGCCAAGTGAGATGGCAATTGGGAAGGTGGTTAAAATCGCCCCCATTCCATATCCCGCTGCCACAGCCCCCGCCGCAAAGCCACGGTTTTGCGGGAACCATTTCACCATTAGCCCCACCACCCCAATATAGACAATCCCGGTCCCCAAACCGCCGATGCAGCCATACACGATATACAGCGCCACCAGACCATTAATATGCGCCGACAGCACCCAACTCAGCCCCGCCATCACGGTGCCAATGGAAATCAAAAGACGCGGACCAAACCGCTCAACCAGACGCCCTTGGAACGGTGAAAAAAAGGTCTGCAGAATGATAAGCAGAGAGAATGTTACCTGCAGTTCCGGCAGCCCCACGCCCAGCTTTTCAGTCAGCGGTTTGGTTAATAACGTCCAGACATACTGCGGGCTGGAAATAGATGCCATGCAGATAAGCCCGAGGACAAGCTGCGTCCATTTGCCAAATTTTGGTGTCACCAACGGTTCTCTGAGAACGGTCATATTACGCTCCAATAGACGAAAAAATGCCGCCAGAATGCGCAACGCCTTTGTGCGTCGCGGCATTCTAGGAATGTTTCTTTTGGAAAATGCTGGCGTTACCAGCGGGCTACGCCGCCGTCACTTCGCGGGTCGCTGCCGCCTTCCAGCATGCCGTTGCGATGCCGAAGTATTGCTCCGGCATGCCCCATGAGGTCGTCATAAGGGGGGTAAATCTCGACGTCATGGCCGTACTGTTTGAGGGTGTCGGTAGTCTCCGCTCTAAGGCGGCTTTCTATCTTGAGAGTGTCGCTGCTTTCACCCCAAGTGCGGCCTAATAGCCAGCGCGGGGCGGTAATAGCCGCCTGAGGCGTCATGTTCTGGTTAACGATACGGTCAAAAACCGCCGCCAGCGTTTGCGGTTGTCCATCGCCGCCCATGCTGCCGTAAACCAGCAGCCCACCGTCTGTCAGGCGAGCCAGCGCGGGGTTGAGGGTATGAAACGGCAAGCGCCCCGGCTGAAGCGGATTGGTTGCTTTTGGATCCAGCGAGAAGCTGCTGCCACGGTTTTGCCAGATAACGCCGCTGTCCGGCAGAATCACCGCGCTGCCGAATTCGTGGTAAATGCTCTGGATAAAACTCACCGCAGTGCCCGAACCATCGATAACGCCCATCCAGATGGTATCTGCAGGGCCGCGCCCTTTTCCCCACGGCAGCGCGCGGTCTGCGGCTATCTGGGAACTTAGATCGGCAATGTTTTCGGCAGTAAGTAAGCACTGCGGATCAAGCGTCATGTGGGCCGGATCGGTGATATGGCGATCCCGTAGATTGAACGCCAACTTGGTCGCTTCGACGCAGTGGTGCACAAAGTCGGCCTCATCGCGGATAACGCCCTTTTTCCGCTGCTGCTCAAGAATGCCGGTGATCAGCAATGACACCAGCCCCTGCGACGGCGGCGGCAGGTTATATACCGTGCCCGCGTCCGTGTGCAGCGCCAGCGGCTTGACCTGTGAAGCACTAAACCGGTCGAGATCGTTAAAGCGCAGTAGGCTGCCCGCAGCTTCCAGCTCAGCGCTCATCAGGCGTGCGGTTTCACCGTGATAGAAATCGCCAAGCCCGTTGCCAGCCAACCTTTCAAGGGTATTTGCTAGGGCTGGCTGGAACAGTAATTCATTTACGCCCAGTGCCTCACCCGCCGGGGCAAACAGACCGCTAAAACCAGGATACTGGCGCAGTTGTTCCAAACGCGAGGCAATTTGTTGGTGCAGGCCCGGCGAGACAGGTACACCGTGGCGCGCGTAGTGCACGGCATCTTTTAGTAAACGAGGCAGCGGTAACGGCGCTTTTGCGCTATTTTGCTCAGCCCACGCCAGCGCTTGCTCCCAACCGGACACTGTTCCAGCGACGGTGTTTGCCGCCAGCGGCCCGCGCACCGGGATCTGCGAATAGCCCGCCTGCTGGTAAAAGGCGATATTGGCTTTTTCTGCCGCAAACCCGCAGGCCTGGATCGCCACCGGCTCTTTTCCCGGCGAGGAAATTAACCAGAAGCCGTCACCACCGATACCATTCATATGCGGGTAGACCACAGCTATGGTCGCTGCGGCGGCCACCATTGCTTCAATCGCGTTCCCGCCATCGCGCAGCACCGCGACCGCGCTTTCCGCAGCCAGCGAGTGCGGCGCAACGGCCATCCCCTGCATACATCTTGCTGATTGGTACTGAGTCATTGCCGGTCACCTTGCCTACATGAGTGTATACATTGATGTAGGCACAAACCGTGCCAGTTATTATTTTCTTTATTTATCTTGCAGTTATGGTGTTTTCCGTTTTTTGCTATTTTTTCTGAGTGGGCAACATGCGCACCGAAACGGTGCCGATGACGGGTCATGGTGCGAAAAATCATCTACTGGCAGAAACAAAAAACCCCGCCGAAGCGGGGTCTTTTATTTCTTAGCTGCCGAGTGCCAGCCTTAGAACGGGATATCGTCGTCGAAGTCCATTGGCGGTTCGTTAGACGGTGCCGGAGCGGACTGCTGCTGCGGGCGAGACTGCGCGCCGCCGCTGAACTGGTTGCCGCCCTGAGGTTGCTGAGGCTGACCCCAACCACCCTGCTGCTGACCGCCGCCTGCGTTACCGCCAGCTGGTGCGCCGCCACCCTGACGGCCACCCAGCATCTGCATGGTGCCGCCAACGTTAACCACGACTTCAGTGGTGTATTTTTCTACGCCTGACTGATCGGTCCATTTGCGAGTACGCAGCTGGCCTTCGATATAGACCTGAGAACCTTTACGCAGGTATTCAGCCGCAACTTCCGCCAGTTTGCCAAACAGCACAACACGGTGCCATTCGGTCTGCTCTTTCATTTCACCGGTCGCTTTATCACGCCAGGATTCGGAAGTAGCCAGCGTAATGTTGGCAACTGCGCCACCATTCGGCATGTAGCGTACTTCCGGGTCCTGGCCCAGATTACCGACGAGAATCACCTTGTTTACGCCTCTGCTGGCCATGTTTGTCTCTCCTGAATAACGATTCTTGATTAAGTGTAAACGCGCGAGTGTATCATTTCCACACGGTCTTTTGATAGCCGCGAGACATATTCCAGTAAACATCTTGTCACTCGACATTTTTTCATTGGCGACTCCGAGCGACGTTCCAACACTGTATATCCATTCAGGTTAAGTTGTGTCATAATTAGCCGTTTCTGCCGTTTGTCCTTCTAACAAACCAGGCAATCCGTGTATCTTCTACCGGGAAAGGTGAATGGATAAGATCGAAGTTCGGGGCGCCCGCACCCATAATCTCAAAAACATCAACCTCGTCATCCCTCGCGACAAATTGATTGTCGTGACCGGGCTGTCTGGGTCTGGTAAATCCTCATTGGCTTTCGACACCCTCTATGCTGAAGGGCAGCGCCGCTATGTAGAATCGCTTTCTGCCTATGCGCGCCAGTTCCTGTCGCTGATGGAAAAGCCGGACGTCGATCATATTGAAGGGCTGTCGCCGGCTATCTCCATCGAGCAGAAGTCGACCTCGCACAACCCGCGTTCTACCGTCGGTACCATCACCGAGATTCACGACTACCTGCGCCTGCTGTACGCCCGCGTCGGCGAGCCGCGTTGCCCGGATCACGATGTGCCACTGGCGGCGCAAACCGTCAGCCAAATGGTCGATAATGTGTTGTCCCAGCCAGAGGGCAAACGCCTGATGCTGCTGGCGCCGATTATCAAAGAGCGTAAAGGCGAGCACACCAAGACGCTGGAAAACTTGGCAAGCCAAGGCTATATCCGTGCGCGTATCGACGGTGAAGTTTGCGATCTCTCCGATCCGCCAAAGCTTGAACTGCAAAAGAAACACACCATTGAAGTGGTCATCGACCGCTTTAAAGTACGCGACGATCTGGCGCAGCGGCTGGCAGAATCTTTCGAAACCGCGCTGGATCTCTCCGGCGGTACGGCGGTGGTCTCCGATATGGACGACCCTAAAGCGGATGAGCTGCTGTTCTCCGCCAACTTCGCCTGCCCGATTTGCGGCTACAGCATGCGTGAGCTGGAACCGCGCCTGTTCTCGTTCAACAACCCAGCTGGCGCTTGCCCAACCTGTGATGGGCTTGGCGTACAGCAGTATTTCGATCCAGATCGCGTGATTCAGAATCCCGAGCTGTCGCTAGCCGGTGGCGCAATCCGTGGCTGGGATCGCCGCAACTTCTATTACTTCCAGATGCTGAAGTCGCTGGCAGAACACTACCAGTTCGATATCGAAGCACCGTGGGATACCCTCGGTGCCGTCGCACAGAAAGCCATTCTGTACGGTTCAGGCAAAGAGTCGATTGAATTCAAATACATCAACG
The DNA here is from genome assembly GCF_040932435.1 of Kluyvera sp. STS39-E. Taxonomy (NCBI): domain Bacteria; kingdom Pseudomonadati; phylum Pseudomonadota; class Gammaproteobacteria; order Enterobacterales; family Enterobacteriaceae; genus Kluyvera; species Kluyvera sp. STS39-E. Next base: position 55,104 of record NZ_JBFQGA010000013.1, on the reverse strand, counting down.
ACCGTGGCGATACCTCCGTTCGCCGTCATCCTTTCGAGGGCGTGCTGCACAACATGGAGCGCCGTTATAAAGAGACGGAATCCAGCGCCGTGCGCGAAGAGCTGGCGAAATTTATCAGCAACCGCTCATGTACCAGCTGCCACGGCACCCGTCTGCGTCGCGAAGCGCGTCACGTGTACGTTGAAAATACGCCGCTGCCAACCATTTCCGATATGAGCATCGGCCACGCGCTGGACTTCTTCAGTAATCTGAAGCTGGCAGGCCAGCGGGCAAAAATTGCTGAAAAAGTGCTGAAAGAGATTGGCGATCGCCTGAAGTTCTTGGTGAACGTCGGCCTGAACTACCTCACCCTCTCCCGTTCGGCAGAAACGCTGTCCGGTGGTGAAGCGCAGCGTATTCGTCTGGCCAGTCAAATTGGTGCCGGACTGGTCGGCGTGATGTACGTGCTGGATGAGCCGTCCATCGGCCTGCACCAGCGGGATAACGAACGCCTGCTGGGGACGTTGGTTCATCTGCGCAACCTCGGTAACACGGTAATTGTGGTTGAGCACGACGAAGACGCAATTCGCGCCGCCGATCACGTCATCGACATCGGCCCTGGCGCTGGCGTGCACGGCGGCCAGGTGGTAGCCGAAGGGACGCTGGACGACATTATGGCGGTGCCAGAGTCCTTAACCGGGCAGTTCATGAGCGGTAAACGCAAAATTGAGGTGCCGAAAAATCGCGTTCCGGCCGATCCGGAAAAAGTGCTCAAGCTGACGGGCGCATCGGGCAACAACTTAAAAGACGTGACCCTGACCCTGCCTGTCGGGCTGTTTACCTGTATCACCGGCGTATCCGGCTCGGGTAAATCGACGTTGATTAACGATACTCTGTTCCCGATAGCTCAGACCCAGCTAAACGGCGCCACTATCGCTGAACCAGCACCGTATCGCGACGTACAGGGGTTGGAGCATTTCGATAAAGTTATCGATATCGACCAGAGCCCTATCGGTCGTACTCCGCGCTCAAACCCGGCAACCTACACCGGCGTATTTACCCCAGTGCGCGAGCTGTTTGCCGGCGTGCCGGAGTCGCGTGCGCGCGGTTACACACCGGGGCGCTTTAGCTTTAACGTGCGCGGTGGACGCTGCGAAGCCTGTCAGGGCGACGGCGTCATCAAAGTCGAAATGCACTTCCTGCCGGATATCTACGTGCCGTGCGATCAGTGCAAAGGCAAACGCTATAACCGCGAAACGCTAGAGATTAAGTACAAGGGTAAGACCATCCACGAAGTGCTGGATATGACCATTGAAGAAGCCCGTGAGTTCTTCGATGCGGTACCGGCGTTAGCGCGTAAGCTGCAAACGCTGATGGACGTTGGCCTGACCTACATTCGCCTTGGCCAGTCGGCCACGACGCTGTCCGGCGGTGAAGCGCAGCGCGTGAAACTGGCGCGCGAACTGTCAAAACGCGGCACCGGTCAGACGCTGTATATTCTTGATGAGCCGACTACCGGCCTGCACTTCGCGGATATCCAGCAGTTGCTGGAAGTGCTGCATCAGCTTCGCGATCAGGGCAACACTATCGTGGTCATTGAGCACAACTTGGATGTCATTAAAACGGCAGACTGGATTGTCGACCTGGGTCCAGAAGGCGGCAGCGGCGGCGGGGAAATTCTCGTTTCCGGTACGCCTGAAACGGTGGCTAACTGCGAAGCCTCGCACACCGCGCGTTTCCTCAAACCACTGCTACAGTAACTACGAGTACATCTGCTGCCGGAGCGCATCCGGCAGCAGGTCCACCGCCAGCTGATACGACGCATCGACCAGATAGTAAATCTGCGAATTTGGCAACGAGCCGTCGAGATACACCGTGCTCCAGTGCGCTTTATTAAGATGGCGGCTTGGACGCACATCTTTGTGCTGCTCACGCAGCAACTCTGCCAGTTCGGGGCTGGTTTTCAGTGACACCGCCGGGCGGTCTTCCACATCCTTTACCATCGCGAAAAGTACATCGGCCACTTTAATCTGAGTTGCCTTCCAGTCGCTGTGCACGCTCTGTTCCGCGCCACGTTTAGCCATGCAATACAGCAGAAGATCCGAACTGGTCATCGTTATACTCCTTTGGGTTAACGCCACCTGTGCAAAAAATCATCACCTTCAGTGTGCAACAAGACGCCGAAAGGTTAAACCTTCCGGCGCGTTATTTTACCCAAAAGAGCATCATTTCTTGGTGCCGCACTCAATACTCGGAGTTGACGATCACTTCTTCATTGAAGCTGCCGGCATGCGGCAGCGGGCGATACGTGGAGTTAGAGGCGCGCAGTACCCGGATGCCTCTAGCTCCCGCCTCACGCGCAGCGGTGATATCGTTGTCAGAATCGCCGTAGAACACCCGAATGTTCTTCTCTTTCAGCCATTGTGTTTTCGTGTTCTGCCCTGGATTATCGCCAGCAAAAATCACCGGATTCATGTTTACACCGGGGATCAGGAAATAGTCCTGCAGCGTTTTCGACACGGTTTCAGTTTGCGTTTGGCTGCGGCCAGTAACAAAGTAAATACTGTCACCGCGCTTCACGTGCATCGCGATCAGCGAACGGGCCACTTCTTTCGGAATGCTGAATGCATCCCAGCCGTTGTTCATTTTTTCCCAAAAAGCCGGATTTTTCAGATAATCTTGGCTGTCCGGCGAGTAGGTTCGCTGCCCACGCCAGAAGCCGGGGCTGGAAAAAAGGACGGTATCATCGATATCAAAACCAACCGCCATCGGTGGATGGCTAATCAGACTATTTTCGATTTGTGCCACAGAAACCCAGTGAATAGGCGCTTGCTCAGCCAATTTTGCTACATCAGTACCGGGGTAAAGCGGAGCAGGAGACGACGCGTGAGCCGTCACCGAAGCATTCAGTGCAAATAACAAGCAGACGGCACTGAGAGCTTGCGTAATCTTGCGCATAATTTCCCTTAATTCGTCGATTCGTTATTGTCATAAAGTGGGCAATAATTCCCAAAAACACTGGGACCTTACCGTTTGAGGTCGATGAAAGAAAGGATTATCTAAGAATAATCACAGAAAAAGTAAGGGGATCACATTTTGATTATTCGGAAACACTCTGGCTCAACACATGCCTTTGAGCCAGAGTGAGCACACACTTACATCACGGCAGCAAAGGCTTTCGCCACTCGTTGAACGTTACGACTGTTAAGCCCAGCAACGCACATACGGCCGCTGGCGATCAGGTACACGCCGAACTCATCGCGCAGTCTATCGACCTGCTGTGCACTCAGGCCGGTATAACTGAACATTCCGCGCTGCTTGAGCAGGTAATCGAAGTTGCCGTTCGGCATCTCTTCTTTAAGCACCGTCACCAACGCCTGACGCATCTCCAGAATGCGCGTACGCATCCCTTCCACTTCCGCCAGCCAGTTGGCTTTCAGCTCCGCATCGCCCAGCACTGCGGCAACCACCTGCGCACCGAAATTCGGCGGGCTGGAGTAGTTACGACGGACGGTCGCTTTTAGCTGACCCAGCACGCGTAGCGCGGTTTCGTTGTCTTCACAGATAATCGACAGGCCGCCAACGCGTTCACCGTACAGCGAGAAAATTTTGGAGAAAGAGTTGCTAACCAGTGCCGGAAGTCCCGCTTCAGCAATCGCGCGGATCGCATAGGCATCTTCATCCATGCCGGCACCAAAGCCTTGATAAGCGATATCGAGGAATGGGATCAGATCGCGGGCTTTCAACACTTCAACCACCGCGTCCCATTGCGCTGGAGTCAGATCCGCACCGGTTGGGTTGTGGCAGCACGGATGCAACAGTACGATGCTGCGCGCTGGCAGCGTACTGAGTTTTTCCAGCAGCGCATCAACGCGCACGCCGTTCGTTTCGCTGTCGAACCACGGGTAAGTGCCAACGGTAAAGCCCGCACCTTCAAAGATGGCAATGTGATTTTCCCAAGTGGGGTCGCTGACCCACACCCCGGAATCCGGGAAGTAACGTTTGAGAAAATCTGCGCCAACCTTCAATGCGCCTGAGCCGCCGAGAGTTTGAATGGTGGCCACGCGTTGCTGCTGAAGAACCGGATTATCCGCGCCAAATAACAAAGGTGCGACGGTGTGGCGATAGCTGTTAAGCCCTTCCATCGGCAGATACAACGAGGCACCGTGAGGCTGCGCATTCAGGCGCGCTTCGGCTTGTGCCACCGCCTGCAGCTGAGGAATGATGCCGTCTTCGTTGTAGTACAGGCCGATGCTGAGGTTAACTTTGTCGCTGCGCGGATCTTCTTTGAAGCGTTCCATTAACGAAAGAATGGGGTCGCCCGCATAGGCGTCAACTTTTTGAAACACGCGATGGTTCTCCAGGTTTACAGAAAGGCAGGTAATAACACAATAAACCGGATGGTGAGGAAGGTCGAGAGGTTGTTGCGGTTGCGGTGAACATTGCCGGATGGCGGCGTAAACGCCTTATCCGGCCTATAGTCAATGCGCGATGTAGGCCGGATAAGCGCAAGCGCCATCCGGCACAGCCACGCTTAATCGATATACTTCATTGCGACGCGCGACGTCAGACGCGTAATAAGTTCGTAAGCACTCACTTTCGTTATTTCAGCAATGCGCTCAACCGGCAGTCCTTGACCCCACATAATCACCGTATCACCGGTCTTATCTTCAGCCTCTGGGCCTAAGTCCACGCAGATCATGTCCATCGCCACGCGGCCGACAATCGGCACTTCGCGACCGTTCACCAGCACCGGGGTGCCGGAAGGTGCCGCGCGAGGGTAACCATCGCCATAGCCCATCGCCACCACGCCCAGACGGGTATCGCGTTCACTTATCCAAGTGCCACCGTAGCCTACCGCTTCACCGGCTTTGTGACTGCGCACCGCAATCAGGCTGGAAGTCAGCGACATCACCGGCTGCATACCAAAATCCGGCCCCCAGGGCTTTTGCTCCAGAGGTGATACGCCGTAGAGAATAATGCCTGGACGCGCCCAGTCGAAATGCGACTGCGGCCACAGCAAAATACCGCCGGAAGCCGCGATGGAGCGCAGCCCTGGTTTGCCTTCGGTAAACGTATTGAAGATATCCAGTTGGCGCTCCGTCGCGCCGCAATCAGGCTCATCGGCACGGGCAAAATGGCTGACGATATTCACCGGCTGACGTACGTTTTTACACTGGGTCAAACGCTGGTAGAACGCTTCGGCATCCTCCGGACGAACGCCCAAGCGGTGCATGCCGGTATCAAGCTTCATCCACACGGTCACCGGCTCGTTCAGCGTAGCGGTTTCCAGCGCCTCAAGCTGTTCGACGTTATGGACGGCGGTTTGCAGGTGCTGTGCAGAAATCGTCGGCAGGTCCGTGGCGTTGAAGAAGCCTTCCAGCAACAGGATCGGCTGAGTGATACCGCCCTCGCGCAGACGCAGGGCCTCTTCAAGACGAGCAACGCCAAAAGCGTCAGCGTCGGGGAGCGTTCGCGCGGTCTCAAGAAGGCCGTGTCCGTAAGCGTTCGCTTTCACCACCGCAACCAGCTTGCTGGCAGGTGCCAGTTCACGCAGACGTTGCAGGTTGTGTCGCAGAGCGCGGCGGTTAATGACTACAGTTGCCGCTTGCATTTGTGTTCCTTGATAAGTGTTTGCTTTATTGAGCGTTATTATTCGTCGTCGTACTGCGGGCCAGCGTAATTATCAAAACGCGACCATTGACCGTTAAAGGTCAGGCGAACCGTGCCGATCGGGCCGTTACGCTGTTTACCGATAATAATCTCGGCGATGCCTTTTAAGTCACTGTTTTCGTGATAAACCTCATCACGATAGATGAACATGATTAAGTCGGCATCCTGCTCGATGGAGCCGGATTCACGCAGGTCGGAGTTGACCGGACGCTTGTCCGCACGCTGTTCCAGGGAACGGTTAAGCTGTGACAGCGCCACCACCGGCACGTGCAATTCTTTGGCTAACGCTTTGAGCGAGCGGGAAATTTCAGCGATTTCCAGCGTACGGTTGTCGGAGAGCGACGGTACGCGCATCAGCTGGAGGTAGTCGATCATGATCAGGCCAATGCCGCCGTGTTCACGAGCGATACGGCGCGCACGGGAGCGCACTTCCGTCGGCGTCAGGCCGGAGGAATCATCAATATAGATGTTACGTTTTTCCAGCAGAATGCCCATGGTGCCGGAGATGCGCGCCCAGTCTTCATCGTCGAGCTGACCGGTACGAATACGAGTCTGGTCAACGCGCGACAGCGATGCCAAAGTACGCATCATAATCTGTTCTGATGGCATTTCGAGACTGAAGATAAGAACCGGCTTGTCTTGTAACATCGCCGCATTTTCGACGATGTTCATTGCAAATGTCGTTTTACCCATCGACGGACGCGCGGCGACGATAATCAAGTCTGATGGCTGCAGGCCAGCGGTTTTCTTGTTGAGGTCGTCGTAACCGGTGTTAACGCCGGTGACGCCATCATGCGGCTGCTGGAACAGCTGTTCGATACGTGCGACGGTGGCGTCGAGTACTTCGGTGATGTTTCGCGGGCCTTCGTCTTTGTTCGCCCGGCTTTCGGCGATTTTAAAGACGCGGGATTCTGCCAAGTCGAGCAAATCTTCGCTGGTTCGGCCCTGCGGGTCAAAGCCCGCTTCGGCGATTTCGTTGGCTACGGCGATCATTTCACGCACGACCGCACGTTCGCGGACGATATCGGCATAAGCGCTAATGTTCGCCGCACTTGGCGTATTTTTCGACAGCTCTGCTAAATAGGCAAAGCCGCCGACGCTATCCAGTTGCCCCTGTCGCTCTAGCGATTCCGCAAGCGTGATGAGGTCAATTGGGCTGCCGCCTTCCTGCAAACGCCCCATCTCGGTAAAGATGTGGCGGTGCGGACGGGTATAGAAATCGTCGGAAACCACGCGCTCGGCGACATCGTCCCAGCGCTCGTTATCCAGCATCAAACCGCCCAACACCGATTGTTCCGCTTCAATCGAGTGCGGCGGTACTTTCAGACCTGCAACCTGAAAATCGCGTTCACGCGCTTCAGTTTGCGGTTTGTTGAAGGGTTTATTTGCTGCCATAGTGAATGGTATTACCGAGATAAAGAGTGGGTCGAAAGATTACCACATAATCGTTCTGGAGGAAGCATGGCAACCCGTATTGAATTTAGCAAGCATGGCGGCCCGGAAGTGCTTAATGCCGTCGAATTCACCCCTAACGCCCCTGCTGAAAACGAAGTGCAGGTGGAAAACAAAGCCATCGGCATTAACTATATCGACACCTATATTCGCAGCGGCCTTTACCCACCGCCAACGATGCCAAGCGGGCTGGGCACAGAGGCTGCCGGCGTGGTCAGCCAGGTAGGCAGCAACGTTAAGCATATCAAAACGGGCGATCGCGTGGTGTACGCGCAGTCGGGGCTTGGTGCGTACAGCTCTGTGCATAACGTCCCTGCTGATAAAGTCGCCCTGCTTCCGGCGGCGATTTCTTACGAGCAAGCAGCCGCTTCTTTCCTGAAAGGTTTAACGGTCTTTTATCTGCTGCGCAAAACCTATGAAATCAAACCCGGCGAGCCATTTTTGTTCCACGCGGCCGCAGGCGGCGTGGGATTAATTGCCTGTCAGTGGGCAAAGGCGCTGGGCGCAAAACTTATCGGTACCGTTGGCAGCGCGGAGAAAGCGCAGCGCGCGCTGCAGGCAGGGGCTTGGCAAGTGATTAACTATCGCGATGAGAATATCGCCGAGCGGGTGAAAGCGATCACCGGCGGTAAAAAACTGCCAGTGGTCTACGATTCAGTCGGTAAAGATACTTGGGAAGCATCGCTGGACTGCATTCAGCGCCGTGGCCTGATGGTCAGCTTCGGCAACGCTTCCGGCCCGGTGACCGGCGTAAATCTGGGGATTCTGAACCAAAAAGGCTCGCTGTTCGTGACCCGCCCTTCTCTCAATGGCTACATCACCACCTATGACGAGCTAAAGGAAGCCAGCCACGAGCTGTTCTCGCTGATTGCCAGTGGGATCATTAAAGTGGATGTCGCGGAGAATCAAAGGTATCCGCTGAAAGAGGCACGACGCGCGCATGAAATTCTGGAAAGCCGAGTAACGCAGGGCTCGAGCCTGCTTATTCCGTAGGCTTGCTGCGGCACAAAAGACTAGGGCTTCCCGTAGGAAGCCCTTTCTTTTTTTGTTCGGCTGTATGTAGGGTACAGCTCGATGAATTCGTTAACGCCAGTAATAGTGACAGATTTTTTACGCGGTTCCTACGGCGTTTTATGCAAAACTTTTGAGGTTGTGACGAAGCCCTCAATACCTACGGTAGTTGTCGCGGTAGGTCTGATTTTTCGGTGACTTTATCGCCCGCACAATCCATACCGCCACGATGGCCAGCAGTAGCCACGGCAGGAGTTTAATCATCAACGCAAACAACCCACCCACAAACATCAGCACCGTCGCCACCACCAGCGCGGCGATAATGCCGAGCAGTGAAATGCCCGTGACCAGTAGCATGACAAAAAATCCAATCACAAATAATAGTTCCAGCATGGTCGCTCTCCCAGGATTCACACTTATTTCTCTGGGCTAATACATTACAAAAACCATGCCAAAAATAACCCATTGAATATAAACAAAAACGCCCCGCAGTGTTGTGCGAGGCGTGGTGAATTTGACCAAGTTTTAGCGAAAAAATTAGCGTTTATCAGCAACCAGCTTTAGCGCGTGTTCGAGCACATTAATATCCGCACCGGCTTTATGCGCATTTTCACTCAGGTAGCGACGCCACTGGCGCGCGCCCGGGATACCTTGGAACAAACCTAGCATATGGCGTGTGACGTGGCCCAAGTAGGTGCCGTTGCTCAGTTCGCGTTCAATGTACGGATACATTGCCCGCACAATGGCCACTGGATCGGCGTCCACATCGCTCGCGCCGAAGATCTCCCTGTCAACCGACGCCAGAATCCCCGGGTTTTGATAGGCTTCACGACCCACCATGACCCCATCCATATGCTCCAGATGCGTTTTCGCTTCTGCCAGCGATTTAATCCCGCCGTTGATGGACATCGTCAGATGCGGGAAGTCACGCTTGAGCTGATAGACGCGCGGATAATCCAGCGGTGGGATCTCACGGTTCTCTTTCGGACTTAGACCTGAAAGCCAGGCTTTGCGCGCATGGATAATAAACATCTCACACTCGCCGCGCCCGGATACCGTGTCGATAAAGTCACAGAGGAACTCGTAGCTGTCCTGGTCGTCGATACCGATACGGGTTTTTACCGTGACCGGAATATCGACCACATCGCGCATGGCTTTGATGCAATCGGCGACTAACTGGGCGTTGCCCATCAAGCAGGCACCGAACATGCCGTTCTGTACGCGGTCAGATGGACAGCCGACGTTGAGGTTAATTTCATCATAACCCCGCTCCTGCGCAAGCACAGCACACTGCGCAAGTGCCGCCGGATCGCTCCCGCCAAGCTGCAGAGCAATCGGATGCTCTTCGTCGCTGTAGGCCAAATAATCGCCCTTGCCGTGAATGATTGCCCCGGTGGTCACCATCTCGGTATACAGCAACGTGTGCTGCGACAGCAGGCGCAGGAAGTAGCGGCAGTGTCTATCCGTCCAGTCGAGCATCGGCGCGATGGAAAAACGGTGAGCGGGAAAAGCAGCGGACGAGGATTCTGACAACATGGCGATTATTTAAGCATCCGGAAAAATGGGCGGGTACTATAGCATAAAGCATAAGCAGGGAAAAAATGCAGCGTAGGCCGGATAAGCGCAGCGCCATACGCCACCATGCGGCACATTGCCGCATGGTGGCGTAAACGCCTTATCCAGCCTACAAGGTCTGTGGCTAGAAGGTGACACTCACCTGGGCGCCAGCGCCCCAAGTTTGGTCTTCGCCGTACAGCCCCATGAGGTCGAGGTGGACACGGTTAAACGGCGCAAAACCTACGCCGCCGGTGAAGACGTTGCTGTCGTTGTTCTTCACATCCGCGCGGTAACCTGCGCGTACAGCCAGCCAGTCCAGCGGACGCACTTCGGCGCCCACGCCAACGTACTGTGAACTCTCCTCGCTCTTAAAACCTTTGGTTTCAGTCAGATCGCCATCGGCGCTCAGCGTCAGCATATCGGTGTGCCACGCAACGCCTGCGGTAACCAGCGGGCGGATTTGGTAAGTGTCACGAATGCCCGCCACTTCCTTGGTGTCGATATCACGGGAGAATAAGTTTTGCCCGCTCAGCCCAACCGTCCAGTTATCGCCGAAATCGGCGCTCATCCCCGCATCAACGTTAAAACCAGTATCGTCGTTGCGATAACGACTGCTGTTGATATCGTCGCTGCTGAAGTTGTAGATCGAAGCGGTGTAGTTGTAGAGCCACGTTTTTTGCAGCTTAGGCGTTACGCCGAATGACACCGGCACGCCGCCAAAGTCGAACTGGCGAGCGATGGCGACACCGTAGTCGGAGACAATAGCCGCCCGGCCATAGCCTTTAGATTTCAAATCGTCAGGGCTGACAGCCAGAACTTGGGATGGCGTGGCCTGAATCCCACGCAGCATATCGATATCACTTTGTTTGATATCCGAGCTAATCCGCGCACGGGCGTTCGCTTTAGCCACAAACGCTACCGCTAACACATCGTTCGGGATTGAAATCGCCATCCCCGCGCCGGCCTTCGCCTGTGCGGTCTTCCCTTTTAGCGATGAAAGTTGATCCGCCAGATTACCTGCCGCGGATGATACCTGCCGGTATCCTAGACTACCTGGGATGAAAAGATCGGAGATATTAATCGAGTTCAACGTGCCGATGTAGCTATTCACGTCATCGCTGACATCGTCTATCTTGTTGCGCAGATCATCCTTGTCGGAAATCTGTGCGCCGATCGTCGGTAGAATCACCGTGATGTCATCATCAGGCTTTGCTTTCGCCAGCAGCGCTGGGTTTATCAACACGCCGCTGCCGTAATTCGCGGAAGCCACCCCGGTACCACCCATGGCGTCATTTCTGGCTTCCGTCCAGCCGTTTGCGGCCCCTGCCTGACCTGCCACTAAAAAAGAGACAGCTATCCCCATCAGCGAAAATTTTTCGTTTTTTTTCACAGTTTGCTCGTCTTATTGTCTGTTATGAAACAACCCTCCCTCCGTTATCGCCTGGAAGGAGACGAACTATTGCTGTGAATAACGGGACAAAAAGTGGCTTGTTCCCTTAACTGAAATTTTCTACGAGGCTGTCATTATTAGTAAGCGCCCTAATCTTTATAGAAGAAGATGGCTAATTTCGCCCAGGTTTTCCGTCATGTGGGCCGAAAAACTGCGGTGGGTGATCCACCCAGCGGTCTTCACGGGTCACGGCATACGAGGCATTTAGCGGGTAGTAAATGCGGTTAGTTCGCTTATTTGCCTCCCCAACCACCAGCAGCCGGACCTCTTCCGACGTATTGTTGATAAAGGTGTGGCAAACCCCGGTTCCCGCCGGAAAACCAACGCTATCACCAGGCTTAAGTTTCCACAGGTAGCCATTGATCCACGCCTGCGGATACCCTTCCAGCACGTAAATAAACTCTTCTTCATCGCTCTCCGCGTGCGGATAGGAAGTGCGCCGCCCCGGCGGTAAGCGTTCGTGGTGAATACCCAGGTGCCTAAGCCCTAACGCACGGGCCAGCGGCGCGCCAATCGAAAAACGCTCATCGCTATCGGGATAGCTGGAATCATCGGGGCCTTCAACGTCGTGCCAATGGCGAATGCAATCGGGTCTTTTCATTTTTTCGTCCTGAGTGTGAAGTACACCTGATATAACACACCTATAGCACACCGGTGGAAACTCGGCGTTTCTGGCATAACATGATAAAGTATGCGTTTGTTTCACCCGTAACCCGAGGATGCCGATGGATAAGACCACTACGCAAGAACTGTTAGCGCAGGCTGAAAAGCTGTGTGCGCAACGCGGCGTACGCCTGACCCCGCAGCGTCTGGAAGTGTTACGCCTGATGAGTCTGCAAGAAGGCGCGATCAGTGCCTACGATCTGCTCGATCTGCTGCGGGTCAAAGAGCCGCAGGCTAAGCCGCCCACGGTATACCGCGCGCTGGAGTTTCTGCTTGAGCAGGGCTTTGTCCACAAGGTCGAATCTGCCAACAGCTACGTGTTGTGTCACCTGTTCGATCAACCAACCCACACCTCCGCCATGTTTATCTGCGACCGCTGCGGCGTGGTAAAAGAAGAGTGTGCGGAAGGGGTCGAAGACATCATGCATGCGCTGGCGGCAAAAATGGGCTTCGCTCTGCGCCACAACGTGATTGAAGCACACGGCCTGTGTTCAGGCTGCGTTGAGGTCGAGGCCTGCAAAACGCATGAATGCTGCCAGCACGATCATACAATCCAGATTAAGAAGAAATCCCGCTAGCGAACGCTAAGCGGGATAGCGTACTTCCTTGTACGCGAGGGGTTTACCAGCGGTGGTTGTGACGCTTGTCCCAGCTATCGACCTCTTTTTCCGCCTGATCTTTCGCGTAGCCGTAACGCTCCTGAATTTTACCGACCAGCTGATCGCGTTTCCCTTCGATCACCGTCATATCATCATCGGTCAGTTTGCCCCATTGCTCTTTCACTTTACCTTTGATCTGTTTCCAGTTACCGCCGACTTCGTCTTTATTCATCATAAAATCCTCGGGAGTCAGTGAGTGAATAGCGAAAGGTTTTCTACAACACGAACATCTTTTTCGCTAAGCGTGAGATTAATTGTAGTCGGTCATTCTGGGTTCGTTTCACTATTCAGAATCTTTAACCATCACGCTAAGAAAACCAGCTCCCCTCGCGCCAGTGACGACGCCAGATAAACGCCAGCGACATACCACGCAATGCGAGGAATACGGCCAGCGCTAACCACAGTCCGTGGTTGCCTAGCGTCGGCAGCGCCAGCAGCGTGAGCGCAAAACCGGCCGCCGCGACCGCCATGCTGTTACGCATTTCAGCGCCGCGCGTCGCACCGATAAACATGCCGTCCAACAGGTAACACCACACACCAATCACCGGCAGCACGACCTGCCAGAGCACATAGCGGTCAGCCAACTGGCGCAGCTCAGGGATGGAAGTCAGCAGCGCGACAATATGCTCACCCAATAGCGCATAAACCAGCGCAAAGGCCAGCGCGACAACGCCCGCTTGGCGACATGCCGCCTGCCACACCTCAAGCAGTTTGCTGCCATCGCGTGCGCCGTAGGCTTGCCCAGAGTGGGCCTCTACTGCATAGGCGAATCCGTCCAATGCATAGGCCGTGAAGGTCAGCATGGTCATCAGCACCGCATTCACCGCCACCACGTCGCTGCCGAGTCGGGCACCAAAGACGGTCACCGCGCCAAAGCACAGCTGAAGCAGCAGCGAACGCAGCATAATGTCGCGGTTCAGCGCCAGTAGCCGTCGAAAGTCACCGAGCCAAGCCGTTTTCAGCATCGCCCATGAAATGCCACGCATGATCAGTACCTTGCGCACCATTCCCAGCCCAACCAAGAACGTTGCATATTCAGCAATCGCCGTTGCCAGCGCCGCCCCCTGCACGTTCATATGCAGCCCCATAACCAGCCACAGGTCGAGAACAATATTCAGCACATTCCCTACCACCAGCAATACCACCGGTGCGCGAGCATACTGTACGCCGAGTAGCCAGCCGAGCAGCACGAGGTTTGCCAGTGAGGCGGGGGCGCTGAGCCAGCGGATTGAGAGAAAACGCTGCGCTTGTTCCAGCACCTCGCCGCTGCCGCCGACGATGGAGAGCGCCAAATGAATCAGCGGGTTTTTGAACAGAATAATCAGCAGACCCGCGCCCAGCGCCAGCAAAAGCGGTTGTACTAAGGCTCGGGCCAGCGCCTGGGGGTCTTTGGCACCAAACGCTTGCGCCGTCAGGCCGGTGGTGCTCATGCGTAAAAACAGCAGCAGCATGAACAGGAAGCTGGTCGCCGTGGCCCCAATCGCCACGCCGCCCAAATAGACTGGACTATCGAGATGACCAATCACGGCAGTATCCACCAGTCCCAGCAAAGGCACGGTGATATTGGAGAAAATCATGGGTAGCGCAAGACGCCACAGGGCTTTATCGGCGGAGGTCAGTAGAGGCATGTGCATGAACCAGAAAGAAAAAAGGCTGCGATACCGAAAGCATCACAGCCATTTGAGAGCGGAGAAGGGTTACAACCACTCACCGTTGCGGATAACGCCAACGGCCAGCCCTTCGATGGAGAAGTTCTGCTGGCGCAGATCGACCACGATAGGGGAAAACTCGCTGTTTTCTGGCAGCAGTTCGACGACGTTACCCTGTTTTTTCAGGCGTTTTACCGTCACTTCTTCGTCAATGCGCGCCACCACAACCTGGCCGTTACGCACATCCTGGGTTTTATGCACAGCAAGCAGGTCGCCGTCCATAATACCAATATCTTTCATCGACATACCGCTGACGCGCAGCAGGAAGTCGGCGCTTGGTTTAAACAGCGATGGGTCGACCTGATAATGGCCTTCAATGTGCTGTTGTGCTAGCAGCGGTTCGCCCGCCGCCACGCGGCCAATCAGCGGCAAGCCCGCTTCTTCTTCCACCAGTAGGCGGATACCGCGAGAGGCACCGGAGACAATCTCAAGAACCCCTTTACGCGCCAGCGCTTTCAGGTGTTCTTCAGCCGCATTCGGGGAACGAAACCCCAAGCGCTGAGCAATTTCCGCACGCGTCGGCGGCATGCCCGTCTGGCTGATATGATCCCGGATGAGATCAAACACCTCTTGCTGCCTGGTCGTTAACGCTTTCATTCCGCCCCCTGGGTGTATATACAGTTATGCTGTGAGTATATACAGCTAGTGTCTATTTTGGAACCATAAAACGCAGGAAATCAGGCAGTTTTCACAGCTTTAGTGGAAATGAGACCACAATAAGATGCCCCAGGTGATAACCGCGACGAAAATCGCCAGCAGCACCGCGGCAGAACCCATATCTTTAGCGCGCCCGGACAGCTCGTGATACTCCGAGCCAATACGGTCAACGACGGCTTCCAGCGCACTATTAAGAATTTCCACTATCATCACCAACAGGACAGAGCCGATAAGCAACACGCGGGTGATAGGATCCACATCCAGCCAGCAGGCAATAATTATCGCCACTAAGGACGCAACCCCTTCTTGGCGGAACGCGGCTTCGTTTTGCCACGCCGCGCGAAATCCTTTCCAGGAATAACCTGCTGCTTTGATAATTCGGGTGATCCCAGTGGTATTATTGGCCATCTCAAGAACCTTTTACGTTATGCGTCAATGACAATGCGTATGTACATCGTTCTTCCCGTCGCCGCTGCGTTCGCCGCGTGGCCGCTACGAGAATCACTTAGTGTATTATTATGGAGCGGTAGAACAGAAATCCTGCCAACTTTCTGATATTCTTGCCGCGCATTTGCATGATTAACCAGAGGCTTTACATCGTTTATGTCCGGCTGGCCAAGAATTTACTACAAATTACTGAATTTACCATTAAGTGTTCTGGTAAAGAGCAAGTCTATTCCCGCAGAACCTGCTCAGGAATTGGGGCTTGATACATCGCGTCCAATTATGTACGTCCTGCCTTACAACTCTAAGGCTGACTTACTGACGCTCCGCGCCCAATGTTTGGCGCACGACCTGCCCGATCCGTTTGAACCGTTAGAAATCGACGGCACCTTGCTGCCGCGCTACGTGTTCATCCACGGCGGGCCGCGCGTGTTCACCTATTACACGCCGAAAGAAGAGTCGATCAAACTGTTCCACGATTACCTCGACCTGCACCGCAGCAACCCAGATCTGGATGTGCAAATGGTGCCGGTGTCAGTGATGTTCGGTCGTTCTCCGGGTCGTGAGAAAGGCGAAATTAACCCGCCGCTGCGTATGCTGAACGGCTTCCAGAAATTCTTCGCCGTCTCTTGGCTCGGTCGCGATAGCTTCGTGCGTTTCTCGCCGTCCGTCTCCCTGCGCCGCATGGCCGACGAGCACGGTACGGATAAAATTATCGCTCAGAAGCTGGCGCGCGTTGCCCGTATGCACTTTGCCCGTCAGCGTCTGGCAGCGGTAGGCCCACGTCTGCCTGCGCGTCACGATCTGTTCAAAAAGCTGCTGGCATCAAAAGCTATCGCCAAAGCAGTAGAAGATGAAGCGCGCAGCAAAAAAATCTCCCACGAAAAAGCGCAGCAGAACGCCATTGCGCTGATGGAAGAGATTGCGGCTAACTTCTCCTACGAGATGATCCGCCTGACTGACCGTATCCTGAGCTTTACCTGGAACCGTCTGTATCAGGGGATTAACGTGAATAACGCCGAGCGCGTACGCCAGCTGGCGCACGACGGCCACGAGATTGTTTATGTGCCCTGCCACCGCAGCCACATGGACTATCTGCTGCTCTCATACGTGCTCTATCACCAAGGTTTGGTGCCGCCGCATATCGCCGCGGGTATCAACCTGAACTTCTGGCCAGCAGGTCCGATTTTCCGCCGTCTAGGTGCGTTCTTTATTCGCCGTACTTTCAAAGGCAACAAGCTTTATTCCACCGTGTTCCGCGAATACCTCGGCGAGCTGTTCAGCCGCGGTTACTCCGTGGAGTACTTCGTGGAAGGTGGTCGTTCCCGTACTGGTCGCCTGCTGGATCCGAAAACCGGCACGCTGTCGATGACCATTCAGGCAATGCTGCGCGGCGGCTCCCGTCCTATCACCTTAGTGCCGATTTATATTGGCTACGAACACGTGATGGAAGTGGGCACCTATGCGAAAGAACTGCGCGGTGCCACGAAAGAGAAAGAAAGCCTGCCGCAGATGCTTAAAGGTCTGAGCAAGCTGCGCAATCTCGGCCAAGGCTACGTCAACTTCGGCGAACCAATGTCGCTGATGACCTACCTGAACCACCATGTTCCGGAATGGCGCGAGTCTATCGACCCGATTGAAGCCGTGCGTCCAGCGTGGCTGACGCCAACCGTCAACAAAATGGCGGCAGAGCTGATGGTGCGTATCAACAACGCCGGTGCGGCTAACGCCATGAACCTGTGCTGTACCGCGCTGCTGGCTTCGCGTCAGCGTTCTCTGACCCGTGAGCAGCTCACGCAGCAGCTGGATTGCTATCTGGCCCTGATGCGTAACGCGCCGTACTCTGCAGATGCTACCGCACCGAAAGCCACCGCCAGTGAGCTTATCGACCACGCACTGCAGATGAACAAGTTCGAAGTCGAGAAAGACACCATCGGCGATATCATCATTCTGCCGCGCGAGCAGGCGGTGCTGATGACCTACTATCGCAACAACATTGCGCACATGCTGATCATGCCGTCGCTGCTGGCGTCGATTATGACGCAACATCGCGAAATCAGCCGTGAGCAGGTTCTGGGCTATATCGACACCCTGTACCCAATGTTGAAGGCCGAGCTGTTCTTACGCTGGAAACGCGAAGAACTGCCGGTGGTTATCGGTACGCTGATTGCCGAAATGGTGCGTCAGGAATTGATTACCGAACACGACGGCAAGCTGCACATCAATGCTTCGCATTCCCGTACCCTGCAACTGCTGGCCGCAGGCGCGCGCGAAACGCTGCAGCGCTACGCGATCACCTTCTGGCTGTTGAGCGGCAACCCGTCGATGAACCGCAGTACGCTGGAGAAAGAGAGCCGTACCATGGCGCAGCGTCTGTCCGTTCTTCACGGTATCAACTCGCCGGAGTTCTTCGATAAGGCGGTGTTCTCATCGCTGGTGTTAACGCTGCGCGATGAAGGCTATATCAGCGACAGCGGCGACGCCGAGCCGGAAGAGACGATGAAGGTCTACCAGATGATGGCAAGCCTGATTACCTCGGACGTGCGCTTGACGATTGAGAGCGTAACGCAAGAAGAAGCGGCGCAGTAAAAACAAAAATCCCCGGTCTTAGCCGGGGATTTTTTTATCGCGTGGTGGCCAAATGCCGCGCCTGATGGCGCAGCGCTTATCAGGCCTACAAACTTTCGTAGGCCGGATAAGGCGTTTTACGCCGCCATCCGGCAAGGTCGTTTTCAAAACTGCCAGTAGCTCATCGCCAACCCAATAAACAGCACCAGCCCGACATAGTTATTGTTCAAGAACGCTTGGAAACACGGGCCGCGCTCGCGGTGGCGAATCAGCTTTTGCTGATAAACAAACAGCGCTCCGGCAATCAGGATTGACCAGTAAAATTCCCACTGCAGACCATTTAGCCAACCAATAGCCACCATCAGCGCCAGCACACACGCTTGGAGAATACCGATAATTAAGCGGTCATTTTTGCCGAATAAAATCGCCGTCGATTTGATACCGATTTTGATGTCATCATCGCGATCAACCATCGCATATTGGGTATCGTAGGCCACCGCCCAAAGAATATTCGCCAGCAGCATCAGCCAGCAGCTCAGCGGCAGGGATTCGCTCACCGCGGCAAATGCCATCGGAATTGACCAGCCAAATGCCGCCCCCAACACAACCTGCGGCAGATGCGTGTAGCGCTTCATAAACGGATATACCCAAGCCAGCGCCAGACCGGCGACCGACAGCAGGATGGTCATAGTATTGAGCGTGAGAACCAGCAGGAACGACAGCAGCACCAGTACAGCAAACAGGATGCGCGCCTCTTTCTCGCTCACCGCGCCGCTTGGTAGCGGACGGTTAGCCGTGCGTTTGACATGGCCATCAAATTTGCGGTCAGCGTAGTCATTCACCACGCAGCCAGCGGCGCGCATTAGCCAGACGCCAGCGACAAACACCGCGAGGATCCACAGCGGTGGCACGCCCGGTGCCGCGACCCAAAGTGCCCACAGGGTTGGCCACAGCAGTAACAGCGCGCCGATGGGTTTATCCGTGCGCATCAACTGATGATAAGCCAGCAGCTTGTTCGGCCTCAGACTCCTCTCCATTTTTTCTTCCTCTTAGTACAACGGCGACGCCGGCAAAAACAGCTCGGTCAGGAGCAGTGGTTTTCCACTCAAACGGAGCCGTGAACGACGCCCCCACAGCGCATCATGGCGGCCAATTTCAATAAAATCTCGGGTCAACTGGGAGGACGTAAACAGATACCGGCCTAACGGCGTTTGTCCCAGTTGCTGTAATGCCAGCTCCGGTCCACATAAGGTGGACTCCGGTACGACGGTGCGCCCGGCAAGCCACGGCTCTCCCCCGACGCACAATAATATTTCTCGCAGCCAATAGCGAGGTTCATCGGCGAGCAAATGCTGCTCATCAACCAGCCCATCGCGACGAATAAATTCTTCGTTTAATAGCGTTACGCTAACGGGTTTTCCATACTGCTCAAACCGTTTGGTCATCGAATCTTCCAGCATCAGCCAATCGCGCTGGGCCGGTTCAAGCGGGGGAATGACGTCAAAATAGTGCAAAGCACGCAGCTGCGTCAGTGCAGGGTGCGACATGCCTGTCTCTCCAATACATAGCGTTGAGCCATTGTATCGCAGAAAGTCACTGTAGGGGGTGCAGGAATGGTCAAATACGATCATTGGCGCAACAGCAGTGCAACAGTTTGCCGCGCGCAACAAAAAAGGTGTGCCCACACGGGCACACCGAAAGGCTTCGCCTAAACATCGGCGCTGCGGGGAGAACTTACCCCTTGCCTTTTACAGCGCCAATAAAGGTGGAACGAGCAGATTTGGAGCCTAAGCGTTCGGCTTCATTCATCAATTTCAGGGCCTTATCGATATCGCCTTTGGCGACGGCCTGTTTGATCCCGTTGTTAAAGTAGCTTTCCGTATCGTTCAACATCGGTTCAGCTTTTGCAGCAGGCGCTGCCGCGACGGCCGTTGCTGCAACCGGCGCTGCGTAGGCTGGTGCGGCGGTATTACCAACGGTGACCGGTGCCGGGCCGGAGGAGCCGAACAGCGGGCCAACCAGTACGCTGGAGCTGCTATTGGTTTTCACCTTCAGCTTCACCAAACCGTCGGTGGTGTGTTTCGCAACCGGGTCAGGAATATCTGGGATCGCGTTGCCAATCCCTTTCGCATAGGCTTTGGCCGGATCCAGCAGCGTGGTGGTCTGCTGGAGATCTTTTTCCGTGGTAAAGACCAGCACGTACAATTTTTGCTGGCCCAGCGCAGGCGTCAGGCGCATTTCGCCTTCCAGACGGTCAGCGCTCATCACACCCGGTGCCTGGTAGGTAAAGTAGCTGCTTGGGAAGTAGGCAGAAGGCGTCATATTCTGATCGAGAATCAACACGTTCGGCGCAAATACGTTGGTTTGTTTGTTGACTTCGCTGGTCAGTGTTAGCGTCAGTTCACCGATGTTAGCCGGGACGCTGTAGGCCACCACGTTGCCGGTAATGCCCGGTACGTTCAGGCTCTGACCACCGGTAGAAAGTTGGGTAGACTGGACTTTAGATTGGTCAACCGGCGTCCAGGTCAACTGCTGAAGAGCAGAGGTTGGAATCGTCGGCGCGGCGCTGGTGTTTTGCGGCACATAGTTAACGTCTGCGAGGCTGATGCCCGGGACGCTTGCCATTAATCCAGCGGATAAGCACAGGGCAACGAGACTTTTTTTCATTTTCATTATGATGACCTCAGAAAGCAGAGATCCAGCGGTAGCCAGGCAATAGCGCGCTAAACCTCAAGGAACAGAGGGGCTTGCGCCCCTCGTCGGTTGTTACATCAGGTTAGTGCTGAATTACCACCAGATTTCCATCTGTGCACCGAAGGAGAACTCATCGCTGTCGCCACGACTGTTGGTAGATACACCAGAGCTGTTGGAGGCTGCGTAACGAGTCGCGTTACCGTTGCTGTCTTTAACATAACCCCAGTTTTCATCCCACTTCGCGTAAGTGGCGAATACGCGGATTGCTGGACGAGACCAGATGCTATCGCCAGCCTGCCACTGTTGTGCCAGGGTGATTTTGTACTGGTTGTTACGATCGCCAGTCTGCTGGGATTTCACGTTGTCATAGCCCACTTCCAACAGGGTGCTCATGATAGGCGTCCATTTGTACATTGGACGAATACCAACGGTCCACCATTCGGTACCCAGGTTAGTATCCATATCAAGCTTCTGATACATACCGACGTACATCAGATCCCAGTTGTCGCCAAGAGAGATGGCACCGTGGTCCAACACGCGCCACAGATTACCGTTGTTGTTGATGCGGTTGTTAACGTGGTAAATAACCGGATCTGTTGGTGAAGCCTGAGTGGTAAAGGTTTCGCCATAGGTACCTTGGGACTGACCTTTACCCTGAGTTGTCATCGCATCACTTGCGTACTGCAGAACAAACTTGTTATAGCCCTTCAGCATGCTCTGCGTATGTTCAGCGGTGAACATCCAACCATCTTTAGATGCGTCATCCGCATAGCTATAACCGTCGGTTTTGTTTGCGCGGCCATAATCAACACCCAGCTCCAGAACACCATCTGGGTTAGTCTGCAGACCAGCTAAGCGGACATCGAATACATCGTTCGCGGTGTCTTTGGATTTGTCATAGATATTCTGGCTGCTAAAGATATAAGAACCGCCAGCTTCCTGAGAACGGGTTGCTGCCAGAGACAGTTTACCGAAGCCCAAATCGATGTTTTCGATACCCGCACCAGGACCGGAGATATCCCAGTAGTAGAAGTCGATCATGTGAACGTCATGACGCTGGTAGAAACGCTTACCGGCCCAGATGGTGGAACCTGGCAGCCATTCAATCAGGTTTTTACCCTGCACGTTTGCTTCACGGAATGCCGGGTCAGTTGCTTCCCAGTCATTCTGCTGTGCAACGGAATAAGCTACGTTGGTGTCGAAGTAGAAGCTCTTATCGCCCTCTTTCCACACTTCCTGACCTAATTTAAGCTCAGCATAGGTCTCACATTCGTTACCGAGACGGTATTTACTTTGTGCACCAGTTGCTTGGAAACACTGTTGTTCGCCACCGCTACCCGTCCAGCCAATGCCGGAACGTGCGTAGCCATGAAAATCTACGGCCATTGCCTGAACAGACATAATGCCTGCTGCTACGGCAACCGCCACGGGGAGTTTGCGCAGAGTAATCATCTATTCTATCTCCTGAGATCATTGCTTTTCTTTAACATTCCACCCGGTAACGCCTTATCGCTGGCGGTGTAAGGGCTTCATGCTTGTTTTGTTATGGGGCTCTTAAACGCCGGGTTCTTTATGCAGCCGACGACATGCGGTGCCATCTTCACGGAACAGATGACAGCGCTCTGGCGGCAAACCGATGGCGAATGTGGCACCCTCTTTTACCAACACCACGTCGTTCTGGCGGTACACCAGGTTTTGACGAATGGCGGGGATCTGGATATGAATTTGTGTTTCGTGACCAAGCTGTTCAACCACATTCACCACGCCTTCCAGCGTTACGTCGGCGATATGGCTAGGCAGCAGGTGTTCCGGGCGAATGCCCAGCGACATATTGCTGCCCACGTTGACGTTATTACTTTCCACCGGTAACCAGACCTGCTGGCGGTTTGGCAATTCCACCTGCACCTGGTCAATGGCGGTTGCCGTGACTTTCACCGGCAGGAAGTTCATTTTCGGCGAGCCGATAAAGCCCGCAACAAAACGGTCGGCCGGATAGTGGTACAGCTCCAGCGGTTTACCCACCTGCGCCACGCGACCGGCGTCCAGCACCACGATTTTGTCCGCCAGGGTCATCGCTTCAACCTGGTCGTGGGTGACGTAAATCATCGTGCGGCCCAGACGTTTGTGCAGACGGGAAATTTCAATACGCATCTGAACGCGCAGCGCGGCATCGAGGTTGGAAAGCGGTTCATCAAGCAGGAAGACGCGAGGCTCTGCCACCAGCGTACGGCCAATGGCGACACGCTGACGCTGACCACCGGACAGGGCTTTCGGTTTACGTTCAAGCAGGTGGGCCAGTTGCAGTACCTCAGCAACCTGAGTGACGCGCTGGTTAATCACCTCTTTTTTGGCGCCGGCCAGTTTCAGACCGAAGGACATATTTTCAGCGACGGACAGGTGGGGATACAGCGCATAGGACTGGAACACCATACCCACGCCGCGTTCGGCAGGCGGGATGTCATTCATGCGGGTTTCGCCGATAAACAAATCACCGCTGGTGATGGTTTCGAGGCCTGCGATCATACGCAGCAAGGTTGATTTACCGCAGCCCGATGGCCCGACAAACACCACGAATTCCCCTTCCTGGATATCGAGGTTGATATCTTTTGATACCACCACGTCACCCCAGGCTTTCGTTACATTGCGTAGCTGTACGTTCGCCATGCCCTTCTCCCTCGTTACAACTTGTCACCAAAAGACACAATCAAGATGGGCTGACTATGCAACAGCCATCAGTTTGGTGAATCCTCCACCCCCCCGGTTTTTTATGGGGGAGGAGGCGGGAGGATGAGAAGGCGCGGTCTGCCCCCGATGACATCTGGTACTGACGAAGATCGTGATGGGGGTTGCAAAAAACGGCGCTTTATTTTGTGCGCTGGGACTCATAACCGGGAATTATGTTACAGAGATCACACTTATACCCCCTAGGGCGTAGACCCCAGGAGGATGGAAAGGGGTTGCTAAAAAAGGAAACTCATCAACGTTAAACCACCTCTGTGTATCCACGAGTACATCACCACCAAGAAAGGACGGGATATATGAAAATCAAAACTGGCGCTCGCATCCTCGCGCTGTCCGCATTGACCACGATGATGTTTTCCGCCTCTGCTCTGGCAAAAATTGAAGAGGGAAAGCTGGTTATCTGGATTAACGGCGACAAAGGCTATAACGGCCTTGCCGAGGTAGGTAAGAAATTCGAAAAAGATACCGGTATCAAAGTCACCATTGAGCACCCTGACAAGCTGGAAGAGAAATTCCCGCAGGTCGCGGCAACCGGCGACGGCCCGGACATCATCTTCTGGGCGCATGACCGCTTTGGCGGCTACGCGCAGTCTGGTCTGCTGGCTGAAATCACCCCAGACAAAGCGTTCCAGGACAAACTCTATCCGTTCACTTGGGATGCCGTACGCTATAACGGCAAGCTGATTGCTTATCCAATCGCGGTTGAAGCGCTGTCGCTGATTTACAACAAAGACCTCGTCCCTAATCCACCAAAAACGTGGGAAGAAATTCCGGCACTGGATAAAACGCTGAAGGCGAAAGGCAAGTCTGCGCTGATGTTCAACCTGCAAGAACCGTACTTCACCTGGCCGCTGATTGCAGCCGACGGCGGTTATGCCTTCAAGTTTGAAAACGGCAAATACGACGTGAAAGACGTGGGCGTGGATAGCGCTGGTGCGAAAGCGGGTCTGACCTTCTTGGTTGACCTGATTAAGAACAAACACATGAACGCGGATACCGACTACTCCATCGCTGAAGCGGCCTTTAACAAAGGCGATACCGCGATGACCATCAACGGTCCGTGGGCATGGTCCAACATCGATAAGAGCAAAATCAACTACGGCGTCGCGCTGCTGCCAACCTTCAAAGGCAAGCCGTCTAAACCGTTCGTTGGCGTGCTGAGCGCGGGTATCAACGCAGCTAGCCCGAACAAAGAGCTGGCGAAAGAGTTCCTCGAAAACTACCTGCTGACCGATCAGGGTCTGGATGAAGTGAACAAGGACAAACCGCTGGGTGCCGTCGCGCTGAAATCCTTCCAGGACAAGTTAGCGAAAGACCCACGCATTGCAGCCACCATGGATAACGCCCAGAAAGGCGAAATCATGCCGAACATCCCACAGATGTCTGCATTCTGGTATGCCGTTCGTACCGCAGTCATCAACGCTGCCAGCGGTCGTCAGACCGTCGATGCCGCGCTGAAAGATGCACAAGGCCGTATCACTAAGTAATGCTGTCGCGAGGGTGCCGGATGGCGGCATAAATGCCTTATCCGGCCTACAGCACACCGTAGGCCTGATAAGCGCAGAGCCATCAGGCGCTCTCCCAGCAACAAGATTTCATCGCTGTAGAGGAAGATCCCCATGGATGTCATTAAAAAGAAACATTGGTGGCAAAGCGACACGCTGAAATGGTCAGTGGTTGGTCTGCTTGGCCTGCTGGTGGGTTACCTTGTAGTTTTAATGTATGCACAAGGGGAGTACCTGTTCGCCATCATGACGCTGATTTTAAGCTCAGCTGGCCTGTATATTTTCGCCAACCGTAAAACCTACGCCTGGCGCTACGTTTACCCTGGTATGGCCGGGATGGGGCTGTTCGTTCTTTTCCCACTGGTTTGTACTATCGCCATTGCTTTCACCAACTACAGCAGCACCAACCAGCTCACCTTCGAGCGCGCACAGCAGGTGCTGATGGACCGCTCCTATCAGGCGGGCAAGACCTATAACTTCAGCCTCTTCCCAGCGGGCGATGAGTGGCAGTTGGCCCTCACCGACGGTGATAGCGGTAAAAATTATCTCTCCGAAGCCTTTAAGATCGGCGGCGAGCAGAAGCTGCAGCTGAAAGAGACCGAAGCACTGCCGACCGGTGAGCACGCCCAACTGCGCGTCATCACTCAAAATCGTCAGGCGCTGAACCAACTGACCGCCGTACTGCCTGATGAAAGCAAAGTCACCATGAGCTCGCTGCGCCAGTTCTCCGGCACCCAGCCGCTCTATAAACTTGCCGACGACGGCCAACTGACGAATAACCAAACCGGCGTGAAATATCGCCCTAACAGCGAAATTGGTTTCTACCAGACCGTTAACGCTGACGGCAACTGGGGCGATGAAAAGCTCAGCCCAGGCTACACCGTGAGCATCGGCTGGGATAACTTCACTCGCGTCTTTACCGACGAAGGCATCAAGAAGCCGTTCTTCTCTATCTTTGTCTGGACGGTGATCTTCTCCATCGTGACGGTTGCCCTAACCGTGGCGGTCGGCATGATTCTGGCCTGCGTGGTGCAGTGGGAATCGCTCAAGGGCAAAGCGATTTATCGCGTGCTGTTGATTCTGCCGTATGCCGTCCCGTCGTTTATCTCGATACTGATTTTCAAGGGACTGTTTAACCAAAGCTTTGGTGAAATCAACATGATGCTGAGCGCGCTGTTCGGTATCAAGCCAGCCTGGTTTAGCGACCCGACCACTGCGCGTTCGATGATCATTATCGTCAACACCTGGCTTGGCTACCCGTACATGATGATCCTGTGCATGGGCCTACTGAAAGCCATTCCGGATGACCTGTATGAAGCCTCGGCAATGGATGGCGCCGGGCCGTTCCAGAACTTCTTTAAGATTACGTTCCCGCTGCTGATTAAGCCGCTGGCACCGCTGATGATTGCGAGCTTCGCCTTTAACTTTAACAACTTCGTTCTGATTCAGCTGTTGACCAACGGTGGCCCTGACCGACTCGGCACCACCACGCCGGCCGGCTATACCGACCTGCTGGTCAGCTACACCTACCGTATCGCCTTCGAAGGCGGCGGCGGCCAGGACTTCGGTCTGGCGGCAGCCATTGCCACGCTTATCTTCCTGTTGGTTGGCGCGCTTGCGGTAGTGAACCTGAAAGCCTCACGTATGAAGTTTGATTAAGGGAGACAACGATTATGGCTATGGTACAACCCAAATCCCAGAAACTGCGTCTCTTCACCACGCACCTTCTGCTACTGATTTTTATTGCGGCAATTATGTTCCCGCTGCTGATGGTCATCGCCATCTCACTGCGCGAAGGTAACTTCGCCACCGGCAGCCTGATCCCAGAGAATATCTCTTGGGAACACTGGAAACTGGCGCTGGGCTTTAGCGTGGAACATGCAGATGGTCGCGTAACCCCGCCGCCTTTCCCTGTGCTGCTGTGGCTGTGGAACTCGGTGAAAATCGCGGGCATCACCGCTATCGGTATCGTCACACTGTCCACCACCTGCGCTTACGCTTTTGCCCGCATGCGCTTCCCAGGTAAAGCGACGCTACTCAAAGGGATGCTGATTTTCCAGATGTTCCCGGCGGTGCTGTCACTGGTCGCGTTGTATGCCTTGTTTGACCGTCTGGGCCAGTACATTCCGTTCATCGGCCTGAACACTCACGGTGGGGTGATCTTCGCCTACCTTGGCGGCATTGCGCTGCACGTGTGGACGATTAAAGGCTACTTCGAAACGATTGATAACTCGCTGGAAGAAGCGGCTGCGCTGGACGGTGCAACGCCTTGGCAGGCATTCCGCCTGGTGCTGTTACCGCTTTCTGTGCCGATTTTGGCAGTGGTATTCATCCTGTCATTTATCGCTGCTATTACTGAAGTGCCGGTCGCATCGCTGCTGTTACGCGATGTGAACAGCTACACCCTGGCCGTGGGTATGCAGCAATACCTCAACCCGCAAAACTATTTGTGGGGCGACTTTGCCGCTGCGGCTGTCCTTTCCGCCATCCCTATTACCGTGGTCTTCCTGCTCGCGCAGCGTTGGCTGGTAAACGGCCTCACGGCCGGCGGCGTGAAGGGCTAAGTTTCATCGTTAATGCCACTGCTATCATCCTCAACTTGTTATAACCCTAACTTGTGACTGTTTGGCGCTCTTCGGAGCGCCCTTTTTTTGCCCGTCGGTCGGGCGTAGGCCCGGTTCCGGGTTGCCTGATGGCGCTGCGCTTATCAGACCTACTCGCGCTTAAGGCGCTTCGAGTTACATAGCCAAAGGGTGATCACCAGCAGCAAAATGGCAGCGGAATAGATCAGCACATCCAGCGGGGATTTATGATCGACAATGATCAGCCGCACAATCGCCGTGATCCCGATATAGACAAAGTAGCGCAACGGGAAATGAAAGCCCGACTGAAAGTACTTCACAATCAGGGCGATAAATTCGAAATACAAGAAGTAGACCACCAGACCTTCCACCAGCGCGTACTTGCTGGTGCTCTCTGGCGCGAACAGTGCGTCTGCCAGATGTAGCGTCTCTTTACCGAGGAAAACGACCAGGATCAGGCCAAGACTGAGCAGACCCAGATTTAACACGGTCTGCAGAATGGTGGAGATGAACTCTACGCGTGGACGAGATAGCGACGTCATGGCTAACACCTCTTTCGCGGGGCCGAGATCTTTGTATAGCGCAGAAGTGTGATCTAGATCTAGTTTTTTATCGCATTCGAGGGTGACGGGTTCGCTGGCTTCTGCCCGATGGCGCTACGCTTATCGGGCCTACGAAGATAGGCTCAGGGCCAAAAAGTAGGCCGGGTAAGCGCTGCGCCACCCGGCAACAGGGCTAGCGGAAGTTCAGACTCTTATCGCCCGTCATGCTGTACAGCTCAAACTTACGCCCCAGCATCTGACCGCCGTCGCGGGTCAGCGGCGTCCAACCGACGGACGCCCGGCTGCGGGTTGGGCCGGAGGTGAAGAGATCCATCGGGATATTCACGTAAACGCCTTTGGTAAATTCCCCCTCCCCGTACTCATCCGCCGACACGTTGGTGATGGTGGCGTACGCGCCGACCACAATGCCGCTGTCGAAGTGTTTGGAAATATCCAGCGTGCCGCCTTTATCCCCCGCCAGATACTGGCCGACGCTGGCTTTCACCAGCACGTCTTGGGCAAACGACGGCGTCCAGTAGGCCGTCAGGTGGCCGGTTTTCACGCTGTAGTCGGTAAACTTCATCATATCCTGTGCGCTGCGCCAGTCGCGCTGTTTCACGTAGTTGGCGTTCAAGCCAAAGGCCCAGTTACTGTCCACCGGGCGATAGAGCACTTCCGCACCCGCACCGCCGTACATGGTTTCCAGATAGCCGCCGTAGACCTGCCCGTAGAAATCGTTGCCCAAATACTGGAAGTAGTTGGCCTGCAGGTTATTAACGTAAACATCGTTCTCAACGTATTCGCGGATGTGTGTACGCACGCGCGGTAGCGCCGAGTCGTTAGGCGGGTTGGTGTAGTTAAATTTGTCGTAGTTATTGGCGACATTGGCAAACAGGCTGCCGCTGGTCAGCAGGTGGTCGGTCACCCACCAGTCCGCGGTTCCCATCACGCCGACTTGGTACATATAGAAACTTTCCGGCCCGCCGATGGACTGGCTCAGCACCGGGTCGAGGTGGAAATCAAAGCGCGATTTGTCGATATACCAGCCCTGCTCGGTTTTCTCCGGCACAACCGGCGCCATGCGTTTTTGCACCAGCGGCGTTTCCTGGCCCAGTGGCTCGCCTTCCAGATGGCGTTTCAGACTGGCGACGTCGGTTTCGGTTGTTACTTCCGGCAAATTGAGGCGGGTTTCGGTCACGCGGATCGTGCGGATCCCATCGGGAAGATCGTTCATTACGATCCGGTTGGCACGTTCGATCCCCTCACGAGAATCCCGGTATTTCACCTGCTCACCGGTTACGTACAGCGTATCGCCTTTTACCTGCATATTCGGCGCGGCAAATCCGGCGTTGTACTTAAGCTGGGTCAGCTGATTCGCCACCACGGAGTGCTGGAGAATGGCATCCTGCGGCTGCGGACGGTAAGCCGGGCGCGCGTTGTCGTTATATGACGGGCGCAGGTCATTAAAGTTGGTACGTAGCGTAAAGCCAAACATCACGGTGTTGCCGCGCTCATAGCTCAGGTTGACGTCGGCCCAGTCGGTGACGCGATAAATGGCGCCGACGTTAAACTTGCTCTTTTGCTCAATCTTACCGGCAAAATCCTGCTGGTAATTATTGCCTTCATACTCCAGCTTGAGGCGCAGCGGCTGCCATGGCGTCTGGTATTCGACGCCGCCAAACCACGCCGCCGGGCCGTGGAACATCTGGCTGCCGTCGACGGAGCCCGCTTTGCGGTAGCTGTTATCGCGGTAGCAGTATTTATCACTGTATGAACAAAATGGGTTGGTGGCGTTACCGCTGGTGCCCAGATATCCCCAGCCTAAGCCGAGCGAGAAATCAAACGGCCCCCACGCCTTACTGGCAACCACATATTCTGAGTCGAACAGCCCGGTACCGCCGATGTCCCGCGCGCCCACGGCGACCTGCGGCAACCAGTAGCTCTCTTCCCACAGGCGTAGCTTCAGATCGAAGGCTTTATCTTTGTAGGTCTGCGAGCCGGAAAAGGACTCCACGCTGCTGTAGTTTTTGGTACGTACGTCGGTGTAGCGTAACGTGGTTTCAAGCCACGGGAACAGCTGTGCCGAAGCGGAGTAATAGCGATACTGATCGTTATTGCGATAGTTGGCGCTGAATTCGCCCTCACGCGCCATGCGAGCCGTCGGGGTTTGCATCAAACCTACGCCGCCGAAATCCGACTGTGACGGACCAATTGGCGCAGGATAGGTTTGCGCATGGCAGGCGATACTTACCGACAGGGCAAGCAGGCTATACAGACATTTTTTTTTCATTATTCAGGTCTCCGCTGCGACAGGGAGCGAAGAATGGCGGTATTTAGCGCCGCATACTTGTTCGTCCACAACGAGTCAGCAAAGCCGACAAAAAGGATGCTGCCGGGCATGGGTTCAATATGGCGTTTATTCCAATAGGCCACCGGCGCTTTCTGGGTGCGCCCATCCGGGTAGATAATCCAAGCGTAGCTACGGTCTGCGCCGCTAAGCAGGCTGATGTTATCCAGATATCCCGCGACGTCTTTTCCCGGTGTAAAGGCAATGCTTCCCGGTTTATCCACCAGCCCAAGGCGCGTGATCGTTGAAGGTTCGCGTCCCAGCCAGAGGGTGTAATGGCCCTGCAACGGTGGATTATTTTTGCTATGCACTCGCACGATATCCGGGTCTAGCGGCACCCGCAGACGCCCGGTGACCGGTATTGCCTGCAGTTGCTGACGCAGCGCATTGATGGCCGCCGCCGCGCTGCCGCCTTCCTCTGCCGCCAGTGCGCTGAGCTGCGCCAGCAGTGCTTGATGTTCATGCATGGCCTGCTCGGTGTCTTGTGGCGTTGTGATAACCGCGCCAGGCCACCAGCTCCCGGCAAGCCGCGGCTGTCCGACCAAATCGGCCAGCCGTTCCGCATTGGTTAAGGTGAGCGGTTTGGCCTCACCCACCTGATGGACTTCAACGATGCCCGCCGCCTGCGCAGCGGCTGAGAAAAGCGTAAAGGCAGCTGCGGCGATAAGCATTTTTTTCATGATTTTGCCGCCTTGATAAGCGTGGTATTCACCGGGAAAGTGCCCGCGCCAAGGTACTGCTGTGATTGACGGATCTGCCCTTCGCTGTCCACCCAATAGCGATTGCGCCAACTGGCCTCAGAGGTGGTGACTTCCTCCTCCAGCACACGGACTGCCGTACGGTTGTTGCCCATCGTCAACGTGTCGCTACCGTCCCAGCGGAAGGTCGATGTTGCCGTGGCGTAGCGTACCTGCTGGTGTTCGGTCCAGCCCATCGTTCGCGTCCAACGGGCTCCATCGGAAATCTGATTGGCGTGTGCCAAGGGGTCGTTTGCAAGATTATTAACCGTCAGCAGGTTGTCGCCCGTTAGCTGAGTTTTCACCAGACGCCCATGCTGAGTCACCAGCATCGCCCGGTCCTGGGTAAGCCATTTCTGTTGACCGTTTTCCGAGAACGCCAGCACGACAAAAATCTGTGGCCCGCCGTTAAGCTGCATGTATTGGCTGGCATACGGCATATTTTGGATATCGTCATCGGTGAGCTGTACGCCAGGCGAACCCCAGATGCTCTCCCAAAACGAGTGTCCCAGCCCTTTGGTACTGGGTGAACACGCCTGAAGCAGCAGGCAAAAAAGAGGGATAAAAAGTCGCTTCACGACGCGTCTCCAAGGGCGAAATAACCACACCGAAGTGTGGTTAGAATTAACGTACCTTTAATTACTGGGTACTGGTGGTCGTGCTGGTTGTGGTGGTCGTCCCGGTATTGGAACCATCACCGCCAGCCGCTGCCAGCGCCATACCAACAGCAGAACCTGCGGTGCTGGCGCTGGTGGCGGTTGAACTCCCGGCAGACACAGACGTTGCCGCAGCGCCAGCCGCTTCACCGGTTTCAATCGGTGCTGCGCTGGCGCTTGCCGCAGCAAACGCCGATATGGCAAAAATGCCATAGAGGATTTTCTTCATAAGTATTCCCTTCATTAGATGAATGGAGATATGCCTAAAAATATTCAGGCGTCATCGAGTATACACAACCAGATGAATGGAATTCGCGCGTGGGAAATAAGCCAATAGCTTTTAGGATAATAAGAAAAAGAGGTAGTGTGGAATACTCAATTCAATATAAAACAACAAGTTAAATTATAATCCAGGAATGGCAATATACGGTTAATCCGAAAAACGGTCACCGTGTTAGGAATATTTAGGATTATGCTCAATGGTAATATTATGCTGAATTTAGCGATAAGCAGAATTATCTGACAAAAAAATGCCGGCATTACGCCGGCATTGGGAAAAATATAACCTTACGCGCGCCAAGACTTATAACGGTTAATCAGACCGTTGGTCGAGCTATCGTGGCTGTCGATGGCTTTATCATCATTCAGCTCCGGCAGAATGCGGTTAGCCAGCTGTTTGCCCAGCTCTACGCCCCATTGGTCGAAGGTGAAGATGTTCAGGATAGCGCCCTGAGTGAAGATTTTGTGCTCATACAGCGCGATCAACGCACCCAGGCTGTAAGGCGTGATTTCACGCAGCAGGATAGAGTTGGTCGGACGGTTACCTTCGAACACTTTAAACGGCACCACGTAGTCTAGGGTCGCCGGATCTTTACCTTGGTCACGGTATTCCTGCTCAACCACTTCGCGAGATTTGCCGAATGCCAGCGCTTCGGTCTGCGCGAAGAAGTTAGACAGCAGCTTCGGATGGTGGTCGGTCAGCGGGTTGTGGGTGATGGCCGGGGCGATGAAATCGCACGGTACCACTTTGGTGCCTTGGTGGATCAGCTGATAGAACGCGTGCTGGCCGTTGGTACCCGGCTCGCCCCAGATGATTGGGCCAGTCTGGTGCGCCACTTTGTTGCCGTTACGGTCAACGTACTTACCGTTGGACTCCATGTTGCCCTGCTGGAAGTAAGCGGCAAAGCGGTGCATGTACTGATCGTACGGCAGAATCGCTTCAGTTTCGGTACCGTAAAAATTGTTGTACCAGATACCGATCAGCGCCAGCAGTACCGGCAGGTTTTTCTCAGCCGGGGTGGTGGAGAAGTGTTTGTCCATCGCATGGGCGCCGGACAGCAGCTGTTCGAAGTTGTCGAAACCGACGGACAGGATGATCGACAGGCCAATCGCCGACCACAGGGAGTAACGGCCACCAACCCAGTCCCAGAATTCAAACATGTTGGCGGTATCGATACCGAATTCAGCAACCGATTTACCGTTAGTCGACAGCGCAGCAAAGTGTTTCGCCACGTGTGCCTGGTCTACCGCGCTTGCCAGGAACCAGTCGCGCGCGCTATGGGCGTTGGTCATGGTTTCTTGGGTGGTGAACGTTTTGGAGGCCACGAGGAACAGCGTGGTTTCCGGGTTCAGCGTCTTGAGCGTTTCAGCGATATGGGTGCCATCGACGTTAGAAACGAAGTGCATATTCAGATGGTTTTTGTACGGACGCAGCGCCTCGGTCACCATGAATGGGCCAAGATCGGAGCCGCCGATACCGATGTTAACCACATCGGTAATCGCTTTGCCGGTGTAGCCTTTCCAACTGCCTGAAATGATGGCTTCTGAGAAGGATTTCATTTTCGCCAGAACCGCGTTCACTTCCGGCATCACATCTTTGCCATCAACCACGATAGGGGTATTGCTACGGTTACGCAGTGCGACGTGTAGTACGGCACGATCTTCGGTACGGTTGATCTTTTCGCCAGAGAACATGGACTTGATTGCGGCGCTCAGATCGGTCTCTTTGGCCAGATCCAAAAGCTTAGCCAGCGTCTCGTCGGTGATGCGGTTTTTAGAGAAATCGACCAGCATCTGATCGTCGAAGGTTGCGGAAAACTTAGCAAAACGGTCGCCATCTTTGGCGAACAGTTCGGCAATGGTAACGTCCTTCATTTCATCGAAGTGTTTCTGTAGTGCCTGCCACGCAGCAGTCTGCGTTGGATTGATGTTTTTCATTAGCAATACCCTTCTGATTTAAAAATCGTAACTGTCCTCGATTGTAGCGCCAGTCACAAAAAATTGTGATGGTTTTAATGTTATCCCCCCAGCGGATGACAAAATCGTGCATAAAGTAGACAAATATATCGTTTTTATAAGCTCTGTTACTGAGGGCCACGGCTGCATGAAAAATCCACATAACCCCAGCGTTGACAACCTACCCGCTAACCCTTTATTTATAAATGTACTACCTGCGCGTGCGCAGGCCAGAAGAGGCGCGTTGCCCAGGTAAACGGTGTTAGAGGAACCAGTCCTGAGAAAACATCTGAAGGGGAGCAACGCCGAGATGATTGAACAACCGGTTACGTTCATCATCGGCTACAGGGGCTGAATCCCCTGGGTTGTCACCAGAAACGTTCGCAGTCGCACGTTTCACAAGTGGTGGAGCACTTCTGGGTGAAATCGTAGTTGTTTACCGCTCTGCGCCCACCCGTCTTTCGCTCTTCCCTTGTGCCAAGGCTGAATAATTTGGACCGGCTTAAATAAGCCAGCCCTCCCCTGACACGAGGTTATTATGACAGCATTAGTAGTCGCCAAATTTGGCGGAACCAGCGTAGCCGATTTTGATGCTATGAACCGCAGCGCCGATGTGGTGCTCTCCGACGCCAGCGTGCGTGTTGTTGTGCTGTCTGCCTCCGCGGGTATCACCAACCTGCTGGTCGCCTTGGCTGAAGGGCTCGACGCTGCCGAACGCCAGACCAAGCTCGACGCGATTCGCGCCATCCAATATGCCGTGCTGGATCGTCTTTCCAACCCTACGGTTATCCGCGATGAAATCGAACGTCTGCTGGAAAATCTGGCAGCGCTGGCAGAAGCCGCGGCGGATGAAACCTCTACCGCCCTGACCGACGATCTGGTCAGCCACGGTGAACTGATGTCGACCCTGCTGTTTGTTGAAATTCTGCGTGAACGCCAGGTTCAGGCGCAGTGGTTCGACGTGCGTAAAGTCATGCGCACCAGCGACCGATTCGGCCGCGCTGAGCCGGACGTTGCCGCACTGGCAGAGCTGTCCACGCAACTGCTGGCACCGCGTCTTGAGGAAGGTCTGGTGATCACTCAGGGCTTTATCGGCAGCGAAAGCAAAGGTCGCACTACCACGCTTGGTCGTGGCGGCAGCGACTATACCGCAGCCCTGCTCGCCGAAGCGCTGCACGCTACTCGCGTTGATATCTGGACAGATGTTCCGGGCATCTACACCACCGATCCGCGCGTCGTACCTGCGGCAAAACGTATTGATGAGATTGCCTTCGAAGAGGCCGCTGAGCTTGCGACTTTCGGCGCGAAAGTCCTGCACCCGGCCACTCTGCTGCCCGCCGTGCGTAGCGATATCCCGGTGTTCGTCGGCTCCAGCAAAGATCCTAAAGCCGGCGGAACGCTGGTATGCAATGAAACCGCTAACCCGCCGCTGTTCCGTGCGCTGGCACTGCGCCGTAAACAAACGCTGTTAACGCTGCACAGCTTAAATATGCTGCATTCCCGCGGCTTCCTTGCGGAAGTGTTTGGCATTCTGGCGCGTCACAGTATCTCGGTGGATCTTATCACCACCTCCGAAGTCAGCGTCGCGCTGACCCTCGACACCACCGGCTCCACCTCCACCGGTGACACGCTGCTGACCCAGTCCCTACTAATGGAGCTGTCGGCGCTGTGTCGCGTAGAAGTGGAAGAGAATCTGGCACTGGTAGCGATTATCGGTAACGATCTGTCGAAAGCCTGCGGCGTCGGCAAAGAGGTGTTTGGCGTGCTGGAGCCGTTCAATATCCGCATGATCTGCTACGGCGCATCCAGCCATAACCTGTGCTTCCTGGTGCCGGGCGCTGAAGCCGAGCAGGTGGTGCAGAAACTTCATCATAATTTGTTTGAATAATATTCCACCACGCGATAAACAATAACTATAGCCGGGCTCGAACCCGGCTTTTTTATAACAACACAACACACCTGAATCGCAAGGAATACAACATGCTCGCCGTACTCACCCGGCTGTTCCCGCTATGGGCGCTGCTGCTCTCCGTTATTGCTTACTTCACGCCGACAACCTTCACCCCTATCGGCCCATTTGTCCCCTCGCTGCTGATGCTGATTATGTTTGGCATGGGCGTGCATCTGAAGGTGGACGATTTCAAACGCGTACTCTCACGTCCTGCGCCGGTGGCGGCGGGAATTTTCCTGCACTATCTGGTGATGCCGCTCGCGGCATGGCTGCTGGCGCTGGCGTTCCATATGCCACCGGAGCTTTCCACCGGGATGGTGCTGGTCGGTAGCGTAGCCAGCGGAACCGCGTCTAACGTCATGATCTATTTAGCGAAAGGCGATGTCGCTCTGTCGGTGACGATTTCATCGGTGTCAACGCTGGTCGGCGTGGTCGCCACGCCGCTGCTTACGCGTCTGTACGTGGATGCGCATATCCAAGTAGACGTGATGGGCATGTTGCTTAGCATCCTGCAAATTGTCGTGATCCCGATTGCTTTGGGCCTGGTGATTCATCACCTCTTCCCGCGCGTGGTGAAGGCCGTTGAGCCTTACCTGCCGGCATTCTCCATGGTGTGCATTCTGGCCATCATCAGCGCGGTGGTTGCGGGCTCTGCATCGCATATCGCCTCGGTTGGCTTTATGGTGATTATTGCGGTGATTTTGCATAACACGATTGGCCTGCTCGGCGGTTACTGGGGCGGACGCCTGTTTGGCTTTGATGAGTCGACCTGTCGCACGCTGGCGATCGAAGTCGGGATGCAGAACTCTGGACTGGCCGCCGCGCTGGGCAAAATCTACTTTGGACCGCTGGCGGCATTGCCAGGCGCGCTGTTCTCCGTCTGGCATAACCTGTCCGGCTCGCTGCTGGCGGGATACTGGTCAGGAAAACCGATTAAGAATAAAAAGGATCAATAACAATCGATTGTAGGCCAGATAAGCGCAGCGCCATCTGGCAGGCCCGCGCACGTTGCCGGATGGCGCCGCAAAAGCCTTATCCGGCCTACACAGCCTCTTCCCTTTGCCGTACACTGGGTGAACCATCCGATTGAGGGCACCCCTATGGCACTCCCCCGTATTACGCAAAAAGAGATGACCGAGCGCGAACAGCGCGAGCTGAAAACGCTGCTCGACCGCGCGCGCATTGCGCATGGCCGCCTGCTGACCAACGCAGAAACCAACAGCGTGAAAAAGGAGTACATCGATAAACTGATGGTAGAACGCGAGGCAGAAGCGAAAAAGGCCCGCCAGTTGAAGAAAAAGCAGGCCTATAAACCCGATACCGAAAGCTCATTTTCGTGGTCAGCGAATACGCCGACGCGCGGCAGACGTTAACGCCCTTTCTTTTTACGCCCCGGTGATACAAAACGTTTACCGTTTGACGCCGGGCGCGCTGGTTTTTCGCTGGTTTTTTCCATCTTCACCACCGGCCGTTTAATGCCCGCAGTTTTCGGCTTGGCCTTCGTCTTTGGTTTGGCTTCCGACGATGAACCCTCAATCAATTTAAACAGATCGATAAGTTCGTCATCGGTCAGATCACGCCATTCGCCCAGCGGGATGCCGCTCAAGCTGACATTCATGATGCGCGTACGTTCAAGCTTTGTGACCTCAAAACCGAAGTGTTCACACATGCGGCGAATCTGACGGTTCAGGCCTTGCACAAGGGTGATACGGAAGACAAACGGCGCCTCTTTCTTCACCTTGCACTTCTTGGTTACCGTCCCCAAAATGGGCACGCCGGCGCTCATTCCGCGAATAAAGTCATCGGTTACCGGTTTATCAACCGTCACCAGATACTCTTTTTCATGATCGTTGCCAGCGCGCAGGATTTTGTTCACCAGATCGCCGTGGTTGGTCAGGAATATCAGCCCCTGCGAGTCTTTGTCCAGACGCCCAATCGGGAAGATGCGTTTGCTGTGGTTAACGAAATCAACGATGTTGTCGCGCTCGCCATCTTCGGTGGTGCTGACAATGCCGACAGGTTTGTTTAGCGCAATCAGCACTAAATCGTCCGCTTCCCGCGGCTCAATCAACTGACCGTTAACCTTCACAACGTCGCCTGGCTTCACCTGATCGCCAATCGTGGCGCGCTTGCCGTTAAGGAACACATTGCCTTGTTCGATATAGCGATCGGCCTCGCGGCGCGAGCAAATTCCGCTTTCGCTGATGTATTTATTTAATCGGGTTGATGAGTCGGGCAGCATAAATTCTCCTGTAAAAGCGAAATATACCTCACCTTGATGCTGTGGAAAAAGGGTCCGCTTTAAATCATTGCCAATATCCCCCCATTCTTGCACAAACGTGCAAGGTTGCCTGCTTCCTCTCTCTGCAAAAGAGGCTTGAACTCGCTATAGGATGGCGATATACCAGATCGAGAATCTCTTTTTATGTTTTGCAC
Source organism: Kluyvera sp. STS39-E (assembly GCF_040932435.1). Lineage (NCBI taxonomy): Bacteria > Pseudomonadati > Pseudomonadota > Gammaproteobacteria > Enterobacterales > Enterobacteriaceae > Kluyvera > Kluyvera sp. STS39-E. The sequence continues at coordinate 16,855 of NZ_JBFQGA010000013.1, read as the reverse complement.
ATATGTGCAGGAGTCCAACGCCACGATGGAAAACAGTGACGATATCCGCCTGATCGTAAAAATAGCCCAGCTTTATTACGAGCAGGATATGACACAGGCGCAGATAGCGCAGACTTTGGGCATCTATCGCACCACCATCAGCCGCCTGTTAAAACGTGGGCGCGCGTTGGGCATCGTGAGCATTGCTATCAACTATGACTACAACGACAGCCTATGGCTCGAACAGCAGCTCAAGTTGAAATTTAACCTGAAAGAAGCCGTCGTGGCGCCGCAGGAGAGCGACGTCGGGCTGTATGGCGCCCAGCTCGTGGAAAGGTTGTTATCGCCCGGCATGGTGATAGGGTTTGGCTGGGGACGCGGCGTCAGCGCGCTGGTTGAGCAACTGTCGCAGTCCAGCCAGCCCCACCAGCTCGTGTGCGTGCCGGTGGTGGGTGGACCTGCGGGCAAATTGCCAAGCCGCTTTCACGTCAACACTCTCACCTACAGCGCTGCCAGCCGATTAAGGGCAGATTCTCATCTTGCTGATTTTCCTGCGCTTTTAGATAACACCGTTCTTCGCAACGGCATTATGCAATCGCAACACTTCAAAAACATCGCAGGATATTGGCAACGGCTGGACATGGCGCTCGTAGGCATTGGCTCTCCGGCCATTCGCCACGCCGCAAACTGGCAGGCTTTCTATGGCAATGAGCAAAGCGACGAACTGATTGCCCGCAGGGTGGCCGGCGATATCTGCTCACGCTTCTTCGATAGTGCAGGGTTACCCGTTCACACAGCCATGCAGGAAAAGACCCTATCGATTGAGCTGGCAACTCTACGCCAGGCCCGTTACACCATTGGCATCGCCTACGGCGAAGACAAATACGCGGCCCTGCTCGGCGCACTGCGCGGCAAATACATCAACGGCTTGGTGACCGACCGGGCTACCGCCGAATTTTTAGTGCAATAACACATTACGAGGGCATGACCATGATCAACCGCGATACCCAGCTGTGCATGTCGCTTGCCGGACGCCCCGGCAACTTCGGTACCCGTTTTCATAACTATCTGTATGAAAAGTTAGGGCTGAATTTTATCTATAAAGCGTTTACCACTCAGGATATTGAGGCGGCGGTAAAAGGCGTTCGCGCGCTTGGCATTCGTGGCTGCGCGGTCTCGATGCCGTTTAAAGAAAGCTGTATGGCATTTCTTGATGCTATCGATCCGTCTGCCAACGCTATCGATTCCGTGAACACTATCGTCAACGATGACGGCAAATTAACCGGGTTCAACACCGATTACATTGCGGTACAAAGCCTAATTGCCAGCCATCAGTTGGAGAAATCTGCTCGCGTGATGATTCGCGGTAGCGGCGGCATGGGAAAAGCCGTTATTGCTGCGTTCCGCGATGCCGGTTTTCACGATGTGATTATTGCCGCGCGTAATGAAGCAAACGGCCGCGCGCTGGCAAGCCAGTATGGTTTCCGCTGGCAGCCACAGCCAGAAGCGGACGACATCGATATTCTGGTCAACGTGACACCCGTCGGCATGGCCGGAGGCCAGGAAAGCGGAGCGTTGGCTTACAGCGAAGCGATGGTGACACGCGCTAGCGTGGTGTTCGACGTGGTGGCGCTGCCGCCGGACACGCCGGTCATTCAGCTTGCGCAGCGCCTGGGGAAAAAGACCATTAGTGGTGCAGAAGTGATTGCGCTGCAGGCGGTGGAACAGTTTGTGATGTACACCGGCGTGCGGCCGGATGAGGCGCTCATTGCCGAGGCGGCGGCGTTTGCCCGAGCAGGGTAATACGCTGCTAGCTAGTAACCATTGAGAATAAATTCCACCGCATCACGCAGGTCGGCTTTGTCGGCCTGTAGGTCGGCAACCCGCTCGCCCAGCTCATTAGCGGGTATTCCCGCCATCATATGCGTCATCACAACACAGGCCTGCCCGGCAATCTTCACCACCGGACAGACCTTAGCCGGCGGAATGCCGCCTGGAAGCTGCTTAAGGGTAATAGCCGGAGCCACCAGCACATGTTTTAAAACATTCGCTACAGGGTGCTGGAGGTTGATGAGATAAGGATATATCTTTTTCCCATTCCCTCGATTTTCGTACGCGCAATACTGTTCCATCAAAATGGCCTTTGGAAGTCGCTGAAAGAGCCATTTTCATCAACCCATTGGTTAACGGATTCGATCGCTTCTTCATTTTCCCGCAGCCATACTTCGCGTTGGTTTTCACGAAACTTTCCCAGTAATGCCTCGGTTAGTACCGCCGACAAATTGAGTTTCTGTTTACGTGCTTCTTCCAGAATTTCCGGTGCCAGAGAGACATTAACCGACTTTTTAGCACTAGACACAGTGCGCATGATAACCCCCATTGTAGTGCGCATGGTTTGTCTAAGATTAGCGTAATAAGCAAGCATTTCCTATTCCTTACTCTGTGACAGTGAATGGGAAACTAAGCGTCAGAGCCTGCATTGTCATGCCCTATTGCTCATTCTTGCGAGCAGCATTCCGCAACATCGTGAAGCTCGTCAGTGAGCCGCTTGGTGTTGAGTGATAACATCCTGCCCTGACTGATAATTTTTGTGATTAATGGGAGAAATGATGGAACTGCTACTGCTAAGCAACTCAACGCTGCCGGGCAAAGCCTGGATGGAACACGCCATGCCGCTTATCGCAGGCCAGCTGAACGGTCGCCGCTCGGCGGTGTTTATTCCGTTTGCCGGTGTCACCCAGACTTGGGATGAGTACACGGCGAAAACCGCCGCGGTTTTTGCACCGCTGGGCGTCACGGTAACCGGCATCCATAGCGTTGCCGATCCTATCTCCGCCATTGAAAACGCCGAACTGGTTATCGTCGGTGGCGGTAACACCTTCCAGTTGCTGAAAGAAAGCCGTGTGCGCGGCCTGCTGGCACCTATCGTCGACGTGGTAAAACGCGGCGCGCTGTACATCGGCTGGAGCGCTGGCTCAAACCTGGCTTGCCCAACCATCCGTACCACCAACGATATGCCGATTGTCGATCCGCAGGGCTTTGACGCGCTGGGCCTGTTCCCATTGCAGATTAACCCGCACTTCACCAATGCCCTACCGGAAGGCCATAAAGGCGAAACGCGCGAACAGCGTATTCGCGAGCTACTGGTTGTGGCGCCAGAGCTCACGGTGATTGGGCTGCCTGAGGGCAACTGGATCCAAGTGGCGCAGGGACACGCGACCCTCGGCGGGCCGAACACCACTTACGTGTTTAGAGCGGGAGAAGAAGCGGTAGCGCTGGAGGCGGGGCATCGGTTTTAAATGAGGCTTGGGGCCGCCCCGGAGTTGGTGTAAACGTGTTGCCGGATGGCGCTGCGCTTATCCGGCCTACAATGAGCACGATCTGTAGGCCGGATAAGGCGTTTACGCCGCCATCCGGCATTGATAACGTTAGTAATCGTCGCGATCGTCGTCTTCGTCAGGCTGCTCGAGCACACTGTAGGCTACCGAGCAGAATAGCGAGTTCAGACGTAGCATATCGCCCAGCAGCGCCAAGTGCAGAGTACTGGTTTCAATGCTCTGCACGTTTTGCTGATGCAGACGGTCAACGTGCGCATGCGCATAGCGACGATTCATAATGCGGAAGCGATGCTTGCTGCGGCGTAACCTACGCGCGCTAGTGACGTCACCAGAGAAGAAAACCGACATCGCCAGTTGCAGATTACCAAGCAGCAGCTCATGCAACCCATCCAGTTCTTTTAGCCCCTCCACCGAAAAAGCCCGGCGCGCAGCCAATGATTTGTCAGCAATCTCACTACCCATACGTTCAAGAATGTCCGACGCCTGTTCGAGGTTGAGCGACATGTCGATAATCTCGGCCCAGCGGCGAGACTCCTCTTCTGCCAGTTCATCTTTTGGCATCCGCGCCAGATAGAGTTTGATGGCGGTATACAGCACGTTGATATCGTCCGCCTGCTTGCGCAGGTTTTTCTCTTCGCGCGGCTCACCGTTCATCACCTTCTTCAACCCTTCCATCATCTGTTCCGTCGCATCGCCAATACGCAGCGTTTCACGGGCAGCGTTGGCCAGCGCCAGCGTTGGAGTATCCAGCGCTGTCGGATCGAGATGTTTTGGCTTCAAGTTGCCATCAAGCTCGGGTTCATCACGAATAAGACGTTTACACAGACGCGCCATCGGCTCCGCAAACGGCACCATCGCCACGCAGCGGAAAAGGTTGTAGAAAACATGGAAGTAGATAACCAACTCGGATTCCGGCAGCGGCAGTTTTTGCAGCGTGGTGGCCAGCACATGAACGAACGGCAATATCAGCAGGCTGCCCACCAGCTTAAACAGCAGGCTACCGAGCGCCACGCGGCGCGCAGCGGCGTTGGCGGCGCTGTTGTTAATCATCGCCAGCAGGCCGGAGCCAAGGTTGGCACCAATCACCAGACACAACGCGACCGGGAAGGAGATGACACCTGCGGTAGTCAGCGTGGCGGTTAACAACACCGCCGCTAGGCTTGAGTAGCTGATTATCGCAAACACGGCGCCAATCAACGCATCCAGCAGAATATCGCCGGTCAGCGAGGCAAAGATAACCTGCACGCCGTTGGCCTGCGTGATGGGCGTGACCGCCTGCACAATAAGCTCCAGCGCCAGCAGGATCAGGCCAAGACCAATCCCCACGCGCCCCAGTTGCCCTTCCCGAGTTTGCTTGCGGCCGAGGAAGAAGGTCACGCCTATAAAAATCAGCAGCGGCGATAACCAAGAGAGGTCGAAAGTCAGGATACGCGCCATCAGCGCGGTGCCCACGTCGGCGCCGAGCACAATCACCAGCGCAGGCGTCAGGGCGACCAAGTCCTGAGCGACAAATGAGGTCACCAGCATGGTGGTGGCGTTGCTGCTTTGCACCAGCGCGGTAACGCCGATGCCCGCACAGAAGGCCAGCGGCTTTTTCTCCACGCTGCGGCTAAGCACGGTGCGCAAGCGCGCACCAAAGACGCGCATCACGCCGGTACGGACAATATGAGTGCCCCACACCAGCAAGGCGACGGCAGAAAGCAGATGTAGCAGAGTTAACACGGAATCAGTTTCTCCTTATTGTTATAGGTTCCAGAGGCTCGTGGTGTTGGCATCATGCCTGATGGCGCTGCGCTTATCAGGCCTACAAAATCCGTAGCCCGGATTAGGCGTTCACGCCGCCATCCGGCAAACCGCTCACAGAGCCTCCTTTCAGTATAAGGGTTTACGCCCAATAAAGAGACAGGGCGCTCATTGAGCGCCCTGTTAGTTGTAAGGAAAGATGACGATTATGTGAATCAGTCAGCGTCGTAGCCAAGGTTTGGCGCCAGCCAGCGCTCGACTTCCGCCACGCTCATCCCCTTACGCTGCGCGTAGTCTTCCACCTGGTCGCGCTGGATCTGCGCCACCGCGTAGTACTTACTGTCCGGATGGCTGAAGTACCAGCCGGAAACCGAGGCTCCAGGCCACATAGCGAAGGATTCGGTCAGCTTCATTCCGGTGTGGGTTTCCACATCTAACAGTTCCCAGATGGTACCTTTTTCGGTGTGTTCCGGGCAGGCAGGATAGCCTGGCGCCGGGCGAATGCCCTGGTAGTTCTCGCGGATAAGTTCTTCGTTGCTCAAATTTTCATTTGGCGCATAGCCCCAGTAAACCTTACGCACGCGCTCGTGAAGATATTCGGCAAATGCCTCCGCCAGACGGTCGGAAAGCGCCTTCACCATGATCTTGTTGTAATCATCGTGCTGGGCTTCATAGGCATCAGCCAGTGCATCTTCTTCCAGACCGCCGGTCACCGCGAAGGCGCCAATATAGTCCGCTTTGCCAGAGTGTTTTGGTGCGACAAAGTCAGACAGGCAGTAGTTGGCAAAGCCCACTTTTTCCGTTTGCTGGCGCAGATGGCGGCTCACGGTCAGCACGTGGGTGCGCGTCTCATCGCGGTAGATTTCGACATCATCGCCGACACGGTTAGCTGGGAATAGTCCCACGACGCCGCGTGGATTCAGCGACTTCTCGGCGCTTAACATGTCCAGCATGTCGTTGGCATCTTTAAACAGACGCTTAGCCTCTTCTCCCACCACTTCATCTTCAAGAATGCGCGGATATTTACCGGCCAGCGACCAGGTCATAAAGAACGGCGTCCAGTCGATGTAGTTACGCAGCGTTTCGATGCTGGCTTCCACTTCCTGCACGCCGAGGCGATGCGCCACCGGCGGCGTATAGTTTTCCCAGTCAAACGCCAGATCGTTTTCACGGGCCGCCGCCAGCGTAACCGGTGGGGTGCGCGGCTTTTTACGCGCGTGCTGGATGCGCACGGTTTCGTACTCTTTGCGGGTGCGGGCCACAAAATCATCGCGCTGCGTATCCGACAGCAGCGCCGCTACCACGCCCACGGTGCGCGAGGCGTTCTGCACGTAGACCGTCGGCCCGCTGTAGTTCTGCTCGATTTTCACCGCCGTGTGCGCTTTTGAGGTGGTCGCGCCGCCAATCAGCAGCGGCAAGGTGAACCCCTGACGCTCCATCTCCTTCGCCACGTTGACCATTTCATCCAGCGACGGGGTGATAAGCCCCGAGAGGCCAATCAGATCGGCGTTCACTTCGCGGGCGGTTCTGAGGATTTTCTCCGCAGGCACCATCACGCCGAGATCGATAATCTCGTAGTTATTACACTGCAGCACCACGCCGACGATGTTTTTGCCGATATCGTGTACATCGCCCTTCACGGTGGCGATGACCATCTTGCCGTTGCTCGAGCCTTTTTCTTTGCTGGCTTCGATGTACGGTTCAAGGTAGGCCACCGCTTGTTTCATCACGCGAGCGGATTTCACCACCTGCGGCAGGAACATTTTGCCTTCGCCAAACAGGTCACCGACCACGTTCATCCCGTCCATCAGCGGCCCTTCGATCACCTCAATCGGGCGCGTGGCCTGCTGGCGGGCTTCTTCAGTATCCAGTTCGATAAATTCGGTGATGCCTTTCACCAGCGAGTATTCGAGGCGCTTTCTGACGTCCCAGCTGCGCCATTCCGCCTGCTGGGCGTTCGCGGTGTCATCGGTTTTACTGCCGCGATATTTTTCCGCCAGGTCCAGCAGACGCTCGGTGCCGTCGTCACGACGGTTAAGCACCACATCTTCTACAGCATCACGCAGTTCAGCCGGTAGATCATCGTAAATCGCCAGTTGGCCGGCGTTGACAATGCCCATGTCCATGCCGTTGCGAATGGCGTAGTAGAGGAACACCGCGTGGATGGCCTCGCGCACCGGGTCGTTACCACGGAACGAGAACGACACGTTGGAGACACCGCCGGAGATCAGCGCGTGCGGCAACTCGCGTTTAATGTCTTCACAGGCGCCGATAAAGTCCTGCGCATAGTTGTTGTGCTCTTCAATGCCGGTCGCCACGGCGAAAATATTCGGATCGAAGATAATATCTTCCGGCGGGAAGCCCACCTCTTCGGTCAGAATTTTGTACGCCCGGCGGCAAATCTCGATTTTACGTGCGCGGGTATCGGCCTGGCCTTGCTCATCAAAGGCCATCACCACCACGGCCGCACCGTAGCGGCGCACCTTTTTCGCATGATGGATAAACGGCTCAACGCCCTCTTTCATCGAGATGGAGTTAACAATGCCTTTGCCCTGAATACACTTCAGCCCTTTTTCGATAACCTCCCATTTGGAGGAGTCGATCATAATCGGCACGCGGGCTATATCAGGCTCGCCGGCAATCAGGTTGAGGAAGCGCACCATCGCCGCTTCGGCATCGAGCATCCCCTCATCCATGTTGATATCGATAATCTGCGCGCCGCTTTCCACCTGCTGGCGGGCCACGTCCAGCGCTTCATTATATTTTTCTTCTTTGATCAACCGCTTAAACTTCGCCGAACCGGTAACGTTGGTACGTTCGCCAACGTTGACGAACAGGCTGTCGTCGCCAATATTCAGCGGCTCCAGGCCAGACAGACGGCAGGCAACCGGCAGATCCGGCAGCTTACGCGGTGGCAGGCCTTCAACCGCCCGGCTCATGGCGGCGATATGCTCCGGCGTGGTGCCACAGCAGCCGCCGACGATGTTCAGGAAGCCTGACGCTGCCCATTCGCGGATTTGCGCCGCCATGGTATCGGCATCGAGATCGTATTCGCCGAAAGCGTTCGGTAGCCCGGCGTTCGGGTGCGCGGTGACGTAGCATTCGGCAATGCGCGACAGCTCCTGCACGTACTGGCGTAGCTCGTCTGGCCCTAATGCGCAGTTCAGGCCGAAGGTCAGCGCGTCCGCGTGGCGCAGCGAGTTGTAGAAGGCCTCGGTCGTCTGGCCGGAGAGCGTGCGCCCGGAAGCATCGGTGATGGTGCCGGAAATCATAATCGGCAGGTCAACGCCCAGCGCTTCAAATTCTTCTTTTACCGCGAATATGGCGGCCTTGGCATTCAGGGTGTCGAAGACGGTTTCAATCAGGATCAGGTCACTGCCGCCCTCCACCAACGCTTTGGTGGATTCACGATAGGCCGCTACCAGTTGATCAAAGGTCACATTGCGATACGCCGGATCGTTAACATCCGGGGAGATAGAGGCGGTGCGGTTAGTGGGGCCAAGCACGCCCGCGACGTAGCGCGGTTTGTTCGGCGTGCGTGCCGTCCATTCGTCTGCGCTGGCGCGCGCCAGTTTGGCCGCCGCAAAGTTAATCTCCGCCGACAGGGATTCCATCTGGTAATCCGCCATCGCGATGGTCGTCGAGTTAAAGGTGTTGGTCTCGATGATATCCGCGCCTGCTTCAAAATAAGCATGGTGGATAGCAGCGATCACCTCCGGCTTGCTGAGCACCAGCAGGTCGTTGTTGCCCTTCAGGTCGCAGGGCCAATCGGCGAAGCGTTCGCCACGGAAGTCCTGTTCGCTCAGACGATAGCCCTGGATCATGGTGCCCATGCCCCCGTCCAGAACCAAAATACGTTCATTTAACTGCTCACGCAGTTGATTCACTTTGCTGCTCACAGACACTCCCGACAACGCTCAACGAAACCCAGAGAAAAATAGCAATAAGGCATACTGGCATAAACCGGGGTGGCGGAAAAGGAAACAACCGTCTACATGAGACAAGTTCAACATGACTCATCGGAGCAGTAAGTCGAACGGTTGTATTATAATCAATAAAAACGAAAACAATTTCCACGATACAGAAAGGAGTTGCGATGGTTGCCAACGTTCCTGCCAAACGCGGTAGAAAGCCCGCTGCCGCTGCCGCCCCTGCGACCGGCCAAGTACAATCACTGACTCGCGGCTTAAAACTGCTGGAATGGATTGCCGAATCTCACAATAGCGTCGCACTGACCGAACTGGCACAGCAGGCCGGGCTACCTAACTCCACCACTCACCGTTTGCTGACCACCATGCAGCAGTTGGGATTCGTCCGCCAAGTCGGTGATTTGGGCCACTGGGCGGTGGGCGCACATGCTTTTATCGTCGGCAGCAGCTTCCTGCAAAGCCGCAATTTGCTGGCTATTGTCCATCCCATTTTACGCTCGCTGATGGAGGATTCCGGTGAGACGGTGAATCTGGCGGTGCTCGATAAGAGCGATCATCAGGCCATCATCATCGACCAGGTGCAGTGTACGCAGCTAATGCGCATGTCCGCGCCTATCGGCGGCAAGCTGCCCATGCATGCCTCCGGAGCGGGCAAGGCATTTTTGTCGCAGCTAAGCGAAGAGCAAGTGACCGGGCTGCTGCACCGCAAAGGGCTGCATGCCTACACCCACGCAACGCTGGTGTCGCCATTGCATTTGAAGGACGACCTCGCTCAAACGCGTAAACGCGGCTATTCGTTTGATGATGAAGAACATGCGCTGGGGCTACGCTGCGTGGCGGCGTGTATTTATGACGAGCATCGCGAGCCATTTGCGGCGATTTCAATTTCCGGCCCGATTTCCCGTATTACCGATGACCGCGTGACCGAGTTTGGCGCAATGGTGATTAAGGCGGCGAAAGAGGTCACCTTAGCCTACGGTGGAATTCGCTAATAAAAATGCCCCATCGCTGATGGGGCAAAATCGGTAGGCCAGATAAGCAACGCGCCATCAGGCAGTTCGTCGCACATTGCCGGATGGCGGCGCAGGCGCCTTATCCGGCCTACGGTCGGCATCATAACGGATACTGAATCGCTGGCGGCGGCGGTAGGCGTAAACATCCTCCACATGGCCGTTTTTAATTCGCGTTTGCAGGCCGCGCCAGTAGTCAGCGCAGAATAAGTCAGCGTGCATCTCTTCAAATAGCGGCCCAATACGCGGGTCGGCGCACAGCCAGTGGCGAAATTCTTCCGGGAAAACATCACCGGGTGACACGCTGTACCACGGCTCGCTGGAGAGTTCATCCTCCGGATAGCGCGGTGGTGGGATATGGCGGAAGTTCACCTCCGTCATGTAGCAAATTTCATCGTAATCGTAGAACACCACGCGACCGTGACGGGTAACGCCAAAGTTTTTAAACAGCATGTCGCCGGGGAAAATATTGGCAGCGGCAAGCTGGCGGATAGCGTTGCCGTACTCTTCAATGGCATCGCGCAATTGCTGCCCTTCCACTCGCTCTAGCCAAATATTCAATGGCACCATCCGGCGTTCAATGTAGAGATGGCTAATCGCGATTTTATCGCCCATATCGACGATTTTCCCCGACGCTTCTTGCAATAACAGCGCCATCAATGCCGGGTCAATTTGCCGCTTTTCCAGCACAAAATTCTCAAACTCCTGCGTGTCGGCCATGCGCCCGACCCTGTCGTGTTCTTTGACCAGTTGGTAGCAGGCGCGCACGTGGGCGGCAGACATCTCTTTTTGCGGCGCAAACTTATCTTTGATGATTTTGAATACCCGGTCGAAACCCGGCAGCGTAAACACCAGCATCACCATGCCACGAATGCCCGGCGCTTCAATGAATTGCTCGTCAGCGCTGGCGATATAGTTCAGATATTCACGGTAACTTTCTGTTTTAGCGTGCTTTTGGCAGCCAATCGCCATATACAGCTCGGCGGTGGTTTTGCCCGGCAGGATCTCTCGCAGCCATTCAACCAGCGCAGCTGGCAGCGGCGCATAAACCATAAAATAGGAACGGGCGAAGCCGAAAACGATGCTGGCCTCTTCCGTGGTGGTTAAACAGGTGTCGACAAACAGCTCCCCTTCATCAGTGCGATGAATAGGCACTAAAAACGGCAGCGTGCCGTCAGGCGTTATCAGCTTGCCAATCAGCCAAGCAGCCTTGTTGCGGTAAAATAATTCGTTGGCAATCTGGAGGCGCGAGTGGCGCAGAGTCTCTACATCCAGCGTTTCACTAAGATGCGCCATGATGTAGCCGACATCGCGAAATTTGTTCTGCCATGGCAGACGCAGCGGCAGATCGCTGAGCATCTTAAAGATAACCGCTTCCCAGCCATTTTCCGGGAAGAAGTCTTTTGCCAGCGGCCGGGGAATGGCGCGAAAGCGGCGCTCAGGCTGCGAACTGAAAATAAACAACCGCTCAGGACTAAGCGAGCGGTGGTCAAATAACCGGCAATAGACGGAGTTAAAGAAGCTCTCCGCAATCTCGAAGCGAGGATAGTCAGGCAACAGGCGCGTATACTGCGCCTTCACCTGTAGCAGAAAATTAGCATCGGTACTTTTGCCATCGGTAATGCAGCGCAGCTGTTCAACCACCAACCCCACGTGGTGGTCGTACAGATGGATACGGCTTTTCATCGCCTGCTGCACCGCATGCCAGTCGGCCTGTTCAAAACGCTGCTGCGCGCCGGAAGTCACTTCCAGAAATCGGCCGTACTGGGCGTCAAAGCCCTGCAAGATGGTTTGAGCGATCAGTAATTCCAGGCCACGCGACATTTTTCGCTCCCGTTTGCCGGATGACGGCTATCGCCTTATCCGGCCTACATTGTAGGCCCGGTAAGCGCAGCGCCACCGGGCATCAACCCGCTTGACCGGATAAGCGCAAGCGCCATCCGGCAGCCATCAGAACTGTGATTCTTCGGTGGAACCGGTCAGCGCTGTTACCGAAGAGGCTCCGCCCTGGATAATGGTGGTGACCTTATCGAAGTAGCCGGTCCCCACTTCCTGCTGGTGGGAGACAAAGGTGTAGCCATCTTTCGCTGCCGCAAACTCTGGCTGCTGAACCTTCTCAACGTAGTGCTTCATCCCCTCGCCCTGCGCATAGGCGTGTGCCAGATCGAACATGTTGAACCACATGCTGTGGATGCCCGCCAGGGTGATGAACTGGTATTTGTAGCCCATGTCAGACAGCTGCTGCTGGAAGCTGGCGATGGTTTTGTCATCCAGCTTCTTCTGCCAGTTGAACGACGGAGAACAGTTGTAGGCCAGCAATTTGCCCGGATATTTCGCATGGATAGCGTCCGCGAAGCGTTTGGCCAGTTCCAGATCCGGGGTGGAGGTTTCGCACCACACCAGGTCGGCATACGGCGCATAGGCCAGGCCACGGCTGATCGCTTGCTCAATGCCCGCCTGCGTGCGGTAGAAGCCTTCGCTGGTGCGTTCGCCGGTGATAAAGCCGCTGTCGTACGGATCGCAATCGGAGGTGATTAAGTCGGCCGCATCCGCATCGGTGCGTGCTATCAGCAGCGTCGGTACGCCCATCACGTCAGCCGCCAGGCGCGCTGCAACCAGTTTCTGAATGGCTTCCTGGGTTGGTACCAGCACCTTACCCCCCATGTGACCACACTTCTTCACTGACGCCAGCTGATCTTCGAAGTGTACCGCCGCTGCACCGGCTGCAATCATCGACTTCATCAGTTCAAAGGCATTCAGTACGCCACCAAAACCGGCTTCAGCGTCGGCAACAATCGGCAGGAAATAATCCACATAGCGCGGATCGTTCGGTTCAATGCCATTCGCCCATTGGATCTGATCGGCACGGCTAAACGAGTTGTTGATCCGATCGACGACCGCCGGTACTGAGTTTGCCGGGTACAGGGACTGGTCTGGATACATGCTGGATGCCAAGTTTGCGTCTGCCGCCACTTGCCAGCCGGAGAGATAAATTGCCTCGATGCCTGCTTTCGCCTGCTGCAGCGCCTGACCGCCGGTCAGTGCGCCAAGACTATTCACGTAGCCTTTTTTCGATTCACCATGCAGCAAGCGCCACATTTTGGCCGCGCCCAGCTGTGCCAAGGTGTATTCCGGATTGACCGAGCCACGTAATTTCACCACCTCTTCCGCGCTATACGGGCGGTTGATGCCTTCCCAACGAGGCTGCGTCCACTCTTTTTGTAATTCTTCGATTTGCTGAGTACGGGTTTTCATGTGCAGATGCTCCATATTGTTATGTGGTGAATTAAGCCAGCAGGCGGTAGCCCGGCAGGGTCAGGAAGTCGATCAGTTCGTCGGAGGTGGTAATTTGCTCCATCAGGCGTGCGGCATCGTCGAAACGGCCGCCGTTGAAGCGGGCATCGCCCAGCTCATCTTTGATAACCAGCAGCTCTTCGGTCAGCATTTGACGGAACAGCGGCTTGGTGACCGGCTTGCCGTTGCTGAGCGTTTTCTGATGATGGATCCATTGCCAGATAGAGGTTCGGGAGATTTCAGCGGTGGCTGCATCTTCCATCAGACCATAAATCGGTACGCAGCCATTGCCGGAAATCCAAGCCTCGATGTACTGCACGGCAACGCGAATATTGGCGCGCATACCCTCTTCGGTGCGTTCACCATCACACGGGGTCAGCAGCTCTTTCGCAGTAATGGGTGCATCGTCAGCACGCGATACCGACAGCTGGTTTGGACGTTCACCCAGCACCTCGTTAAATACCGCCATTGCGGTATCAGCCAGTCCCGGATGGGCTACCCAAGTGCCGTCGTGACCGTTATTGGCCTCCAGCGATTTATCCGCTTTGACTTTGTTCAGCACCTGCGCGTTGCGCTCAGCATCTTTGCTAGGAATAAACGCTGCCATGCCACCCATCGCAAACGCACCGCGCTTGTGGCAGGTTTTGATCAGCAGACGCGAATAGGCGCTAAGGAAGGCTTTATCCATCGTCACCACCTGACGGTCAGGCAGGACGCGATCCGGGTGATTCTTCAATGTTTTTATATAGCTGAAGATGTAGTCCCAGCGGCCGCAGTTCAGACCAACAATATGGTCACGCAGGGCGTGCAGGATTTCATCCATCTGGAAAACGGCCGGCAGCGTTTCAATCAGCAGCGTCGCTTTAATGGTGCCGCGTGGCAGGTTAAAGCGATTTTCCGCGTAGCTGAACACGTCGTTCCACCAAGCTGCTTCCTGCCAGGCCTGCGTTTTCGGCAGGTAAAAGTACGGGCCACTGCCTTTTTCCAGCAGCGCTTTGTGGTTGTGGAAAAAGTAGAGCGCAAAATCAAACAGGCTGCCAGGGATCGCTTCGCCGCGCCAAGTGACATGTTTTTCAGGCAGATGCAGGCCGCGTACGCGGCAAACGAGAACGGCCGGGTCCGGTTTGAGCTGGTAAATTTTCCCGGCTTCATTGGTGTAGCTGATGGTGCCGTTGACGGCATCGCGCAGGTTGATTTGCCCTTCAACAACTTTGTTCCAATCGGGGGCCAGCGAGTCTTCAAAGTCGGCCATAAAGACTTTTACGTTGGCATTCATTGCGTTGATCACCATTTTGCGCTCAACGGGCCCGGTAATTTCTACACGACGATCCTGTAAATCTGCTGGGATGCCGCGAACGGTCCAATGAGAATCACGAATGGAAGCGGTTTCCGAAATAAAGTCAGGAAGCTTACCATCGTCGATATCCTGCTGCTGCTGGATGCGGGCGGCCAGCAGCTTGTTGCGTTTTGGCGTAAACAGGGTCACCAGTTCAGTCAAAAACTCCACCGCTTCCGCAGTCAGAACCTGCTGCTCCTGGTCGCCTGAGGGCTTCAGAAAAGCCAGTTCATCGGTTGTTGTGGCCTGTTGTGTCATGGTGCAGCTCCTCGTTAATGATCCGAATAGTTTCCCCGCGGGATGGGCAAACGATCGTTGTCGTTTTTTCGCCCAACGTTTTTAAGCCTAATCAATAAAAAATAAAAATCAAAAACGATTTCCATTTTTAATTAAAAATAAATGCAAAATATTGATTAATAACAGATTAAAAATTATTTATTAACTGGGGTTTATTTCGGAAACAAAAAAGGCACCCGAAGGTGCCTGATTGAGGATGCTGAAACGCTTTAGGATCGTGAGGGGCAGTGGATCAATCCAGCGTTGGATTCATATTCCGCAGATCGTATGGTGTGATCTGATAGACGTAGTAGTTGAGCCAGTTGGCAAACAGCAGATTTCCATGGCTACGCCAGGTCGCGTGCGGTTTGTTTTGGGGGTCATCTTTCGGGAAATAGTTGTACGGTATTTCCGGGCTAAGGCCGGCATCTACATCGCGGAAAAACTCGCTCGCCAGAGTGTGAGCGTCATATTCAGGATGGCCGGTGACAAAAGCAATGCGCTTGTCTTTACTGGCAAACAGATAAGCATCGCCGTCCGCAGTTTCTGCGAGGATCTCAAGATCGGTGTAGTCACGAATTAGCTGCGCCGGGAAGTCGGCATAGCGTGAATGGGGAGCGAGAAATGCATCATCAAAGCCGCGCGTTAACAGGGCGTGCGGATGAAGAATATGGTGTTCATAAACGCCGGAGAGTTTATCGTTGCGTGTTTGCTTGGGAATACCGTAGAGAATATTGAGTGCAGCCTGCACTGCCCAACAGACAAACAGCGTGGAGGTGACGTGATCTTTGGCCCATTCCAGCACCTGCTGGATCTGTGGCCAGTAGGCGACATCATTAAACTCAACCAGCCCCAGCGGTGCGCCGGTCACGATCAGACCATCGAAGTTCTCGTGGCGAATGTCGTCGAAATTACAGTAAAAGTTATTAAGATGCTCTGTCGGCGTGTTGCGCGACTCTCGTGCATCAATACGCAGTAGCTGGATGTCCAACTGCAGCGGAGAGTTCGATAGCAGACGCAAGAATTGGTTTTCAGTCTCAATCTTTTTTGGCATCAGATTAAGGATCAGTACCTTTAATGGACGAATTTCCTGACCTGTTGCACGCGATGCCGTCATCACAAAGACGTTTTCATCACGCAAAAACTCGACGGCTGGTAGCTCGTCCTGCACCCGAATCGGCATAACCTTATTACCTCACAGCATACGTATAAACGTTTAGACTTCCAGACAGCTAACGATACCCAGATTTAAACAAAATGTCGAGCCTGCATGAGGAAGGTGAGAAAGTTTCAACCACCCTTAAGCTACAATGCGGAATCGATTCTAAAGGAAGCTCAACAATGATGATAAGACGCTCTCAACGTCATGAAAGTGAAAAGCTTATCTCTATATGGTGTCGTGCGGTTGATGCAACGCATGACTTTCTCTCCATACAGGATAGGGCTGAAATTGAAGTACAGGTGCGCGAATTTTTACCCGATGCGCCCCTGTGGGTGACCGTCGATGACGATGATAGTCCCGTTGCATTTATGCTGCTGTCGGAACATCACTTAGAGGCGTTGTTTGTCGATCCTGATGCCCGAGGCGGTGGTGTGGGACGTCAGCTGGTTGAGCACGCACTCGCAAGCATTCCTGATCTGACCACGGATGTAAATGCGCAGAATACGCAGGCGGTAGGGTTCTATCAGAAGATGGGATTTGTCGTGACTGGACGGTCAGAAACGGACGATCATGGGCGGCCTTATCCGCTGCTACATCTACGCTACGACCAGGGGCAACGATAAATATCTCGTAGGCCGGATAAGGCGAAGCCGCCATCAGGCAATCTACACTAGGCGTGCCTGATGGCGCTGTGCTTATCAGGCCTACACCATGAGCCGTTAATGCCATTTCCCCAGACCACAGACGCAAAAAAGCCCATCCGTTAGGATGGGCTTCTTCACTATTTG
>NZ_JBFQGA010000012.1:0-108744 GCF_040932435.1 Kluyvera sp. STS39-E | reverse complement strand
CACCAATTTTTCGGGCCGCCTGCAGCTTCGTCGCTGTGGCTGCATTACCGGAAGTATTCTGATTACCCGATGTATTTACGCCTGGTAGATTGATATCTGCGGAGCCATCGAAAGACACACCTCCGATACTACGAGCGATCTGGAGCTTGCTCGCCGTTGCAGCGTTACCGGAAGTACTCTGGTTGCCCTGAGCATTCACCCCCGGAAGCACGATATCTTTGCTGCCATCGAACAATACGCCACCGATGCTGCGAGCGGTCTGCAGTACAGTCGCTGAACTTGCGTTACCCATGAGCGATCCGGTAATAGAGCCATCTGCATCGGAAAGCACACGATGATAAACAACTCCCACAACGGCGTTTTCCGGTAGCGTATCCAGAACCTCAAAAACTTCCAGGGTCTCTACCGCTGCGCCAGAGAACTGAAGGTTAACAATCAGCTTCTGAGCACCCGCACCGGCATTCAGATAGATATCGTAGTTGTCCTCATCGGTGTTCACAGTGGCTACGTTCTGCACGGCAGAATCCATTGTGCGATAGGTAACTACATTCAGGCCACGCGGATCGCCACTAGCTGTTCGAAGCACTATGTCGGCCATTGCCGCCTGATAAGGGCTGTTGACTTCATATCCCGCACCGCCAATGATCTCGATATAAACGGTGCTGGTCGACTGCGGCATACGTGCGCGCGAAATCTTCACCCATTTAGGCGAATCGGTAGTTAGGTCCATCTCTGCGGAAGTCCCTTTCCACTTCACGCTCGCTACACTTGATTGGGCATTCTGAGCATACTCATACGCCTTATCCTCAGACTCTTTCGCTTTTGTTTGGGATATTTTTGCTTCACCCGCGGAGGTTGACGCCTCGGTTGCCTTCTTCGATGCGAGCACAGCGGACTCAGCCGCCTCATTCGCTTTGACTTCTATCCCAGCCAGAGAATCTGCCGCTGTTGTTGCCGACGCAGCTGCACTCGTCTCTGACTTCTTAGCTTCACCTGCGCTCAATGCAGCGGCTTCTTTGCTGGCTAACGCAGCATCAGCGTATTCGCCAGATGCCGAAGCACTATTAGCCGCAGCCTCGGCACTCAGACCTGCGGCAGATTCACTCTCAGCAGCAGCCTTCTGCGATGCGTCGGCGTTGGTTTCTGAAACTTTGGCCGCAGCAGCACTGGCCACCGACTCCCCGGCGCTCGAAGCAGCATGAGTTTCTGACTCCTTAGCCGCATTTTTCGAGGCCAGCGCATCAGCTGCACTACCAGCGGCGGCCTGCTCTGAGGCAGAGGCATTGGTTTCAGAGGTTTTTGCAGCAGCAGCAGAGTCAGACGCAGCAGACGCTGAAGCAGAGGCTTCGGATGCACTGGTCGCAGCCTGAGCTTCAGATGCTTTAGCCGCATCTTTGGATGCCGCGGCACTCGTGGCTGATTCACCAGCTTCAGTCGCTTTGGCAGACGCTGTCGCGGCAGACGCAGCAGCATCGACCTTGAGGCTTTCAGCATTGGTTTCAGACGTTTTGGCAGCGGATGCACTTACACCGGCAGCGCTTTCTGATGCAGCTGCGGCGGTAGCACTCTGGCTTGCTTCGGTGGCTTTGGTCGTCGCTGTATTGGCGCTTTCCGCAGCGGCCGCAGCACTGGCAGCGGCTGCTTTGGCCTTTTCACCAGCGGCATCGATAGCGTCGGTATTGTCTTTGTACCATTGCTGATTGGCATTGTGCTCATTGACGATCTGCGTCAGCGACTTCACGGTCACTTCCGTACCGTCTTCACGCTCAAGCGTGACCTCATCAACAGCTGTCAACCAGCTGCGCATCGTCTTCGAGTCGGCTGACATACGGGTCATTAGCGCGGTAAAACGTGCGCTGAACTGCGTTAAATCGCCCTCATAGGTTGTAATGATGCGGCACGGAACTTCCGTCTGGGTTTCGCCTGAATACGGCTCCACCAGCAGCAGGCTGGTGTCATTGAGTACGCGCTTAATTTCGTGCAGTTTGTTATCAGGGCCAATGACAATCATGCCCGGCAGCACACCATTCGCGGTAACGTTCCAGAACGTACCGGTGCCGGTGAGTGTGTCACTCCCCTGTGTAAATGTGATAGTACCTTCCCTGTACCACATATTCGCTCCTTGATAAGACGGGCATCCTTGCCCGTCATTAAGTAAGTACCTACTTATTTTTACCGATATGAAGAAATATTTCTACTGTCAAAGAAGCCCAATCCTCACCCGGAGAACGTTGTTGTCGTCATAGACATCGATACGCTGGCCGTTGATGACCAGACGACCGTTACCGCCACTATTGCCGTTGATCTCCAGCACGCCATTTTTCCCAAAGCGCCATCCTGAACGGCCAGAGACAAAGTTGGTGGACTGTAGGTCGCCAACTTTGGCGTTGGTGATTGTTCCATCCTTGATAAAAGCGCCGTTCATGTAAGCAACGCTGTTTTCGACCACAAACGGTGTGGTGATTTTCCCGTTAACCGAGTTCACAAGACCAAAGCGGTCTGCTTGAACAAGGAACTGAGAAAGACCTGTGCTATCAATGCCCAGCGCGATACCGGCAACATATTTCTGGCCACCGCTCGTGGAAGTCTCCATTTTAAGCGTCCACGCTGTCGAAACCTTTTTGTTGGTATCGGCAATTGCCTGGGCCTGCTGCTGGATAGTTGCCGAGTTGCCGTCTACTTCAGCCTTAATCGTATCAATACGACCACCTAGTGCTTTATCGGCTTCCGCGCGTGCGGTTGCTTCAGAAGTAATAGCGGCACTGATATCTTTTCCTGTCTGAGCCTGCAAATTGGTGATTTGCCCTGCCAGCGCAGAGTCGGCATCGGTTCTGGCTTTCGTTTCTTCCGCAATAGCCGCCTTAATGTCGGCGCCTGTTTGGGCCTTTAGTGTTGTGATTTGTTGCGCCAACGATTCGTCGGCGGTCGCTCTTGCAATCTGCTCTTCGGCCAGCGCCGCGCTGATATCTCCCTCAACCTTCGCTTGCAATGTTGTGATCTGCTTCGACAACGACTCATCCGCTGTTGCACGAGCCTCTTGTTCGGTCACAATTGCCGCAGCGATATCGTCGTTAATCTGAGCTTCAAGCTTGGTTATTTGGGTCGCAATAGCCTTATCAGCCTCAACACGAGCCGTCGTTTCTTCAGTGATAGAAGCGCGAATATCTTCACCAATTTCTGCGCGGATCTCTTCCACTTTCGAGGCCATTGCAGACATATCGTCGGCAAACGTCTTCTGAGTGGTTGCGATCTTCGCGTTATTGACCATCTGCTTGTGCTGGTCTTCATCCTGACGCAGAGCGAGATCGATATTGGTTTTGGCCAATGCCTCAATATTGGTGGTTACTTCCGCGCTGGCTCGCTCGACTTCGGCCACAGTTTTCTTCATCTCTTCAACAGCAGCAACGCTATCGTCAACAGAAGACTTCATCGCCTCAATCTGTTTGGCGTTCGCCATATCGCCTTCTACTCGGGCCTCACGTTCTTCGGCAATCAATGCAGAAGCATTATCGAGTGCTGCATGAGCTGCTTCGACCGCGCCAGCTACGGCTTTGCCCTGCTCGGATACAGTTTCCTGTAACTCAACTAAAGCCGCATTGGAATCTTCAACCTGTTGCAGAGCGTCATTGACCTTATCCAAAGTGCCGGACACTTCCGTTTTAAGCCCGTTTTGCGCTTCTTCTAGTCTCTGATCTGCCGCCGTCAACTTGTCATCGAGATCTTTGAGGCTTTCCTCCATCTGCTGATAGATAGAATCAACAGCCTCCTGAGAAACCTTAGAGTCGATTTCCTCAAGCAACTCCTGTCCCAACTCAGAAGATGTGATTTTCCCTGTCAGGAATGAGAGAACATCCTTTGTCATCGCCTCGGTACCCAAATTGGAGTTCGGCGGACTCAACATGCCTCTCTTATTTGCCGCGCGAACCCAATAGAACCACGTTTCGCTATCTCCCAGACCTGCATGGGTGAAAGTAGTACTGGCGGCCTCGGCAATCAGTTTTGCGGTGTCCAGGTCGTTGGTCTGTGACGCATACACGTTGATGTGGTCGAGATCGATTGAATCAGGGTTAACCCAATTCAGAATCACGTTGCGATAGTCACCCACGGCCGTCAACGCAGTCGGTGCGCCTGGCGGTGTCATCGTTCCCTGAACTTTATAGACTGTACTGATGATCTCAGTCTTTTTGCCGCTGAATGACACAGCATAAAGCTGGATATCATATTGGCCGTTCTCGGCAATATTGATGATTTCGTACTGCTCTTCAGTGACACGCGCGGACTGCCAGTTAGAAACGTTGTTCTCGTCCGAGCGACGCCAACTGATCCAATACTCAGCAGACTTACCTTCCCAGGTCGCAATAAGCTTGATGGAAAGGTTGCCTGGGCTGGAAATATACGTTCCTTCCGTCACCTGCAGGTTTGTCGGCTTCGAGTATGTTGGATCGAGAACGGTGTTGTTCTCCGGAATCAGCGTCGCCCCATTGTCTATCGCTTCGTACTTCGAAGGGTTATTCTGGACGACCGTCACATCGAAAGACCCTTGCGCATCACCCTGTGCAACGTTGATAACGCGTACTCGCATTGGCTCCAGGTCTGGTTCGGTGATAGTCCAGATGCCATTCATTACTGGCATTTCGCCGGATGCCAGAGACTTCGAGAACGTCACTTTAGTGATATTCTCCCCCGTCTCCAGAATGTCGCGTTCGACGAACTTGCCTTCCTGGTTCAAGATGCGAATGTAGCTGCCGCTTTTCTTCAACGATACTGGTGCGTCTAATGTAATGCTGCTCTTGTTAAAGGACATAATGCGACCGGAGTTGCGCTTGCCCGAACGGTACTTGTTCTGGATTAGCACGGTTTCACCAGGCATCAAGAACGAAGCATCGAGACCTGCAGTAAAGGTGATAACGTCAGACTCCATGCGAGCGGTATACAGCAACCACAAACCGACACGATGCGCCTGTCCACGGCTGGTACAACCGAACGCAACCACTTCAGTTTTGCGCTCGCCATAACGGCGCATCGCCTCCTGGTCTTCGACGTACTCGATGTTCTGCTTGTAGCCGTCTTCTTTATTGTTGTAGGTGACAAGCGCAACGGAAGGACGATCTTTGCGAGCTGAACCTTTATAGCTGAACTGGCCATCTTTGACGTTTGCGTTGGTAAACATCATGACCGGGTCTGACGGACTGTCCTGCATGACGTTGACCATTCCACCAGCCCAGAAGACCATACCGCGGAAGGCGCCAGCGATATCCTGAATCAGTCGATAAGCATCCTGCCGGCTGGTTATCTGGGTGTTGATGGCGAAACGCTTCTCCTTGCCGCCGAAACCATCGTCGACCTCTTCGTCGCAATAGCGACCGATCTGATACATCTGTCCAAGATCAATCATGGACTCAGAGACAAACTGCCCAAGGCCATATCGGGCGTTGGTCAGAACGTCGAAGAGAATCCAGGCTGGGTTAGAAGATGACAGCAGCTTAAACGTACCGTCCCAAACACCAACATAGGTATTGGTGTTCTCGTTGTAGTTTGACGGCACGCGGATTTTCAAACCACGCACCAGATACGAACGAGAAGGCATAGAGCTGCCGAACTGCTCTGAGTTAACCTTGAGTCCAACAAGCGCAGAGTTCGGATAGTTCATTGGCGTATCGACGATCTCACCGATGGAGTCCACCCACGTATCGTTATAGAGATACTGAGTTTTGCTGTCGTCGGTTAGGCGTATGACACGAACCTTATATGCGCGGCCAGGTTTCGGCAGTTTGAGTTCGTAGCTGCGGTAGTAAACACCTGTCTTCTTCGCTGTCAGGGCAACTTCAACACTTTTCTCGCCTTCAGCAACTACATCAGCAAATGTTCCATCGCCATTGGCGATCTGAAACTTGTATTTGACTGTTGTGCCGTTGGTGTCACCCGATTTCTTATCCACGCTACGCAGAGAGGGAAATTTGAGGATGACGCGAACGCGGTCAGCTTCATCGTTATCGATGGAGACTGTCACCTCATGTGTCTTTTTCAGCTGAATGTTGATGGATTTGGGCGTTTCAACAAAATCAAAGCCAGCCATAGGCGTCTGGTCTTGCGAACCGTCGCGAAAATCCCATGTAATGCCGCTATAGTTGGCCGAGCCGTCTTCATTGAGGATCGGCAGATCATCGATGAAAATCGATTTTGCACCGTCAACCAGACCACCAATAACGCCTTCCCCGAGCAAGTCGAGGATAGACGCCATAGCACGCGAGTTAACGGTATCATCGGCTTCAACCGGCGTGCGGCTGGAGCTGCTGCTTTTCTTGCCGCCTGCACCTGCGATCAGGAGAGGCAACCTTTTCTTCTTGAACTGTTCCATGTTCAAAAAATCCCTTATTACATAAGCTGGTCGATGGTGATAGAAGAACTCACAACCTGCGAGCCAACCAAAATTTCCTCTCCATAGATGAGCTGCACCGGGTTTCCCTGGTTAGTGGTGTTCTGCGGCCCATCGAAATAGAACGAGTCGGAGTTATCCGCCTGTCTCACACTGTCGTTCGTCGCCTGTGGCGAAATGAGTTGCGCGACGCCGCCCATCATTAATGACAAACCGAGCGGAGCCAGGGCTGGAACCCAGATGGAGGCGACCATCAAAACAGCACCCACCACCGTCTGAAACCAACCAAACGCAGAGCCGCCACTACCGCGAGGAACTGGCGTAATTCGGATCTTCGCGATGTTGTCGGACTGCCCCATCATCTGGTACTCACCTTCGTCGACCGACCATTTGTGGCCCTGCTTGTTGGTGATCTGGATGTGGTATTTGTCGTAGGTTTTGAGGTTTCGCTTCATCCAGGCTTTGAATCCGGGGCGATTAGCCTCAATCAAATCCAGAGCCTGCTTGGTGTTGCGAACCTTCAAATGCCAGTGACGACCGAAGTGTTTGGCCATAGGGCCGCCAAGTTGCACATGAACTAACTCAGACACGTCTCATCTCCCTTGAGTAAGTCTCTGTGACGCAGGTGGTGCGTCGTGTGTTTCTGGTACATGCCACCGTAATAAGCGCGACAACTCAGGCGGTCGATCTGGTGATGCAGGATCATGCCGTCTCCGATATACACCGCGCAGTGGTCAGGCATTTTTCCGTACTGGATGAAGAAGACATCGCCGCGCTGCGGTTCCGTCCCTGGCGCAAGACGCACCAGCCCTTCATTTCGATAGTTCTGGTCGAGAATGTCGTTGTCGCCCGTGTACCATGACGGGATATGCAGGTGCGCATTCGGATTCAGCTCAACACCAAACTCGCGCTTGAGATAGTCGCGGCAAAGCATCCAGCAGTCGAAGACACCGAACACATAGGGTCTCCCCAGATAAGGCATCTCAAAGCCGTCTGGGGTGATCACATTCATCTCACTGAAGTGAAATGGCGCATCGCCCTCGACATTCTTCCGAACAGCCAGAATCAACCACGGAACTTCCGTTGCCTCACATCCGGCTCGGTCGGCGTCTGACGCATCAGCTGATTCGTCAGTGTGGGAGTGCCAGATGGCAACCACGTCCCCCGCATCTTCCGCAGCGATAATGTCGTCAGCGTGCATAACAAACGTGTTTTCCGGGTACTCCGACACGTTCCGGGCTTCAATGAAGCGATATTTCTCGCCAGTGGTGCGCACCAGAAAGCCACACGCTTCGTTCGGGTAGCGTTTGATGGCTGTCAGATAGATTTGTTGCATAACGTCCGAGCCAAGCTCAGGGAGCACTTTATTACCCATAACGTGTTGCTCCGATGAACCCGCCAAAGTGGATTACGCCATTGGCAAAGTAGTTACGGCGAGCGTTGCATGAGTCGTAGCGTTTCGTGCAGTAATCCGCGCCTGACATGGTGGTTTGCTGGTTGTTTTTGTCGAAATATGGGCCGGTGTAGCCGCACTCTGGGCCGCGGTATTTCCACGGGCAGGTGTTTTTGATGATCTGGCGGTACGGCAGCTGCACGCCCATCAGATCGAACACACTCGACAGCTCAAACTCGACGACCTCATGGGTTTCGAGAGTCTTCTGTTCGATGAACCACATCTCATCCGGGAAGTGCTGATTTGGATCTGCGGTTGGATTCCCGTCTTTGAAGTTGGCCGCATCGAGAAAACGCGCCAGCGTCATCTTGCGGATGATGCGGCAACCCACCAGATCGTCGTTTGCCTGAACTTCAGCGGAGACAGTTCCGGCAAAGTCGGAGACCTGGATTTTTGGACGCGGCAAAGTACCCTGACCAGTCTTATCAAAGCCTGACGCTTTGATTGGCCACGGTTCGTAGGACACACCCTGCCAAACGACTGGCTCCATCAGTTCGTTTGTGCCGGCGTGGAAAAACAGCTTGCCCCCAGAGGTGGTGTTCGACATATCAAGTTCGAACAACTCAATGAGCGCGGAGGGCGACAAGCTCTGAATATCAGCTTTAATACCCATCGTTTCTTCCTTGAAATAAAGAGGCGCCAACATCCTGTCAGCGCCTATAAATAATAGTAAATAAGTGCTTACTTATCTAGTAGGTTAAATTATCCTTCATAAATTTGTCTGAAGGTCGCAGTGAGAACCTGATAGCCCTGGTAACGTTTGACCGTATGGCTGTCGCACACCACAACAATCTTTTTGCCACGAGGGTTCGTCCAGTAGAACGACTCAACGGCCGCGCGTGCCGTCAGAAAGTCATCGACGGCATTGATGACGTCGTAAGAGCGCGTAAATGTCAGGCTCCACTCTTCTTTGATGCGATTGAGACCTTTGGCCTGGCGCTGTTCGTAATCGTCACCGAAATTCAGAACCGCCACGTTAGGCTTCACGGTCTTTTCCGACTCGTAGTCGGGATACCAGTTAAAAGTCAGTCTTTCCATCTCACATCCTTGTGAGACTGCCCCTTCCGGGGCAGCCGTGGTTAGTTACGTTGAGAGTTAGGGTTGAGCGAACCGCCTGGTCGCTTCTCCTGAGCGATGGTTTCAAGCGCGATCGCCTTCATGCGCTGTGCGGCCTGACTCCATGCGCCTTGGGAATTGCTGTTCTCCGTGACACTGCCGTCGCTGTTGACGTTGATCTCAATGCTGACGGGGGAGAACACGCCGCCGCCACCGCCTTTAACACTCTCTGCATTGAGCGTGACCGGGATGGAACGACCATCCGGAAGCGGAACGTAGGCTTCGTTCATGTCTCCTTCGCCAAACAACGCCAGCTGTGGGGAGTCCGCGATGCCACCTTTCTGGTACGCCCGCAGCGGAACCACTCCGTCTTTCCCGAAAATGCCGCCTTTAGCGAACTTCGGAATTGAAGGAATGCCATTCGTACCATCTGCCGCGGAACCAGTCAGATTGTTAAACCCTGAGCTGCCAGAGGAACCCGACATCAGGCTATCAAACCCGCCACCAGCCCAGGCTGATACCAATCCGGAAACCACTGTCGAACCGAAACTCAACCACTTGTTGCCTGATCCGGAAGCATTTGCCCCCAACATGGCGAACGCAGCGGAGAGTGCGCCAGTAACAGAGCTGAGATTCTGCATTGAGAAGATGGAGGTCTTCACTGCTTTAGTTTCAGCGTCTTTGGCCTCGGTGCTACTGAACAGCCCCGACACCCAACTCCCAATCGCGTTGGTTGCCGTACCGATAGCGCTGGTCGTTTGCTGAGTCGTCTGACCCAATCCGGACACAGAACTGGAGGTCTCTTTCGTCGCTTCACCTACTGACTTGTCACCGTTGACCGCATTCATACGGACGCCCTGATTGGCAACCGCTGACGCGACACCAGAAAGCAGATTGCCGCTCTGAGAGCTGCCAGCTGCCGTCGTTCCCATCCCCAGCATGTTCATGAGAGGCAGGGTGATCTGCGTCTTCACAACCATGTTGGTGATGTCGCGGAGAATGGATTCTGCCAGGCTGGAGAAATCCATTTTCCCCTTCATGACGAAGTCGGTGAGCGTATCGGTAAGACTGCTGAACAGATTGCTCCAGCTATTTTCCAGTTGCTCGGCCAGATTTTCATACTCAAGCGCCAGCTTCTGGGTGGCCGTGCCGGTCTCTTTGATGAGCGCGGTATTGCCAGCGGCAACAAGCTGATTGATCTGCTTGGTGTACAGCGCCACAATTTTCGGATCAGATGCCTGGTCACGCAGATCCATCAACGCTTTCAGGTTACGGTTGTAGGTGTCGTTGAAATCGGCCACCTTCTCTTCACGAGACGGCTTGTAACCCGCGCTAATGATGGAATCGGATTCCGGCGCCCAGGTGGAGATCATCTGCTCGACGTTGCGGCGGTTGAACATCTCGCGGTAGTCGTCGCTCGCGTTAGCCAGATCAGCAAGGCGTGACTTGGCTTTGTCGATCATCTCCTGAGTGATGAACTCATTCGGTACGGCGTTGGCCAGGTCGGTCAGCGATTTGGTGGTGTCGCGGAGTGACTGGTCAAACGATACGGTCGCTTTCGAGCTTTCGCCCATCTGCCCCATAAGCTGATCGGCTTTATCCAGCGCTTTCTGGTATCCAGCCGCCAGCTTACGCTGGGCGCTTTCTTCCTTCTTCGCGGCACGCTGGGAGGCGTTGGCTGTACGCTGGCCCGCTTTCTCGGCAGCTGCTGCATCCTGCTCACGCGCTTTGGTCAGCGCGGCAATAGCTGCGGCGCGTTCCTCATCGCTCATTTTCTCCAGAGAGCTGGCACTGGATGCTTTTTGCAGGTTCAACTGAGTCTTGAGCTGTTTAGGCCCAATAATCGGCTTGCCTTCGAAATCCAGCATCGCCGTGCCGTCCGGCAACGTGCGCTGATAGGTTGCGGAGTCCATCTGGTTGCGCATGTACTGTGCCAGAGCTTTCTGGGCCGCCTTGTCGCTCGTACCAAGCCCCAAAACGGTTCCCTGGTTGGACATGACGCCCTTACCAGTTTTGGCAGCGTTATCACGCTCAAACTCGGCCTGAGTCAACTCCTGAGCGACAGCTTCCAGATGCTCCTGATAGCCTCGAATACTGCCTTGTAGCTTCTGAATCTGCTCGGTATTGCCCTCTTTCTTCGCTTTTTCGAGCAGATCGTTGTAGTGGGCAATCTGCTTCTCGGTCGCGTTTTTACGGGAGGACAGGGAATCGACCAGTTTTTGCGCCGGTTCCAGGTATGACTTGTTCACCGTTTCACGGAGCGGTGCGAGAAGTTTGTTCTTCTCATCGTCGGACAGTGATTTGTCGTCATTGATTTTCTGGATCTTATCCAGAGCCTCCTGACGTGCTTTCACAAATGTCGCAGAGAAGACCTGATTGTCGGCCCGGATTTTCTCAATCTGGGATTCTGCTGCCTCTTTAGCCAGACGTTTGGCTACAGCCCCGTCACCCAGCGCAATAGTGCCGGTGATCTTCTGGTACTCTTCCTGATTCTTCTTCAGGCGAGCCTCGATATCGGCTTTTGACTCTTTGTGAGTGACAGCGCCAACGGAGTTGGACACATAGCTCACGCTTTCGCCTGTTTTGAGCGCTCGCTGGTCTGCGATGATCTCTTTTTCGAGCTTTTCCGCACGCTCTGCCATCTGCGCACGTTTAGCCGCCGTCATCGCCTCCGGGATTTTGCGGATCTCGTCAACGACTTTTGACGTTTCGCTGCGGAGCATGGTCATATACGTGATAAGACCGGCCACAGCCACGGTAGCGACGGTAAACGCTGCGCCAATTGGGTTTGCTGCGATGAACGCAGTAAGACCAGCGAATGCCCCCTGTAGCCCCGTAATTGCGCCGCGGATAGCGAAGATCAGCGATGGAATAGGTGCCAACCCCATTCGAGAGGCTCGATTAAACCGGGTAACAGCAGTCGCCCCCAGATTGAACGGCGCCTGGATGGCAGTCGACATCGTCGCAAACGTGTTAACCATCTGCCCGGCAGTGCCAATCACGCCAGCAATCCCGGCACGCATCAGCTTGAACGCCACCATTGCGGCCACTACTTTGCCCAGGTTGACAATCAACTCCTGGTTTTTCGCCAGCCACTGCGCCAGCTCACGTAAGCCGTCAATTGCGGTAGTAAGTCCGGAACCCAATGAGTTAGCGAATGAAATGCCTTCAGCGCTGTTCATGATGGAGGCCAGCTCTTTCATTCCCTTTGAGAGAGAATCCAGATAGCCCGCCTGACCGACGCGATCGGCAAACAGCGTAAATGAGGTTTGCAGTTGCGCCAGCGCACCGGTGTAGGTCTGCATCATGTCTTTGGCGGCGTTTTCGTTCTCTGCACGCAGACCAACGAACATCAGCGACAGCGCCTGTTTTGCTTCCACAGTACCGGTGGAGACTGCTTTGGTCAGTTCCCCCATAGTGATACCGGCAGCGTCTGCCATCGCCTTCATCGCGTTAGGAACGGCTTCACCTAATTGCTGACGCAGTTCTTCCATCGACACGACGCCCTTACCGGACATCTGCTGAACAGCCACGGCAGCACGTTTAAGCAGCTCGCTATCGCCGCCGAAGCGTGCAACGGAGTCCACCAGTGCTTTCAGCGATCCGTCAGTAGGATCGAGACCTGCCGAGCGGAATTTAACGAAGGAATCGGTCAGCGCCTGCATCGCAAACGGGGCGTTTTGCGCCATATCCACGATGTACTGCATATCCTCTGCGGCTGCTTTGCCAGGGTTGGCCTTGTCCTTGTTCAGCCCGCGCAACATGACGCGCATACGCTCCATTTCGGAGGCAGCTTCAACGATTGGCTTCTGCCAGCCGAACAGGATGTCAGTTACCGTTCTTGCCGCATCACCAATCTCGCCCAGCAGGAAAATATTGCCGCGCAGACCAGAGAACACGCCATTTTCAGCACCGCGCCCGCCGTGGCTATAGGAACCGCTGTGTCGACCGCCACCGCCATTACCATCGCCCTCACCGTAGCCGCTGGTGCGCACACGCACCGGCTTGCTGATCAGCTGCTGGCGGCCAATCACCGCATCCATCTGATCGCGGACTTTCTTCAGCCCCTCGGCAGCCTGGCTCGTTGTGACGCCCCAATTGCTGAGACGCTTCGTCGTGGTGTTAAGGCGCGTATTCATGCCACTCACGGATGCAGAGGCTTCTTTTACCTCCGTACCGAAGCGGCTGGCGCTCTTACCAGCGAACGTTGCCCAATCGGAAAACTCGTTGAGTTCAGACTGAACCTTGCGCAGCGATGTGGTGAGTTTATTAACGGATGAGGTGGTTGTGTCGACGCGCTCAATCAGAGTTTTGAGACCTGAGTTGAGGCTGGTAATGTTGCCTCGCGTCTTGCGCGAAACATCAGACACAAGCTCGAAGCCGGCAGCTACATCCTGTAGTTTGTCTGCCGTGGCATCGAGCTTGGACTCCAGAACGCCGATGATGCGGGAGACCGAACCCAACGAGCGTTCCAGATTGTTAATTTTCTGAGCGGGCTTTGTGGCCTGCTCCCCGAATCTGGTAAGTAGCTTACCCGCCCGGTCGATTGACGCTGTAAACTGCTTGTCTTCCAGCGACAGGATAAACTCTACGTTTTGTGACATTCCCTTGTCATCCTCTGCCAAAAATTTGCATCAGTTGCTCTTTGGCGTCAGGGTCTGCCTTATCCTTGCGCGGATCGTAGACTTTATCGGTTACGACTGGTCTTCCAATCCTGAGTTGCAAACCCTCCATGAACGCCTTCACGCCCTCGCCATCTGCCTGGGCAGCGCGAGCGACTTGCAGGTTGCGGACATCCTCTTCCGCGCGTAGACGGTCGATGTTGCGACTGAGCATCCAGAACATCGTTAGAGGGACGCCCAGCAGCTCTAATGGCGACACGGCGTAGTGAGCAACTACACGACTGAAATAGAATCCGAGATCTATCGATACGGTCTTTACCCCGGATTCATCGCGGGAAATTACTTTGCCCCTTCACCAGCCGCTTTTTCGTTCTCTTCATCAATCACTTCCATAGCGAAGGTGAAGATCTGCTGGAGCTGCGGAACAGTCAGTTTTTCCAGTACAGCGTCCGGCACGGATGGGATGACCTTGCGAACCAGGTCGGCGTAAGCAGTAACCTGCTCAACAGGCGACATGTTCTGGAGGTCTTTGCCTTCCATCTGCTTGATGGAGACGAACAGGCCAACAGTCATTTCAACGATGGGGTATTCCTGGCCGCCGAACTTGATGCCTTTCTTCGGAGGCAGAATGGAGTCGAGATCGAGTAATTTGGTCATTGGTTAAAGTCCTTTTAAAAGAGAGGCTCTTCCTGAGCCTCTGCTTAGTTACATCGCGATTATTGGGCAGAATTAACCGTTACTGCTTTGGTCGCTTTCTTGCCGCCGCTATTGCTGGTGAAGGAGATATTTGCCGAACCTTCAGCTACTCCGCGAACCAGACCAGTCTGGTCAACGGTTGCTTTCTCCTGATTGTCGGATTCCCACACACCAGTTTTGTCGCCGGCATCTTCTGGGGTGATCTGGGCAGTCAGTTGCACGGTCTCACCAGCTTTAACTTCCGGAGATTCCGGAGAGATAGAGACGGTTTTAACCGGCTTTGGGCCGCTCATTTTCCCCAGTACGCCGCTATCATCCGGGTAAGCGGTGAACTGAACGGAGAACACGCGAACATCATCAGACTGGTAAGTCATGGTGAAGTTACCTGCGGTCGCCGCTTTCGGGATGGTCAGAACGTAGTCGGTGGTATCCTGCGGGGTCAGAACCAGCTCTTTGGCTACGTCGATCAGGTTGACGCCCTGTGCGGAGGTGATGGTTACAGCGTTATCTTCTTCGCTCAGGGTAGAACCCGGCATCAGATCGACCATATTCTTCAACACAGACTCGGCCAGCGGCGCAGTGATAGTGATGTTACGACCCTGCACCAGCTCGGAGATGGTGGTCTGCCCCAGCTGGTCTACGGTGACTTTCAGAGTTTCGGTCGCAACCTCAACCTGAACACCGCCTTTGGTGTAACCCAGATCAACGCCACCAAACGACACTTTGCAGGCGCCAAGTTTGATGTTTTTTACATGGGTATTGGACATTGTTGGAAAACTCCTTTTTCCGTTAAATCAGCACCTTCATGGCGCTAATGGTAAGTATATACTTACTTATTTTATTAATTCAACAAATAGCCCGCAAATTCAATCGGGATACCCGCTTCAATTAATGAGCCTTCGTTTTTGGGATAAGTGATCGGCATAGACATTGGCCGAACCAACCGGAAGTAAACGCCCTCTGACACGGTTTCTTCGACCGGGAACATATCCATGATCTTATTGGCTTTCGCCACCGCCTTTGTGATCGTCGCATTACGCACGATGACGGTAAAAGAGTCGTGATAAAAGCCTTTCAACTCATGGTCAATAGCGATCCCCGTATTGGGATTAACCAACAGAACACCGGACTTCACATTGGCTGGCATGTAGTGACAGAAAATGTCAGCGCCGACTGTACCGATCTTCGCCTTCTGCATCAGGCTCGCAAATGCTTCAATAAACACATCAACCTCTCGTAAAACCTGCTTTCCTTGCCGCTTCTGCTATCGTCTGAGTGAACTGTTTTTCACTGATCTGTACGGCTCTCTCAAGGAACAAAGGCCCAACTCGTGGCTTCACACCAGCGACTGGCGGGTTGGTGACGCTCTTCATGCGAGAGAGATAGCCGAGACGATACTTGCCCAACTCCATGTACTCCGCATAATCGCCAACCTCAACGCCCGGATGCCCTTCGCGTGGTTTGGCTCCATATACCGATAACTCAATACGAAGCCCGGTATAACCTTCTTTGACCACTCTCGCGAAGATCGCGCTTTCGAGTGAGCCGGTCTCCAGCGGGGCCATTGCCCGCGCCAGACGCTCAACCAGACGCGCCAGCTTCTCCATGTCACGGATGAGATAACGCTTAAAGGCTTTCTGGCTGTTATTGAGCCTGTCGCCAGCACGTTTAAACTGATGCGCGTCGTACTTCAGACCCATATGTTTGCCCCTACTTCCAGATGCCCAGGGCGCCCACGCAGTCCCCAGCGACGATGCACGCTGGATACCTTCAGCTTTTGCCCCTCCAGAATGAGAACGTCATCAAGCTGCACTGCGGCCTCAAGTGGGATCACCAGAACAGCATCGAACAATTCCAGATTCGCTTTACCGCGACTGCCGGAGCTGTCCGCACGTACCGATGACTTCTCGTTACTTTGCTCAAACTTAACGACGCCGACGTTCGTCTTCCTGACGAACTGCAATTGCGCTTCACCGTAGACGTTCTTCGAACCCAGACGGTAAATCGCTATCTCTGTTTGCCATGAAATGTTCATGCACTCTCCCTGTGGTTGGCAGCCGCACTCATTACCAGGCGAAGGCGCGATTGCTCGTCTTGAGCCTTTCGACCAGAAGTAAATAATGCGACTGGCGTTACGCACGGCGAACAATCATGCGGTTATTGATGTAACTGACCAGCAGTCGCCAGGTACTGCGAGCCACATGCACATTTGCCGCTTTGCCGGTGCGGTACATATTGGTCGTTTCACCAATGGACTCAGACAGAATGCCGTCCTCGCGGGCTGCCGCTACGTCATTGCCGTTAGCGATTTCGCAGGCTTCATTAACCACGGCCAGCATTAATGCCTGTTTGAAGTAGTCCGGGAACTCGTCGAATTTCTCAGGCGTCATCTGCTCCCAATCGATCAGATCGTGACGATATGCCCCGTCAGCGCCCCACGGAATGTCATAGACGTTCAGCATGTTTTGCGGGCGATCGTATCGGTCGAAGTCGATACGCAGGACTTTGCGGATTGAGAACGGCAGCGTTTTGACGCGTCTGGTGGCCTCAATGAGACGTTTGCGCATCAGCCCTTCTCCATCAGCTAACAGGGTGTCGCCGTTCAGCATATCGATAGCTTGCATCTGGGCGTCTGCGACCGTTGCGAATGACTGGCCTGGAATTGACAGCTCGAAGCTATTCAGCAGAACGTACATCTTGCGCTCTTCATGCGTCAGCCCGGATGCCACCGCTTTGACAATGACGTGTCGCAGATCGCGCTCTTTATCTGAAAGCAGGTTGTGTTCGGCCGACACGACAACCGGAATGGACATCTGCCCCTCAGTAATATCGAGAGGTTCGTTATCGACGATGATCGCACCTGCGCCATCTCTGACGGTATACGTGGCCGACTCAATATCCAGAACGTTAAATGCAAACGACAGGGAAACTGCTTCCCCGCTACGGTACGTGTCGATCTGCGCCATTACTCACCGCCCTGTGCTTTCAGGATGCCTTCGATCATTTCAACGATACCTTTGGCTTTCACGCCAATCTGGTTGCCGATCTGACGCAGACCCGCAATACCTTCACAGTCCGCAATCGACTCCAGCTCTTCACGAGTAAAGCGCTGTACCGGTTTGGCTTCCACTTCAGCCGTACCACGTTTCATTGGCACAATATCCGGGGCCGCCGTCTCGACAATGTCGTCCGCAGTTAAATCATTGCGGCTGCTGTACGCGGCAGAAGGAGATACATTTTTGCCTTCAACGGTAGTGGCACGCATGGAGGCACAAATCCGCTGCTGATCGATGAATGGCAGTTCGGCAACCGAGATGCCGTCGACAAACTGGATACCGCAGAGAATGCCCGTGTACCCCAAAAATTGAGGCTCCAATAAACGAATTTTTGCTGGTTTCATTCTTCTTCTCACTTAATGGGCGGCATCGCCGCCCATGTGTTGGTTACGCAGCCGGTGCTGCGGTCACTTCAACGGTCGCAGTGGCTTTGTGGCTACCGTCTTCCGTGGTGACTTCGATAGTGGCAGTACCTGCAGCCACACCGGTCACAAGTCCAGTTGCGCTATCAACCGTCGCGAACTCGGCATTTTTTGACGCCCAGGTTACGCGCTTATTGGTTGCGCCAGCCGGTTCGATGTTCGCGGTCAGCTGTACCGTTTTGTTGGCTTCAACGCTGGTGGTGCTCGGATCGACAGAGACGCCAGTAACAGCAACGACAGGCTCAGTGACTTCAACCGTAGCAGTAGCTTTATGGCTGCCATCCTGCGAAACCACTTCAATGGTTGCCGTACCAACGGCTACGCCAGCTACGTTACCGTTCTGGTCAACGGTCGCTTTGTCGCTATTTTTGGAAGTCCAGGTGACTTTTTTATTGGTTGCGTTTGACGGCTGTACATCAACACGCAACTTGACCGATTTTCCCTTCTCAACGGAGGTGGAGTCTGGCGTTACGGTAACGGACTCCACGCTGACAGGCTTAACGGTCACTTCGACTGATGCCGAAAGCTGAGTCTGCTTATCGGTGGCGGTGATCTTCACTTTGCCCGGAGTCACGCCAGTAACCAGCCCCGTACCGCTGACTGTGGCGACCTGGTCATTGGCCGACGTCCAGGTGAATGAATCTGCACTTTTGCTCATGGTGATACCTGCACTAAGTTGAACTGTTTTGCCCACCAATACGGACGGCGCAGCCGGTGTAATGGTGACAGACTGAGTGAACGGAATTGCCCGGAAGCAAGCCGCAAGATGATTCTGCTGGCGCTCGCTCAGAGGCTCGTTGGAGATGGAATTGGTGAATTCGGCCCGGCACATATGCCCCGTGAAATCCGCAAACGCCTCTTCCGTGATCTTCATCTTTTGTTCTGGCATTTCTCGCTCCTACAAAAAGGGTGGGCGTATAGCCCACCCCTAAACGGTAGATAATTACTTACCTACTATACTGATCAAATTTTTACGTTGGTCAGCGCGGCGATAGCCTTGTCGTGCTTGTTCGCCAGAGAGCAGTACCACTTAACGCGGGTACGGGTTGCGTCTTTGTTCTGAACAGTACCGATGTTCTCAACAACGATACCGGCGTTTTCACCGCCATACAGACCAGTCACACCGTTCTCTTCGGACAGGTGCAGGCAGTAGATGCTTGCTTTGCCCGCGTCAGTTGGGATGAAGTCGTTCACGATGAACGGTACACCGTTGTGGCACAGCATCGGACGGCCGAAGTTTTCCATCATGATTTCGGACGGGCCGAGGCTAACGGTACGCAGCAGAGCGCGGTAAGCACGCAGGTGCTCGGAACGCATCATGATGCAGTCTGCGCCCAGATCTTTCACCGCGTCGACCAGCTCGTCGAACATGGAGAAGGTCATGGAAGCGCCTTCGATGTCGATCTTCTGATCGTCGTGCATCAGCTTCGGAATACCGTCGAACGCTTTGTTGTTGGTGCTGGAGTCGCCCAGAATCAGGTTGCGGCGGAATGCGCGAGCCAGACCTTTCACCTTCTGACGAACCTGGATTGCCAGCTGGTTGTTGGTGTCGGACATAGTGGTCGCCAGGAATTTGTCGACGTCTACGTCGCCTGCCAGGATACGCAGCTTCGCAACATGTTCGGTGAAGGTTGCAGCGCCTTCGGTGATGGTGTCGTTCACATCGATGAAGGTTGCTTCGCTCAGGGTAGCTTCGCGGTTGTAGAGGTATGCCTTAGAATTAATCTTCATGAAAGGCAGAACAGCGAACAGGTCATCGCGATCGATGATGGTCTCGATCACACCCTGCTCAAGTTCGTTGTTAGACAGCTTTTCAGCTTCATCACGCAGTAATGGCATCTTTCATTTCCCTATGATTTAAGATGTTACTTGAGTCCGATTTTCCCCAGACCGGAGGTCAACTTATCCATAGTCGACTTGCTCTTCGGCTGGTTTACTTTGTGGGTCGGTTTGCTATTGGAACCAGCACCCTGCTTGGCTTCGCTGCGCAACAGTGCGTCAGCTTCCGGATCTGCACGCAGAATGCGCTCAATCGCGGATTCGAACGGTAACGGTTTGCCTTCACCGTCAACCAGAACTGCACGTTCTTTCTGACCGGCTGGCTTATCAAAGCCCACAACACTACCGTCTTCACCCACTTCGAAATGAGAGCCGTAGATAACGCGAGCCTTAGCCGGAGTCATCAGAACTTTGTCACGCAGGAAGGCAGAGCCGCTGAAGGAAGCGCCAACCGTCATTTCGACCAGTTGAGCCTTCAGTGCGGCGTTCTCGCTCTCCAGAGCGGAGTAGCGTTCGTCGCGCTGTGCCAGTTCAGCCTGGTGTGCTTCGATCATCTGCTTTTTCACAGCATCAAACTCACCACGGCGTTCCAGTTCAGCCTGCTCCGCCTCCCGACGTGCGGTTTCTGCGGCTTGTTCAGCTTCGAGAAGCTGGCGAGCACGCGCCGGGTCAATATCACCGTACTGAGCCAGCTGATCGGCCAATGTGCGCTCTTTCTCCTTGCGCTTCATGTTCTCTTTCAGCAGGTCAGCACCGGCTTTCTTGGACTTACGCAGTTCTGCCAGCAACTCTTCCTGAGTCATACCGGCATACTCGTCGTCGTCACCCTTCGGTTGCTCTTTTTGCTCGCCCTGTTTGCCTGGGTCTTGATTGCCCTGCTCATTGTCTCCAGCAGGAGCACCGCCACCAGCGCCTCCGCGCTCATGCGCTTCAGCTACATCCATCAGGCCACGACGGGCCATAAGCATTTGCCACAGATTCATAGAAATTCCTTTTCGTTACTTATCACTCGGTCTCTTGAGTAGATGAGTCCCCATTCCCTCGGGGTTGATCTTGCCCGCTTTCTTGGGCTGCATCTTGATCATAAGTAAGTACTGACTTATTTTCAAGGGTGTTAAGATCATTTTTTGGAGGAAATTTCAAGAGATCTTTTTGAAATTCCTTTTGCATCGCCTCGGAAATGTTCGGGAAGACCTTCTCGATGAGCATTTCCATCTGATGACGACGAACAGAATCAGGCGCCTGAAGCAGCGACAGTTTCTCGGCAACGGCAAACTCGTCAGTCAGACCGCGAATGTCGAAACTTTCCGGGTATGCGATCAGAGAGTGGTCTTCATCCAGTTCGACACCCATCCATTTCGCTGCCAGTTGCATCATCTGGCGCTCTGCCCTTTCGAGACGTTCTGCTTTCGTCACCAGCAGACTGTTAACGCGCTGGAAGTCGTACATCTTCGCTGCGCCCGAAGAGTTATCGATGCCCTGTGCGTTATCCTGCTTGGTTCGCTCACCTGCCACGCCAACGGAATGGTAGATCTCGTTAATCACCGTCTTAATCGTGGTGATAATCATCTGGGCCTGTTTCGGGTCCGGAGACAGGTAGAATGGCTGATTACCGCTCTCAGAGTCGAAGGTGAAGACGCGTTTTGTCCCCATTTCGAGCACTTTGGTGTGGTTTTCATCGCCCGGCAGCAATGACTGAACCGGGATCGCCAGCTGGCTGAATGTCTGATCCTGAATAATCGCGTCAAGGTTCGACAGGTAGTTGGCCACGGCGCGATCAAGATAGGCGATATCGTCAATCAACGACGGGCTGAAATACGGAGACTCGCTTTCACCAATGCAATCCACCGGGAACACCGGCACCACGCCCAGATTATGCTGGCCGCTATCCTCCAGAACGACTTTGGCCTGACGGCGACCGCTATTTCCGGAACCTTTCTTCACTTCTTCACGGAACAGATACCACTCGTTTTGCGTCCACAGACGGTAACGCTGGTATTCCTGTCCGGTTGAAGTGAACGGATCTTCGTCGTCGCGCGCGATTTCAACAATTAGCGCCCACAACATATTGCCGTCTTCATCCCAGGCAACATCAAGCAGCTGCTGCGGCGAAATCCAGTATGCGTAGGCACGCGCATCATTTTTCTTCTCGTCTGCAACAGACTCAACATCGACGTTCATCGTGCTGTCCACGACAACCCAGATACGGCCATAAATGGATGATTGCAGATCGATAGCCGCCATAAACGCATCGATGGAGGCGTTCTGGCGCGTGGCTCGCTTCCAGAAATTG
The DNA here is from genome assembly GCF_040932435.1 of Kluyvera sp. STS39-E. NCBI lineage: Bacteria > Pseudomonadati > Pseudomonadota > Gammaproteobacteria > Enterobacterales > Enterobacteriaceae > Kluyvera > Kluyvera sp. STS39-E. The sequence continues at coordinate 86,991 of NZ_JBFQGA010000012.1, read as the reverse complement.
CGGATCTGCTCCGGTGCTTCGTCTGTGTTGCGGTGAATGACCTCTTTGAAGAGGTATTTGTTGATGAGGTTTACCACTTCGCGCGTATGGTTGAAGCGATAAGCGCGTTCCAAGCGCTCTTTGAACTCCTGATCGCCCTCTTTGAAGTAACGGAAGATATTGTCGTTGAACCAGGCACGCCCGCCAGCGTAGGTGCTGGCGAGGAAGTCCCAATGTTCTTTTTTCTTCTCATATTCAGGGTGGCGTCGTGCCACAAGGTCTTTGATTTGCTTGTCAGTCAATTCCATTTGATTTTCCTTTCCCTTTAGGTAAGCACTTACCTATCTAGATCCACCAAGAATAACACGATTTTTCACCGGATACCTACGATGAACCGGATAACCCAACGCATCCGCACTGTGTTCGATGCCGCCAGTCTTATCCATATCGCGTGAGCCTGGCTTGTAGATCACCTTCTCCAGCGAGTCGATGAGGTGTTTGCACTTCGGATCGATGTACAACCGGGTTTCGCCCGAGGCACTCATCAACATTCGGTTCACTGCGTTCACACGGTCTGCGATCGGCGGGTGCTTCTTCGGATAATCGACTCGAAGGAAACCTTTTTCCTTGAAGATATCGACGTCCGATTCGCCGCGTGCGTGCTGGCGATACGCACCTGCCGGGTCAGGGAAGATAGTGACCTGAGACTTCCAGCGCCAGAAACGGCGCTCCAGCTCATCACACACTTCAGCCGTGTTGGAAGAGAACAGCACAACCTCGTCCACGGCCCACAACTCGCCATTTGGCTGCGGCTGCAGGATGACCGATGACATAGGGTCGATGTTGAAGTCCTGACCAACCCAGATCGGCAGTTTCGGATTGAACTGGAGTGGCTTCACATGCACATTGCGGTCGAACGGGTAGTAAACGCGTCCGGACATGTTTTCGAAGCTGGCCAGGTATTCCTGTGCGAACGATTTAGGGTCCATATCGTTCTTCGCTGCTTCGATTTCCGCGCTCGGTACGAACGGAGAATCAGCCGTAACGAACTGCCAGCTCTTCCACTGCCCTTTGCGTTGCAAATCTTTGTTCTGACCGATAGTCCACAGCTTGTGGAACTCGGAGAAGCCTTTTGGCGTACCGATGATCAGCGCACCGCCACGGGTAGAGGACAGTGTCGGACGCAGTACCTTGTACCAGGTGTCAGGCTTCATATCCTGAAATTCATCGAGCACCACGAAGTGCAGTGCCACACCACGAAGCGTATCGGGCTTATCCGCACCTTTCAGCGCGATTTCAGAGCCGTTCTTCAGCACGATGGTCATCGTGGTGTCGTTTTTCTTACGAACCCATTTACGAGGCAGAACTTCCTGCAGGTCATCCCACAAGATCTGGCGAGCCATCTGGTAAGTCGGTGCGACGTACCAGACACGTTGCTTTTTCTCTTTGGCTGCCGCGCGGATGATGGTGGAGATCGACAACCGGGATTTACCCCAGCGTCGACCCGCACACACCACTTTGAAACGATGTGGCGACTGGAAGACTTGCATCTGCCCAGAATGCAGCTGTACGAGACTCAGAGACGACGGGATGGCCATAGTTAGACGCTCCCATCACTTTCATCACCAGACGCGTCAGAATCGCCCTCTGCTTCGCTCAGTGCTTCCTCTTCGAGTGACTCAAGCAGATCGTCATCAATCAGATCCGGCTCATCATCTTCCTTACGCAGCTGCGCCACCTGGGAAGGCGTAAGTTCGCCAAATACCAGGTTCGGGATTTCGTCTTCTTCGTTCTCAGCGCGATCCATACCGAGCGCTTTCGAGGATATTTCGAAGCACTTAGCGAGTGTGCCGCTGGCACGCTGGAGACTCTTCAGGTCATCTTCGATGGTTGCGAGTGGCTTGCCGTCCTTCTTGGCTGTGGCCACCTCATGCATCACCATCCGACCGAGTGCGAATGCCCAATCGTCGTAACGAGTCCGGCGCTCTTCGATTTTCTCTGCACGCGCCTTCGCACGCAGCTCTGCGTCGGATTTGAGCGACTCGCGCACCATCTTCCCAACGGAGTCCGCGCCTTTCTCTAATCCACGCTTTTTGAAATGTCTGGAGAGCGTTTCACGACGAATGCCGTACTCTTCCTCCAGCTTGGAGAGTGTGTATTCGCCGGAAGTCCACTTTGCTTCGGCTTCTGCCCACTCAGCTGGCGTCAGGCGAGTTTTGCTCTCGTCTTTTTCTACAGTCATAGATCCCTCTAAAACACTCAGAGCGCATCCTTGCGCTCCTAAACAACTTGTTTAATTCTGTGCCTAACCAATTTGTTTTCTGGGTGTTTAAAACCGGGCTGGGGAGTATTCAGAGCCTGCTTCCGTATATATTTAATAAGTCACTTAGTATTTATATATACGGAAGCAGGCTCTCAAACTGGCTCCCAGACCGACTTACATCACCAGTAATTTGGCTCTGGCACGACCTAAAGTGGTCAGTCCCAGCGTGCGACGGTGGTAGCCGGAATCACCGCGCTGGCGGCACATTCCTTTCTCCACCAGCCCCTTTTTCACCAGTGCGCGGATAGAGAACTGCATACTCTGTTTGGTCGTTTTGTACGGCAGCACTTCAAGCAGCTCGTCCAGATCGAGCAGATGCCCACGCTCATGGCCTAAATTGATGGTTTTGATGATGTCTTTTTGTTTGTCGGTCAACGTCATGGCAAATCCTTATGCCGGTAATGCAATTTCAAGAGGTTTATTCAAAGGCTGTTTGTCGAATGCCAGCAGTGGCAGCGTGTCCGGCAGCTGACGACCAAAGTCCGGGTTTCGGTACACGCCATACAGCGGAGACGTGAAACTCAGGTTGTGAATGTCCTTGAGCAGCTTCACGATGCTGGCCTCGTCCACCAGGCTGTCGGCAATGTCCTGAATCGTCGTGCCGCGATTACGCCCGGCTTTGGCCAGGGAACTGTTCTTGTGGTAGTCAGCGACCAGATCGCGCAGCGCACGACGACGGCGAGACTCACTCATGGCGAACAGCTCTTTGACGATCGCTTCGTTGTCGCCAGGGTCGGAACGGAAATGACGCTGGAAGACGCGCAACGCACTCTCATAGCTCTTCGGACGCTCCGGACGGATGAACTGGAACCCTGCTTTCATGGCGAACGGGTTGTATTTGCTCATCGACGACTGGATCTCGATGATTGGCCGGTCGTGCATCCTGCTAACCAGGTTAATCATTCGATAGGAGACACCGACGCCGCGGTACTGAGTGTCCACAACGGAACGGCTGATCACCGCAAAGTTGTTGTTCACGTACCGACCCCAATACTGGTTGGCCACGGTGGTATTGGTGGTTGGCTTCAGCTTAGGAAACATGCGATGGCGAGGCGCCAGCAGCAGTTTCGGGTAAGCCATAACCACGACGCCCACCAGCCGGTCGTCCAGTTCGCAGCGATAATACGTTGGCGCGAACGGCTTACCATCCGTCTTGTAGTGCAGCGACTTCAGCGCGTGCCAGTCTTCAACCGTGCCTTTGGTAACGGTCATACGCTCCAGAAAGTCCAGATGACGCGGGAACTCTTCCGGGCGGTAGCGTTTGATGATGATGTCTGTCATGTCGATCACCTGCGCTCGATATTGGCATTGATGAAGTCCAGGCGAAGCGATTCCATCGCCCCGACCATGACGTATGGACGCCCACCGTTATGCCAGCAATCCAGAACATTGCCGTCGTTGTTGATCATCAGCAGCGCCAGGCTCTGGCTTTTGCCTTCTCTAGCGTACTGGAGTGCTTCTTCCAGCAGGCGGATGACTTCAACGTTGTTGTTGTCAGCCTCTTTCGATGGCTTCAGCTCTACGATCTTCAAATCAGGCATATTCCACCTTCACGCGTTCTTTGTAGTGCTTGGTGATCTGCATATCCGGGCGCAGCGCGTTCTTCAGGTCTTCGTGGGTCGTCGCCACCATTACCGTCGCACCAACCTTACGGGCGGCACGCTGGAGGTTCGACGCCACAACCTGGGCGGTTACACGGTCGAGAACAGCGCCAAATTCGTCGGCTGCCCAGACTTTGGCGCCTGACTCGATCAGCTTGGCGATCTTGAGACGGTATTTCTGGCCGTCAGACATCTCGGATGGCTTGCGCACGAATAGATAGGCGTCATTCAATCCGGCCATAGACAGCAGCCCCAGCGCTTCGCTGGTGGTTTTGCCCAGCTGGTCGATGACGTTAACCTCATTGTCGAAGGTAAAGTCATCGATGGAGGCTACAGAAAGCCCTTCATCCTTCATCTGGCGTTGCAGCTCGCGCAGCACAACGGATTTACCGGAACCGGATTGGCCGGTGATGTACACCACATCGCCCTGCTTCACTTCCAGCTCCAGATTGTCGTAAAGCGTCCACTCTTTTTCGTCCAGGCCAAGACCGAACGATTCGGCAATCTCCAGCGTGCGCGTGGTTTTGTTCACGCGGGTCTGAAACGATACGTTGATGGTGTATTTGCTCATGCAGCCAGCTCCCCAGAAGAAACTTTCTCCGCATACGCCACGAAAGCGTCTACCCCGCTCTCTCCCGTGATTTCTTCCATGTGGGCAAGCAAATCCCCAACCACAATGGCAGAGCCAGCAGGGAGCGTTTTAAAGCCCAATACGTCGATGACGCGGACTTCTTCAGAGGCCACTTCGCGACTGATCTCGGTGTGCTCTTCTTTCTGGCGTTCCGTCTCTTCGCCCAGATCGAGCACCAGAGAGCCGGTTTCCATCTCTTCGGTCATGCTGCCGACAAGCACGTTCAGCTCGCGCTCTTCAAAACCGAAGACCTCGACGTCGCCCAGCACCAGGGATTCCAGTTCCTGCTGCAATTTGATGGCGTCGTAGTCAATACTGGCCAGGCGGTTGTCTTCCAGACGCTTCGCCTTCACTTCTTCTTCGCTCAGATCGTCGCGAACGATGACCGGCACACGCTCCAGACCAGCCAGAAGTGCCGCCTCGCGACGACCGTGGCCAGTAATGATGACGTCGTGCTTGTCGACCGTGATCGGCTGGTCAAAACCGCGCTTTTTGATGGCGGCCGCCAGGTCGCGGATCTGCTGTTCGTCATGTTTTTTGGCGTTCATCTCATACGGGATGAGTTCTGCCGGGTTTCGATAGACGATTTCAAAGTTTTTGGTCATTACATACGCTCCTTGTAGTAGTCGACCAGCCACACCAGGGCTTCCCCGGCGTTCTCCATTTCGTTACCGGTATTGATCCCCTGCTCTTTGATGATGGTTTTGATGGTGTCGGCGACGCGATCTGACGCATCAAACGTCACCTTGAAGCGCATCGTCTGGTGTTCAGCGCCGACTCGCTCGGTTTTCTCGCGTTTGTCCTCATCGACCGACTCGTCATCGCCACGGGAGAGCGCTTCCAGCGCTTCAAGATCGATAACGGACGCTTTGGCGAGTGTTGCCGCCATTTCGTCGTCATACGGGGCGATATCGGACAACCGGTAGTCGATTTCAGACTGGATTTCTTCGATTAAGCGCTGCAAAGCGACCTGATCGTCTTCGCCGTAGCGCTCGTTGTCGACGAGGGACATCTGCTTGGCCACCAGGTCGTTAATTTTGCCCACGGAGATGACGGGAACCGTTGAAATGCCCTGCTCCATCGCGGCACGCCAGCGGTGTTCGCCACCGAGGATCTCAAAAATGCCCCCGTCCAGCTCCCGCGCCAGAATTGGCTTAAAAAAGCCCAATTTTTCGATAGAGCCTTTCAGTTTTTCGAAGTTTTGCGCCCCAACGGAGTTGGTATTCCAGGGATTCGGACGCAGGTTCGCGACTTCCACCTGCAGAATCGTAATTTTCACATCCATAATTCTGATACAATCCATTGTATAAGTACTTACTTACTATAATAGCCAATTACCATACAAAAGGCACGAAGGAAAGAGGTTTATGACAGTTCGGATTGTATCGAATGCAGTCAATGCGCTGATTTCTGGCGCTGATGACAACGTGAAACGGCTCGTTCAGGAGATGTTGAGCTATGAAGTGGAGGCTGGTGACTGGAAAGGAACCAGCACGATGTTCAACTGGAGCAAAAACGCGTTCCCGGCTGGGTTTGCGAAGCCAGTAGCGGCCAACCTTCTGAAAGCTGGCATCAAATGCGTGCACGTGCGCAAGGAAAAAGCCCCCGCGCTGGGCAAGCCGAACCCGGTAGTTAACCCATTCCCGTATAACCCGGACTATGCGTATCAGGATCAGACTGTGGAAACACTGGTGCGCGAAGGGATGATGATTGCCCAGATTGCGACGGGTGGCGGTAAATCGAACGTAGCGTGTAAGGCAGCTGCTCGCATTGGTCGTATGACGCTGTTTTTAACCACGCGCTCGGTTCTGATGTTCCAGATGGCAGAGAACTTCCAGAAATCCATCGACTACCGCGCGGAGAATGGCGAGCCGTGGCTGAAAGGTCAGAGAGTTGGGCTGATTGGATCGGGTGAGTTCCAGGTCTCGCGCCATATCAACGTTGCCACGGTGCAGACTCTGGCCAGTTTTCTCGAAGAGCCACCGCGCGACGCATCACCGGAGAAAAAGCAGTACCACCTGAAGCGCCGGGAACTGGTTAAGCGCTTTCTGTCCAGCGTTTCTCTGCTGATTCTGGAAGAGGCACACGAATCATCTGGTTCAAACTTCTACGATATCGCCAGGTTGTGCATCAATGCCGATTACCGTCTGGCGCTGACAGCTACGCCGTTCATGAAGGACTCGACCGAGGCAAATATGCGTCTCATGGCCGTTGCTGGTCGCATTGAGATAAAGGTCACGGAGAAATATTTGATCGATCGAGGTATTTTAGCGAAACCATACTTTCTATATCATAAAATCGCGTACACTCCAGACGAGGTGCGGATTAGGGCCGAACTTGCTTCGAAACACCTGAACTTTCGGGTTGGAATGAGTACGGCTTACCAGAAAGCCTATCAGTTAGGCATCGTTTATAATCTGGGACGCAACGAAGCTATTGTGCGTGAAGCGTTAATGTACAAGAGCCACGGTCTGAACTGTATGACGTTGGTTCGCCTGAAGCGTCATGGTCAGATCTTGATGGAAATGATGAAAGAGAGCGGCCTGAAGGTCGATTTCATCTACGGAGAATCAAACCAGACTACTCGACAAGCAAAGCTCAACAGTCTGGCGGCAGGCAAGATAGATGTTCTGATTGGTTCAACCATTCTGGATGTTGGTGTCGACGTTCCAAGCGTAGGGGCGGTGATTCTGGGTGGTGGCGGCAAAGCTGAAGTTGAGATGCGCCAACGTGTTGGTCGCGGTCTTCGAGCCAAAAAGAATCAGGCTAACGTGTGCTTTATTACCGACTTCATTGACGTGAGCAACAAATACCTCATGTCGCATTCATATGAGCGGAAGCACATTATCGACACGACGCCTGGATTTGCCGAGGGAGTATTGCCGGTGGGTAGCACATTCGATTTCACTGTTTTGAATAGAGAGTAAGCATGAGCGAGAAACGCGCTATACACTGCCAGGTTCAGTTAACCGAAAAAGCAAACGACAAGCTGGAAACCTTTCAGAATCGACTGCGTGAACGCAACATAAAACTGTCAAAGGCAGACATCATTAATCTGGTGCTGTCCAACATGACGATGGCTGATTTTGATAAGGCAGCTACATCATTAGAGGCTTCAGCCAAAGCTCGCGAAAAGGTCATGAAGATTTACGAAAACTCGGGTATGACCAAAGAAGATCTGGCCGATATTCTAAAACGCCTCGATTGAGTATTATGGCGCCTTGAGGCGCCATGATTTTTCGTGAAGATAAGGATTTTGTTCAGTACAATGAAACACGCATTACTTCCTCTGATTGCTACCTTCGCGTTACTTATCACTGCATGTCAATCTCGTCCTGTTTCTGTCTCTGATGCAAAGCCAGCACCGCAGGCCAGAATATTCAAATACCAATCTCCAGCGGCATCTACGCTGGTGGTTCTGAGGGACAAAAGCATGGTGGGCGCAGGTTGCGACGCATCGATCTTCATCAATGGCGAAACCGTTGCCAAACTGGAGACAGGTGAAAAAGTCACTTTTCATCTGGATGCCGGAGAATGGATTGTTGGCGCTTCACTGGAAGGCGCCGGGCTGTGCGCACTGAACCCTGCTCGTCAGGAACGCGAGACGATCACCAAAGCTGGCGAGACGAAAGTCTTCCGGGTGTTCACCAGCAACGCAGGTGACATCGATATCCTACCAACGACACTGTGACGATATGACGAATATTACTGACATCACCTACGGGATTCCTGCAGAAGTCTGGCCGCGCGATTACACCAACGTGGAGAAGGCGCTGATGTTCTGGCGTAAGTCTCTCATTCCTGTAAGGGTCACGATGGAAGATGGTCAGGTGTTCTGCATGTACGTTCAGGGTCTCATGTCGTCGCGCAACAAAGTCGATCTTTGCCCTGCCCCGTTCGACAAAGAAAATCGTATAAGGCTCCCACTTGAGCGAATCAGCACGATTGAATCAGGTGTGACAGAAGGCATTGCGCACGATTTCACGGGTCGGACAACGGTACACCCAGACTATGTGGACAATCGGCCATCTCGCCGTGATTTCTTCAAAATTTGTCGCCAGGCTCATGAGATGCAGAAGTCTATAAGGGTCTACATGGCGGATGGCCGTGAAATTGAGGGTGTGTCTTCAGGCGTTGACGCTTGCCAGGTCACTCTCAACATGGGGGGCGGTCGGAAGACAGTCGTCATGTTCGATTGGGTCGAACGGATTTTACCGTTTTAAATCTATAAGGGTAATAACCGGCTAAGTCCGGTTATTATTTTACGTGTCACTTCCCGTTATATTTATTTCCCCTAACCCCGATTCCGTTATAAATATATAAGGGTGATTGACCGAATAGGGAATTTATTTAGGCAACACCTTCGAGAAAACGCGTTTTATTTCTAAGACTTTGATTTTTATTGAAGAAAATTTTTTTCGTTCCCGTGTAAAAAACTCTTGATTTTAATTTCTGTATATCGATAATTAGTCACATCGAAAGCGAACACGCTAACGATAAACAAATAACAAATTAAGTTATCAATATTACATAAGGATTAATATCATGTCTAACGTTGCTATCTCTAAAAAATCCATCATCGACGCTGCTGTAGTTATCGCTAATGAATTACAAGTTGCAGCCAATAACGCTACTCAGACTTATAACAATCATTATCAGAATGGTACGCACACAAAAGCAGATAAAGCTAACATGCTTGCAGCGACTACCAAACTTGCATACTTCACCAACAACGTTTTAAACGCTGTTAATGATGAGAAATTAGCTGGTGTCTTTTACTACGCGATTAAAGCAAGCAAACAAGCGCCAGAAGTGTTTTTCCGCGAAGCTATGACCAATAGCTATTCACTCGAAAAATTGGTTTATCTGGTTAAGTCTATCAAGTCTGGTAAATGCGTTTATTCCGTCGCTGATATGTCCGGATCTCGCGTATTCGCATTAATCGAAATGATTAATGATGAATTAGAAACATTCACAAATGGCGCTGTTTTCGATTTGATGAATGAAGCGAAAAAAGAAAATGAAATTAAATTAGACGCTGGCTACACTCAAGCCAACCAGCTGATCAATCTTTGTGAACGTCTCGGACTGGTCGAGAAGATCAAAGGAATGGGCGCTGCTAAAAACGGATCTCAGCAATATCGCTTTATCAAGAATGATTTTTATAACTATCTGGCTGATGCTTTCAAAGCGTAAATAGATGGATATAGCGCCCACTATGGGCGCTATTTTTAAGGATAAAAATCATGATTAGTTATGACCAGATCCGCGCGGAATATCGCGCAAAATATCGCGCTTATAAACTTGAATTAATCGACGACTTAAAAGCGCAACGTGACAAATTAAATTTTACGTTTTCTGATTTGCTTAACAGCAAAAGAGACTGTAAACGCAAACGTGAATATTTGCGCTTGTCTGAAATGATCGGAAAACTGCAAAACAGCATTTAAGCAATAGCGCCCACTATGGGCGCTTTTTTCGTTTCAAGATCCGCACATCATAACGCGCCATTGTTGGCGCGTTTTTTATTGTCTGAAGTCAGCCAAAACAGACCAAAAATAAGCGCCATAAACGCGCCAATTTAACGCGTTTTTATGTGTGGTGGTACATACCCATTACCCACAATAAAAATCACGTTATAGCGCGTTTTACAGCGTTTTAGCGCGTGGCTTATTTTGTCGTGTCGTGGGCGTGATCGTCTGGCGATATCTGGCGACGTGATCCGCGCTATCCTTCGGGACGTGTCGGCAATATTGGCATGATCCGTGGGCGCTCGCGTATCATTGGCACGTTGGCGCGACGTGTACGCGCTTGCAGTGGTTTACCCACGGATTCACATAATCACATAGCGAAAGCTATCTGGATGGCTCAGGGGCTGAAACTCCACCAGCGTTACCCCAGCGCCGCTACGCAATTTCTGGCGCGATTCTGGGCTTCTCCCGCTCTGTTTTCTACATAAAGGCAAACCCAGCCGTTTCCCGAAAATTTCCTGACCGTTTCCCTTCGGTTCCCCGGACAACTCTCTGGCCGTTTCTGAAATTCCCTGCGGCAGCTGGTGGACGAAAAGAAAGGGGCGTTTCCGGCCCCTCCCCTCTTACTTGCCAGCCATGATGTGAATGCGGTTCTTTCCGTACACCTCTTTCACGTATTCCCCGCACGAGACACTCCACGAGTCGATTCCTGCTTCGTAGGTGACGTTTTTGCACTTGATGGCATTGTTGGCGATGCGCATCCCCTCCCCCACTGCTTCCTGTTCGCTGAAGTCGAACCCGGACTCTGTTTTAACCCATAGCGCGATCTGCGTGGCGAACTCGATGAGTTTTGACTGGCAGAAGCGACCGCTGCGCACCGGGAAGATGAATACGCCAAATCCGGAGGTGGAGACATACGCTTTCTCAAATACGCGCTTATGGCGACGGTTGCAGATTATGTCATTGGTGATCTGCTGTTTCTCTTTCCCGGACAGCTCGATGGTTACATTGTCACGCCAGGCGCCCAGCACGCTTTTCTCGTTATCAGAGAACGTCACAGAAATATGGCCATGCGCAGGGGTGTTAACAGTAGCGATAAAGTTCATGGTGATAATCCTTTAAACAACTTGTTTTCTTGTTGGTTTAATTATCACTACGCGCATAAGGCGTCCAAGCGTTCTGTTCCGGCTGCTGGTGGCCGACAGGGAGTCGGAGGGTTGTTCGGTAGCCTGGCGGTAAGAGGTGGGTGTTTTTAGCCTGCAGGAAACATGATGGTCATTTAAGGCCACCAGCATGGGTGGCCTCGTTCTCTTAGTGGAGCAGACCGACGTCGATGGTATCGCCGGAGCCATCCACGCGGATCATCAACATGGCGAAGGCATTTAATGGGTAGCCTGCGTGCCAGTCCGGGAAGCGGTCATCGCGCATGAAGTCGGCAATGTCATAAACGCTGACCTCAAAGCGGAAGAAGCGGGCATCACATTGTTCGTCCTGTTCAACGTGATCCATTTCCTGCTGCTCTTCCGGCGACAGGTCGAGCCAGGATTCCAGCCATACGTTTTCAGCTTTAGGGGAGATAGTGAAATCGGTCATGTGCATATCCTCCATGCGTAAACATCTTGTTTTCTTGTTGGTGTAATTATCGCAGTATGGATAAGGCAGAAAACATTTTGTTATCGGGGATAAGAAAATGGCGCGGGGTACGCGCCATTGGAGGGATTATTCAAACACGCTTTCGGGAATAAATTCGTCTACCATCGCGCTGGAAACGATACGCAGACCGTATTGACCCATCCAGGTGCTGTTAGAGTTCAAATCGGAGTTAAACAGCGTATCTACTCTGGTCATCAGCTTATCGAACATCGCCTTGTCCGCAGTGCGGAAATACGCTTCCAGCTTTAGCAGCAGCGGGTCGGCTGCGTTGCTGATGTTCTGATAACCTACGCTGTAGATCGCACTTTCACCTTCCCCCTCGCGCACTAAGGTGCTGGTGTGAACCTCAGTTCCGGTAGTGTTGTCACGCAGAACGACGGTCAGTTTGGCAACTTTCTCGCCGAAGGTGGTTTCGGACGCATAATGTAAATCCAGCACAAGATTTTCGCGTAAAACAGTCATCTTTATCTCCCTGTAGTTGACTAACCTATATTATTATCATAGGTATGTACTTACAATACAGGAGACTAAAAAAGCCCCGAAGGATGAACGGGGCTGTCGTAGGGTCGACTAATCGCTTTTGCACATGTCAGGCTGTCGCCAGGAGAGAGGCACGCTGGATTTCTTGCTGGGCTGCTTTGTTCGCCTCCAGTAGCGCCTGTTCCAGCTCTCCTTCCGGCCAGATAATCTGTTTTGCCATCCACCCTCTTCCACTCTGGCGACGCACACTCATGACGTAACGCGTGCGGGAACCATTGTCGAACGAGACCAGCGTCTCTTTGAACAGGCGAATAGCAGTGCCGTTGGCGATGATATCGAGCAGGGTCAGCTGGCTCATTGCGGTTGGCTTTTCTTTACGTGGCTGGCCCGCACTCAGTTTGGTGATCATCGCGTTTTTCATTATTCACTCCGTAAACAACTTGTTTTCTTGTTGGTGTAAATAATACCAGCGAGAAAACGGCTACAAAGCATAGCGTTACGGCGCTGCGCTGCCCCGGAGGTTGCAAACAGCAAAAAGCCACCGTGCTGGTGGCCTCACGCTTAATCTTCGTCGTCCGGGAACTCGATGTGTACCGCATCCACCAGCTCCCGCTGTTCATCTTCACTGAGCAGGTGCCAGATCTCCTTTCCTTTGGGTGATTCCCCTTCAGCTGGTACGAACGACCACAACTTGCGGTACAACTCCGGCCCCACAGCATCCAGGCACTCAGCCAGGGAATCCACGCTCCACACCTCAACCATCACAGGCATCTTAATCATCTCTTCACCCTCACTTGGTTTCTGACGTCGTGCAGTTCCACGCGACGGACATTGGGTTGTCCTCGATATGGAAATCAAACGTCCCTTCTCTGTATCCTTCAGAGATGAGCGTCGCCACGCGACCAGCGACATCCTGGGAACGGATAACGTCATCGAGGGAGATCTCACACTCGGAGGACGCTTCCTCGCCACAGAGGGTGATGCTGATATTCAGATGCTTGTACATGTGTTTCTCCTTTGTCTAAACACGTTGTTTTCTTGTTGGTGTTATTATCGCAATAAGAAAACGGGGAAAAAGAATTCCTTAAAGGCTGATGTGCTTGTGCCGATTTATTGCTATGTATGTATCTGGCTAACTCAGAGGAAATGTGATGAGCACTAAAGACTACACAGACGGGTACTTCAGCATCGACGCCGAGAGAGGCGAGTTGCTACATGGCGGCATCGCTGTCGGACGCGTCATTTTGGTTAACGGTCAGATTTACACAGAGCTGGACGATACCAGTTCAAGCGCACCTGTCGTCTCCGGCCCCTTCGGGACAAGAGAAGAGGCGCTCGATGATTTGTGGGACAACAGAGACGATGCGAATCAGGGCAGTTTGATTTTCGAATAAACGTCCTCGGCGATTTCACCACCAAAACCCGTAACCCTTTACACTAGATCTGGCTTCCCGACATGAGCGTGCGAAGCTGATCTGGTCTCAACGCTCAACTGCGGGATTCACCAATTCCCGCACTCTTCAGGTGAATGAGGAAAAGGCATACTCCCGCAGCCGCCCCTCGCTCTGAACCGGGATGTACCCGTTTCCCGACCGGCAGCCAGCCTTTTCTCGGTTCGTATAGCGGGATTCCCACCGTTTCCCTGAAAACCTCCAGCCTTTTCCCTACGGCGATGCCCCGTTCCTGAAAAGGGACATGGCCTTTTCCCTGGATGGCCCGAAGGTTGACCGAAGGGGTGGATAGGGACGTTACGGGGGATGAAAACTATGGCTTGAATTTCTACGGAGAAAGTAGCGATACCCCTCTTCCCCTTCCCACTTATACCTCCAGTTAAATCTCTGCGGATTTTCCCTCTTATGGGGGCATATACCTTCCCCCTGATAACGCTCTGTACGGCGAGTATTCCTTTGGGTGAAATGGGCGGTTTGTTCTCTCTACCGGCGTATGTGGTTTCGTTGTTCTTGAGGCGGTTTTTCTCTGTGTTTTCGTCTGGGTTGTTATCGTCGTTTTGGTGAGTGTTCTTCTCCGTGTATGGAGTAATGGCAGGTGCACTTTTCTCTTCGTTTACGTGAAATGGTGGAAGTGTGGGTAATGGCAGTAGGGCGCTTTTATTGTTCTCCGCATATGAAGTAATGGCGTTCCCTGCTATTCAGGAATTTGCGCTCTCTTTCGGGGTAATGGTGGGTAAAGGAGATTGCGACGGTTCCTGTTCTGGTCTGGGTTTGTCCGGGGTTTCGTTCTGGCTGTTCTTCTCCGTGTATTGGGTAATGGCATATAGGGGTTTGCGTGCGCGAGCTGCGTTCACGGTTGCCTGGGGAGATTAGGTGGGTGCTCTGTAGCCTGGGGCAAAGAGGTGGGTCTTTTCGGTAGCCTGACAGGAAGAGGTGGGTGTTTCCGGGATTGTAGGTAATGGCGTCTCTGGGTTTCCTGTGGGTGTGGTTAACTTGTTTTCTTGTGCCTGAAAACAACTTGTTTAGATGTCCAACATAACGCAACGGGAGCGCTTCTGAGCGTGTCTGCTTTTGGGTGGTATCACGAGTCGTTTTTGACGTTTTGGTCGCAGGGAGATGGATTCTGGTGCGCAGGAATTTGGGTATAAGAGATGGCGTGCGAAAACATCAACTTTTTAGACCAAATCAGGGGAAAGCGTTGACTTTTCGTTGATGTGTTATTTATTTGTTTTCTTATGGGTGTAATTGGCTTAAATGCCTTGTCACGCCTGGGCTGGGGCAGGTTGGAGGGGGGGGGGAAGTGGCGATCAACGGACTCTTATAGAAATCCTCAATTTGTGACCGCCAATGTCAACGGATTGATTAAGCTAGTTGTGCTCAAACATCTCCGTTCTTAATCCACTGCCTGATTTCCTCGTCTCGTGCGACTTCTTTCTCGTGTTGGGTAACATACAGGTCGGGTAAAAGAGGTGGAGCGAATTCTGGCTCTGTCGAACACCACTTTTCATATGCCTCACGCATAGATTTTTCTACATCCCAATGTTCCAACTCTTGGTATTCAATCGGCCAGTTATCCTGCAATTTCTTCACAGCTTTAGCCACGTCGTACCGGAAGTAAGGGTTAAGACCAATGAAATTACCAGCCAGCATGTCATCAACCTCCTTCACTCTGGCAATCTTGGAAAACTTACCAATAGCAATGTTGAGATCCCAATCAGACACGAATAACAGCAGTGCGGCAAATGCCAGAAACTTAGCCTCTCCATATGCTCTGTCGCTAACCGTTTTTGTCTTAAACTCAATGTAATTGCTCATCACAAACCCAGTAAGCTTGTAAGTCTTATTTATCTCATCTTCCAAAAGCGATGGGTCGAGAATTGCACGGCCACGATTATTATCTATGTGTTCTAAGATTGCCGAAATGTCTCTATGGGATACTGAAATTTTACGCAATTGCTGGAGAGTCTTGATGTGAACTCTTAGCACCTCTTTGTCAATTGCACGAGACCAAGAAAAACCAGGCACAGTAGCCTGAATGGGTGAGAAAGGCATAATATCCGGGTTTGTCCATGCCAAATATGATTCACGTAACCCGCTAATATAGTCAAGCCAATCCAAATGACCCTTTTCCAGCCATATTTCAAATGTGGAGTCCTTACGCTTATTGAAGAACCATTCCCTCATCTGCCACATTTTTTCTTGCGTAAAAATCCCTTCCTGTATGCCGGCGCATACCAGTTTTCGTATTACCTGCGAATACTTTGTTCGATCTTTCGTGAATGTGACAAGGTGCTGCCTTACCTCAGATGTTAACCTATCTCCGTAGAAGTCACATGATGGATGGTGGCCTTGGCCAGCTTCACCAGTAAATCTGAAATGCGCCTTCTTGTGATAACCATCATTCCTAGAGGCTCTAACAAACGAGCCACCTCCGACTTTGCAAATTGGACAGATGATGTCTTCACGAGCGACAGCATGAACTGAGCTGTCATCTAAATTTTTAAGTGCCAAGTACTGCTCGGGGTCGACTTCCTTTTGTAACGATTTCGAAAAAGCTGTATCCGTCATATTGTCCTCTTAAATGTCTCGTTCCAGTAATCGGTTGACTAAGGGGGCCGATCAACTACTTAGCCAAGATATTATAGCTCTTGTTATTTATTTGTTTTCTTATATGTGTAAACAAATAAACGCTACAATTTCGACAATAACTCAATTCCTATTGTGTCCTACTGAACGAGAAAGCAGTATGCGTTTCCAGTGTGATTCTCGTCGGTTTATCTCGCAGGCGTCACTGTTAATGTCCATGATTTCCAGAATAGAGAACGTGACATTCTTGAGCCTTTCCTCATCGCCGGTTCCAAACGCTTCAATCAGGCCAGCATTCCCGCCGTGACCCGTTTTAAAGTAGGTCTTCCATCTTCCCCATATTCCGCCTTTGCCGTTTGCCTGGCCAACATACAACTTCTCGCCATCAACATCAGTCAGCAGGTAGATGCCTTTGACAATACTCAGTGCAGTTCTCCACGACTTTAACTCCTGCCGAATGATGGTTCCGAGACTGGCTCTGTCCAGAACTACGTCTTTGTAGCCGGGAAACTCGCCAAATGATAGACAGGATGGCGCAATCTCAACGACTCGCAGTTTTCCGGCAAGAGTTTCGCCGTTCAAAATAGATCTGCGAGGACGCTCCGCACTGACATACAAACGTCCACGATATTCATCCAGTTCAGGAACAGGTGTCAGTTGATAGAGATAGTAGTCTTCGTTCCGGCCAGGTACTGCATGTGATGCTGTCAGAGAACACCCAACGTTGAGATAGGTGCCAGCATAGAGAAATCGCGCCTTATCTTCAGTCTGAATAAGAGAGACAACGTAGGTACGATTGAAGCTTTTCAGCTTCTGCAGGCATTGCCAGTCGTCGAACGTCTCTTTCACGAACTCCTGTATCGGGTTTTCTTTATATTCGTTGGTGCTGGCTAAATGAATTTTGCTGTTATTTGGGGTCAGCTGCGGGTATAGCGACTGAAGGTACTGGAATAGTTCCATGCAGAAAATGTCCCTTATGAGATCGGCTCTGATATCTGGTATCTCACATGGAGAGCCGATCTGTCCACGGCAAAAAAAAAGGCTTACCAGTCCCAGCCAGGTAATCCGTCCACCAGCTCGGCGTCGCAATCGAAGTGAACCGCGTCAAAGCCGGCATCCACTATGGTCTGTATGTTAGAGATCGTCTCTTCGGAAATGCCATACTCACGCAGCTCTTCTTTCCAGTCATTCCCTCGCATTCCAGCACGAACAATCCAGCCGTACTGTGTACCGTGTACCCAATTCAACCCGCGATCAGAAAGTGGGTCGAAGCAGGCAATGGGTAGCCGTTCTGAATCCGCTGCCGTTACGTGGGCGGTGCTGATCACCGCCGTCTTATACGATTCGGTGATTTTCAGCATCATGCCTTCTCCTTTGGAAACAGAATGTCGGCCGTGTCAGAAATGACATCCCAATTCACGCCGACGCTGGCGTCATGGCACTCTTTGATTTTTCGCAAAACCTGAACGCACTGTTCGTCAGTCAGGTCTGGTCGCACTTCACCTACATCTTCCTTGTGCCACATCACCATCAGCAGCGGCTCGTCTTCTGGGTAGTTCTCCAGCTTTTCGATGATGTCTTTTGCGGTTCCGAGCATGATTAACCCCTTAAACAATTTGTCTTCTTGTTGTGTTATTATCTCAAATAACAAAAGGCAGAAAACAAGATGTTTAAGGGATGATTAGGTGAGTTTGAAGTCGTCCGCATCGTCGACGAACTCCATAAATCTGGCCTCCACGCTTGAGTGCGTTATCAGAAACTCAAGACCCCTTCCAAGCGAGGTTGGTTCTTCCAGCAAAAACTCGAACCCATCTTCATGAGTCCTGCCTAACCAGTATCCGCCGCCATACTCCTTCAATCGTTGAAAGAAAACGTATTGCCCCGGTTTGAAATTTTGAAGAGTCTCACCCCTATAGACGATCTGATAGTTTGAGTCTTTGAGTCCCATTTTTTCGCCCTCAATACTGTATATACAAACAGTAGTATTTATTACTATACCGGTCAACTTTGCGGGTTAAGGGAATAACAAGGTGGTGAAAACAATTTGTTTCGGCACTTGAGATTTTGCAAACCGCACATACATGAAAAGCGGCAATTTTTGAAACCTGATTTGACCCAAGTGAAAGGAGGAAACGATGAAGACCTATGATCGCAACCGTAACGCTATCACTACCGGCAGCCGAGTGATGGTGGCAACGAATGGTGCAACGGGAGTCATCAAGGAAATCTGCGGAGAGGGCAAATCAGAAGAACAATTACGCCGTTCTGACTGCGTGTCTATCGAAGGTGTGGAAGGTCTGTTCTGCCCAATGGATTTAGTTCGCCTGGGATTCCACTAATTTCACCAACCAGAAAACAAATTGTTTAAGGCCACAATAGTGGCCTTAAATTTACTTACGGCACAGCGGTAATCAGATCGCAAATGCCTGTTTTAGTTAAATCACTATTCAGCTTCTGAAAATTGGCATTCAGCATCGCGGTGTGTATTCGACTCTCAAGCTCAAAGAAAAGGTCGATCTTGCCCTCTTTTGCTGCGTACTTCTTCCAGACATTAACTTGGTCATCGGCAATGCGACTGGCGCAGGTGAATAAGAACGAACTCCCTCTGGGAAGGGATGTCGTGCTGTAGTATTCACCGTCAACTTCAATATACTTGGCCCGGAACGACTCCAGAGTTAGCTCATCACCGCTCTTAGCCTGCTTTGCGTCTGCCTTGCTTGTCTTTTCCTGAACTTCAGGCTGCTTCTGCACCGGCTTCGGTGTCTCATTGACCAGCGATGTACTGGCCGAGCCACCCAACCCCTTGAGTCCATTAATTTGGATAAGATAAGCCAGCTCAAGAGCCTTATCATCAGTGAGTTTTCCACGCATATTTATCCACTGACGTTGAACCGTCTTTAGGGTGTCTGCATCCCCCGGGTTCGCTTTGAGAGCAATAGAATAGGTAGAGCTAAGTTGTTCATCTAATTTTGACAGGCGTTCGTTATCGCAGATTTTGTGTTCGATTTCTGTCGAAGCCTTTTGGCAGTCGAAGCTGGCTGCCAATGCAGCTGGCGATGCCACCAACAATGATGCCAGTAGGATATTTTTCATATTCACTCCATAAATATAAAAGCGCCTGACTATAACACTTAACCGACTGCTTCTCTCGCTTGATCGTCAAGCGCTTTCAGCCCATCACGTACCGCGTTCACGATACGTTCCAGGTATTGGTATATGGGGTTTGGCACCGTTGGCCAACCGGCATACCACGGATCGTCACCAAACAGACTCAGCAGTTCGTTGCCGACACCGAAACAGCAGCAACTTTCTTTTACGTCATCAGCGTTTTCTGCCTCGTCCCACATATTGCGGGCCTGTTCTGCGTCGATTTCTCTCTCCCTGCGCAACTTTATGATTTCGGACTTTACGAAAAGCAGGTTTGCGTCGTTGTCATCGTCGACCGTACTCAGCAATTGAGGGTCGAGGCAACCAATCAAATAATCGTTGCTCACTCTCTTAATAAACGTCTGCACGTCATCCCCGCCCATCGCGAACCAGGCAGCAGTCCATGCTTTCCCATAGCAGGTAATGGTGACTCTTCCCTTGCCCGGCTCGTAGTTTTCAATCATTACGCGTACCGGGTCGAGACGCTCCAGATCCGTCAGCACAAAGGAAAGAACATCTATTTTTTCGACCTTCATGCAGCCTCCCACGCGTTCCAGATCAGCGCTTTGTGTTTTTCATAACGTTTGGTGTGTACCGGTTGCAGACTGGCAATGCCTTTCGTCACTATCGCCCGGGCGTTTATCAGCAACGAATGCTCTATGCCTTTTTTCTCCAGGTACTCGACAACACCGGCATCGGCACCAATCTCCTTGCCGTCAAAGAGTACGGCCAGCATCAGCTCTTTCTCTGCGAGGTAGATGGCTGAAAACTCAGGATCGCGACTCACGATAGAAGAGGTATTGTCCAGCAGGTCAGCCAGCTTGATCATGCGCGTCTGCATGTCGAGGCTTTGCTCCAGCTCCCGGACGTTGATGATGAAGCGCTGTATTCGATTGCCGTCTTCTGGTCTGGCAATGTTGGTCAGAGCCAGAACCATTTCGGCTACGTGCTCACCGAAGTGCTCACGAACCATCTCTATGGTGACATGGGTGTCTTCGACCACATCATGCAGCAGCGCCGCGATCTGCATCTCTACGGTTCCACCATGCCAGGCAACAATCTCGCGGACAGCAACCGGGTGGTTGATGTAGTCTTCACCGGTATATTTTCTTTTCTGGCCAACGCCGCCATGAGCGCCAGCGGCAAACATATGGGCTTTGGAAATACGGGACATTCTTAACTCCGTTGTTTTCTGGATGTGGTTATTTTCACAGATAAGAAAAGGTAGAAAACAAATTATTAAAGGCCACAATAGTGGCCTTCATTTACTCAGCGATAAGCGATCCAATCATCGCCTGTAGCTCTCGTTCTTTTTCTTTGGCTACGCGGAGTAATTCGGCATTTACATGACGTTGCAGCTTATCCATTACACGGAACGACGGACGGCGCATGACGCTCTCGTCGATGGCTTTGGTATTCAAGCTAATAAGATGCCCGAAGTGGTTGAAGCCAGCCCCGACGAACACTTCATATAGCTGGGCGTCGCGCTCAAACAGAGCTATCCCATTTCGCACCTCAAGCAGCGTTCCTTCATCAATAAGTGTATCCAGCGCCTTATCCCAGACCGGACAAAAGCGATAATTGAAACCTTCCAGTAATGCTGTAAAAAACAGCGAAACGGCATTACCCAACTTCATAGTTACTCTTCCTTACTCCTTGCTCTGTTAGCCTGCACTTCCTTAGCCAGCTCGTAGGTAATTTTGCACGGCACAATCATCGCCCAGCCTTTTTCGTGGCTGTTAATCACCTGCTGAACATGGCCGTCTGTAATGGGCAGATCCGGCAACTGTTTAAAAACTTCCATCTGCTCATGGATATGCAGAAACCACCTTGCCAGCTCCATCTGCTCACCGCGGGTGAGGGGATTATCCAGCGGGGACTTAACAAAAGCGGAGACTCGCTCGACAAGCAGGTCATTCATGCCGCGCACCTCTCTGCTTTCTCTTGCAATTCGCGAACGTACTCGACCAAAGAGCCGCCTGGCGGGATCTGGCATTCCTCAACCAACTGGAAGTAGATGTCTGCGGCCGCGCGTGTGTTCGAGCCTTTGTTCAGCTGTTCTTCGCGCAGCGCATCACGTTCGTTGATCAAACGGACGCACTCGCCGTTACGCTGATCAACAACGGCCTCAAGTTCAGCGATACGTTCGCCTGGCGTCTTGCCCTCTTTGCGCTGGATGGTGACGGTAAACTCGCCCATTTCAGGAACGTTGTACCCCAGCTCCAGGTAGTTTCTAGCGCCGCTGCGGACGAACTCACCTGCGAACATGGTGGCAAACATCGCAGAGGCCATTTCTCCTTTGAAAAGCGACTCCAGATCTAACGGAGTGCCGACAGACAGAGCCTCTTTTGCTGTGTCCATTGCGTCCATGAACCGGTCGAACTCATTGGCGCGTTTCTCAAGGTCTCTCCACTGCTGGCTCCAACGGCGTGCCAGATGTTCGATAAAAACCTGCGCCGATTCATCAAAGTTACCTTCGAACGTCACAAGCTCCTTGTCGATTTTGATGGTTCCGGCAGGCGTTCCTTCGTTCCCCTGTAGCACTAAATTAAATGGCAGCTTCGCCTGATTAACGCTGGCGAATGTAATTCTCGATTTTTCGCTCATGTGTTCACCTCTGATAAAGTGGCTCTATTCTTACATAAATTAGGTAAGTATTTACCTATCATTTTACGCGTTTGAAAACGTATACGCTTACAGTGATTCCGGTGTCTTCAAACTCGTCAGTAAACGACTTCCCTTTGGCATAAACGTAATTATCCAGCGCCATCCAGTTCAGAACTGGCGCATTACCAGGCAGTACTGCCACCAGTCGCCCGCCGACTTTCAGATGCTCCAGCGCGGCCAGCGTATGCTCTCTGTGACGGCCAAGAGAGTAGGGCGGGTTCATGACGATTTTGTCAAACTGATAGCCTGCGTTGTCCTCAGACCACTTCATGAAGTCGCAGCAGACCGTATTTGTGTACCCCTTGCCAAGCAGGATATCAGCGAAGAGAGGTGCGACTTCTATGCAGGTAACGTCTTCCGGATTAGCGTCGATGCAGGCCAGCAGATCTCCACGCCCGGCTTCAGGCTCCAGCAGCTTCTCACCTGGCTTCAGCTCGATGGCTCTGGCAACGTACTCAGCTATCAAACGTGGGGTAGGGTAGAACTGGTGTGATTTTGTATCCGGCATTAAGCCGGTGGCCACAATCGTATTGAGCGTATGGCCGATCTCATACGGGAACTGCCAGTGCTTTTTCTCCTGTACGCCGCCAATGAAGTTCAGTGTGCGCTCAAGCTCTTCCACTTGCGACTTCTGGAGGTTGGAATCAGAGAAGTACCAGACGCCTTTGTCTTTGTTGAATCGCCCGTCGCGCAGCGCGGTACGAACCGGCTCGGAGATCGTCTTCTGGATTAACCCGAACTCTTTTGGTGCCCGTGTTTTGGGTGCAGTACGGCATGGCGCCGGGATTGCTGCAGGCATACTGTAAGCCAGCACCTCATTCAGCTTCCAGGCCACGTCAGGATGTATTTCAAAGTGAACGTTGCCGTTCTTGAACATCTTCACGCGCATCAGGTTTCCGTCGACATTCATCCAGTCACCGGTCTGGCAGTCGTTTGCCCGGTACGCAGCAGATAGCATCTCAGTTGTGCGGTTGATGGTGATGAACTCTTTGTGCGCGAAGAAATGAAGCATGACGCGCAGGTCGTCGATGTAGTCCTCTTTTCGGTAGTTCACGCTGACGCTGTCCCGCCAGAACTCGGAAATGCAGTTGGCGATGATCAGACGCTCGCTAAAGCCGTTCGTCTTATTGGTCTTGTGGGCAGGACTCAGCGCCTTAAACAAGCCATACACGCGCTCAGAGAGATATTTGTGCCTGTCATTCAGCAGATTGAGCATCGTGGGGATGACCGTTTCTGCTTTGAACTCCGGCACACCAACGAACTCCTTAACCTTCATCTGGTAGCCGGTTCTGTCAGTCCTGATGGTCTCCTGCTTGCCCTCGATAAACTGCTCACGCCACTCGTCGCGGCGGGAAGCTGGCATGATCAGCAGAACGTTTGTCATATCCGTGACCTTCTTCCAGTACTCGGCCCAGATATTCTGTTTCACCCATTCAAGGTCGACCTTGTCCAGCCAGGCTCTGTTAAAGCGTGTGCGCTCGTCATCCGGCCGGTGGTTGAGTCGCAGCAGGCGGTTAATCATGTTGTGGCGTTCGTCGCCATAAACGAAGTCGTGAACCTGATGCATGAATGCGATCTCTTTCTCGCACTCGGCCACAATTTCGTGGATGACGTTCATTTCCTGCCGGTAGTCGATATCAGTGTTTGGGGTGATAGCGTCAATGATGGAAAGGGCTGTATTCATGATTGCACCATTAAACAAATTGTTTTCTTGTTGGTGTTATTTTCCCAAAGTTGAAAAGGCGTAAAAGCAGCATTCACAGGCGTTGCAGCTGATTTAAGGCGTAAAAAAGGGGGCTTTCGCCCCCTGTCGGCAGGTGAGATATTAGTGGTGTACGTGCTGCGTTTTGTGCGGCTGTTTGTTCAGGTCGTGGCGATGGGTCAGCTCGCGCATCATGTCTTCAAGACGGCTCTTGGTGTCGTCAAGCTGGTCGGCCATTGCCCCCAGCAGATGGCGAACGGCTATCGGATCGTCGCTGTTCAGCTCAGGCATTTTGAACCCAGCCTGGGAAGACATCAGTTTGAAGGCGGCCAGCAACATCGCCAGAGAAGACTTCAGCCCGGCGATTTCACGATCTTTGCTGGCGTTGGTTTCATCTGCCTTGACTGAATCCGGTGAGCACTTCGGCTTGCTTACCATTTCCAGCGTTGCCTGAAGTTTGTCGGCGCGTTCTTTCTCTTCCAGATACGCTTCGCCGAAATGACGCGCCAGCATCACAATTTCAATCGGATCATCAATCATGCTTGAGAACTTGAGAACGCTGAAAAGGCGGTCGATAGGGGAGGCGTCGTCTTCGTGACCAACCACAAGACCCATGATCTCAACCAGTTCGGCCGCACCAACTTTTTTAATCACGCTTTCAACTTTGGCATTAGTTTTTTTGCATTTTTCGCACATGTGTTTTTTCCTTATGTTTTTAAACAAGTTGTTTTCTCGATGGCGTTATTGTGGCGTGACTGAAAAGGTGGGCAAACGCTACGTAAAGGCGGACGCCCACACTGACGGTTAATGAAGACGTTTGGATTCCTTCATTTCGCGTTCGACATGCTCACGACAAGGCTCATACTCAATGGCGCTGGCGGTAATTTTCCCGGCAGCAATTAGCTTCACGGCAGCAAAGCAAAGTCCTTTAAAGGTGAACTTGGCCTGGTTGCGTCCGTTTCCGATGACAACGTTTTTGCCATATCCGCGGTCAATGAAGATCTTGAGGAACTGGCGGTTAACAGTGGTGTATTTGCGCTTAACGTACACATCACCCAGCGAGTCCATCAGCGCACCCAGAACAGCCCCGGACGTTCCGAGAATGCGACCAGCTTCATTCAGCCCATAAAGCTCATCAGCAGTGCCGCAAATGGTGTCCATGAGAATAGCTTTTGGCCTTGCCACCGACAGCTTGCGCTCAAGATCAGCACGCTGTTCTTCAAGATCGGCTGCCAGTCGAAGTGCTTCTGAAAAGGTTTCCGGGATGCTGGGGTAGGCACCGTAAAGCGCCCCGCTTGAAACACTCATTTCCAGCTCATGCCAGCGCTCAATGACAGCAGCGCGGTACTTCAACGAGTAGCCGGTAATGAGAACATCGGTATGCTTTCGGTCGAGCATGTACTCGCCTTCCATTCCCCGGTAATCGATGTTGACAACAATGCCTTCAACAATTGTAAGTAACTGATTTTTCTCATAACGCAATTTTGCGTTATGGTAATCGTCGGCATACAGCTCATTCAGCACGCTACGGATGTCGCGAAGAATGTCGCTGTGTCGTTTACCGGTCAGCTTTGAGATTTCTTTTGAGGACATCAATGGTCTGTCCGGGAGCACACCGGGAATCGATAAAGTAGTCATCTCAAACATACATTCTCCATTCAGTGTAAAAAGGGCCGTCAGTGGCCCTTGTTGTTAACTCTCATTGGTTAATTGGCTAAACAATTTGTTTTAACAGTGCCGAAAATGGATTCGGCATCAAAAGAACCCGAGAATGCTGCCCACCGGAACAACGAAAATTCCCACGACACGCGCAAGTGTCATTCCGGCATCAAACTGAAGATCGCCACCGTTCACGAGTTTCACCAGATTCATGATCCAGCCACCAAGCAGAAAAATGGCGAGGCCAACAATCATCGCGGTGACTTTCTGGAAGCTCCATTTCATGCAATAGCCTCAGTCACAGTAGAAGGAAGATCCGGAGTTGCAGGTCGAGCTGGAATCGTGTCCAGCAGCATCCCATCCAGAGAGACAGGAGGTCGTTCTGGCAGGGGCGTCGTCTGCAAGGTTGTGGTGGAAGTAGTTGTGTCCGGTATCAACAGACTCTGACCGGCTGGCACGGCTACCGCTGCCAGGGTTGCTAAAATTACTCCGTAGGCCATTGGCTTCAGTCGATTTCGTTGAAAATTTTCCATGGGAACTGTCCTTGTGTGCCTGGGATTCACGCAACACACGAGAGGCGACGGAATCACGCACCTTCCCCATGCCTACTGTCGCACCCAGATTTGCTATGGCGGTAGCTTGCGCATCAATGCGCTTCTCCAGCTCAAACACTCGTTCTTCCAGTTCCGCAAGGCGTGCAGAAACACGACCGCTAAACAGCTCGGCCAGAACCAGGCGAATTGAACGGGGACGTTTATTGAAAGAAGTGAAAGGCGTTTGACGTGCCATTTGGATTCCATTCAGTGTCAGAAAGAGTTGCGGCTGGCCAAGCCAGCCGCCTTTTGGCGTTCCATCCTGGAACAGTACCTACCGGTACTTCGTCATCCTGACGAACGGTAAGATACCTGATTTAAAATGATAGGTAAATACTTACTTATCGTTTTGTGACAAAAATCCAATGTCACGCTTGTGAGGCATATCAGCTGCGGAGTAGGCGGCGATCTTCGCCAGGCGGTCACACATTTCGTTCTCGCGATGACCGGCATGACCTTTAACCCACTTCCAGCGGACATTGTGACGGCTGGCGGCCGAATCGAGACGTTTCCAGAGATCGACGTTTTTGACTGGCTTCTTCTCAGACGTGATCCATCCGTTACGCTTCCAGCCTTTCATCCAGAGCGTCATGCCGTTTTTTAAATACTGGCTGTCGGAATGCAGGATCACGTTGCAGGGGTACTTCAGACGCTCCAGCGCAATCAGGGCGCCCATCATCTCCATCCGATTGTTGGTCGTGCTGTGGAAGCCCTCAGAAAGCTCGCGCTCTTCGCCTCGATACTGGAGAACGATGCCGTAACCGCCCGGCCCGCCCGGATTTTTGAGGCAAGAGCCATCACTGAATACTTTTACGGTTTTGAGCTGGGGATTGAACTCGACTACGGGGGTTTTGAAGTTGGTACGGGATTGCTGGTGGGTTTGGTATCTGGCTTTGGACTTCGTGCGGCAGCCAGTATGTTGCCGGGCTGGGGTCTTGGTCGTCATTTTGGCTCCAGAATCGCGCGCCGCGACGATTTTTTTCCTCGCGCGTGTGCGCACGCGTGCGTGTGAATATTAAAAATTTTTAGAAAAGAAAAACTTACTTCCCAGAACAGGTTTTAATAAAACCTGAACTGAACGAACGAAGTGAGTGAAGTTCACCTCGAACGAAGTGAGAGGTTGTCTTTTCAGGTAATACTTTCCCAGGGAGGTGAGTACAAAATTTCCTCACCAACCTGGTCGTTACATAACCTGAAAAGTTATGACCTAAGTCTACTGCCAGCTTAGGCTTGGGAAGTTATGGATGACAGCACCCCAGAACCGAGATCTTCCCACACTTTATGAAGGGGAGTACTGGATTCAACCTCTCGAAACACTCCAGACTCGACAATCATAAAGTGACCCTTCTCTCTGCTCACTTTGGTTCCCCCTTCCCCAACCCCTAAACGGTGCCGGTTCTACGCTGGTAGTGAGCTTTTTTAAACCTGACGCCAGTGACGCTATCCCCCACCCATCAGGTCGAGCTGCCGGAATCAATCCGGAAAGCGGGTAGATTTTATCACTGGCGATCAGCGTTTTAAATGGTAAGTACTTACCGATTATTTTGATTGATTATTTTCTCGACCATGAAGCTGGACGTTCAGGGCAAACACCTCATTGATGAGTTCCCCTAACAGCTGCTCCACCAGCTCTTTGTGCTCGCCTGAATGAAGACATTTGAGCGACCATTCGTAGAGACTGAAAGCCTTATCGCGATCTTTCATCATGTCGCGCACTTTGGCCAGAAAATCGCTCTCAACGAGCGCTACGACGTTCGTCGGGTATACCATGATAGTTTTCCTTACTGTGGTTCATAAAATCGATTCTAAAGCGTCTGAAGAGGGGTTCCAGTGGGTTCTGGAGGTGTAAAACGGTCTGGGAGTTGTTTGGAAATCACGTCTTAAAAAGCCTGCGTCTGTATATATTAATAATTAGTACTTAGTTATTTATATATACGGAAGCAGGTTCTCAAACTAACTCCCAGACTGGTGTTTACGCTGCCTTTTTACGTGGTCTCTTCTTCCTGACAACATTGGCAGGATCATAACCACCCAGCTTTTTCATCACCGCCAGCGGTATCTTGCTGATGGTGTGCCCAGCTTCCTGACAGTAGCCACGGAAGATAAGCAACATGCTGCCACCAGGGTTGATGTTCACCTCCACCAGCCCAAGTTCAACATCTGGCTCAACGAACGCCACGCGGCCGCCAGACAAGATGACGGTTTCGTTGGCGCATTCAGCCGCACGCTCGTACCACTGCGTATCGAGGGATTGTGGTATCAACATGACCGTCGTCACTCCACGCGCCTGCTCGCGGATGGCTGCGTCTATCCAGGGGGTGATTTTGGAGTAGGGCGGGTTAAGGAACGCCACAGTGCCAGGTTCTCCCCAACTGCACTTGAGCGCATCAC
This sequence comes from Kluyvera sp. STS39-E, assembly GCF_040932435.1. Taxonomy (NCBI): domain Bacteria; kingdom Pseudomonadati; phylum Pseudomonadota; class Gammaproteobacteria; order Enterobacterales; family Enterobacteriaceae; genus Kluyvera; species Kluyvera sp. STS39-E. Next base: position 58,657 of record NZ_JBFQGA010000012.1, on the reverse strand, counting down.
GCTCAACACCGATAAAGTTCGGCAGGAGAGCGTTATCTTTGTTGCAGGCGACGTCCACATCGAACTTTACGCCTATGTAACGTTGGATGGCGACAAACAACCACTGCGGTGTGCGCCAAAGGTCGCGAAGAAAGGCATCACGCTCTCGCTTTTTGATTTTTTCGGCTGCGATCATTATTTTGCTCTGATAGGTAAATACCTACCTATTTTTTCATTTAATCCAACGGATAGCAAACAAAGAAGAACGCGCCAGATTCGCAAACGGGAAGCTCTCTGGCGCGTTTTATCGATGCTGGGTATGCAATTAGCTTACCCAGCGTCCTAAAGCTCTCAGGGGGCTTTAGATCGGGTAGGGGAACATCATCCAATGGAATACTCCGCTATGAATTTTTTGACGATCGGCGACTCTTTATTAAGGCTTAGATTTCCACCTTCCCTGGTGGCAATGCCAGTAGCTGGAAACACAGCCATCATCTGGCCAGCCTGAGTCGAAGCGGTGTTGAGCGGATATGGTTTCTCCGGGTTGCTCATTAGCGCCAGTTTAATGCTATTGCTGGTCGCCGTGTTCGCGTCAAGGATATGGCGCATTGCGATTACCGTGTAGACGCTGATTTCCGGCCCACCACTAAACCAGTTCAAAAGGTTTAAGATCTTGTCTTTCGCTTTGACTGGCGCCCCTTCGAATGCGGCAGTAAAGCTCTCACTTTCCAGACCGGCTGTCGCATAGAACGATTCGTCCTTACCTTCCAGCGTGAAGCGAGGTTTGGCAGGGGTACGCTCTGATTTTGCCTTCTGGCGTTTTGGCTGCTCTTCTTCAGGTTTAGGCTCTGACGCCACTGAAGGTAAAGGGGTTGGATCTGTACCGGTAGTCTCAGTACTTCGAGCGTCAAGTTCAGGCGCTGGCTCGTTCACCATCTCCGCAACAAGGTCACGCTCTGGTTCCTCGACCTTCACCGATTCGTGCTCAATCTCAAGCTCTTCCAGAACGCTACTCAGATCGCCGGTAGAGCTGGCATTCATGACTTCATCCGCCACCGCCTCGACTGGTTTTGCGATTGCATCATCCAGACCAGAGAGAAGATCGTCGATCTCGTCGACGCCGCTCATTTTCGCAGCTTTCTGCACTGGTTCGTCGAGAGATTGCAACATTGCAGTCAGTTCGTCCAGGTCATCGTTTTTAACAGTGTTTGTAACTGCGCTCATTTTTAACTCCTTATGTTTTCGTTGGTGCGTTTCCGCGTTTTGGTTGAGCGTATTTTGGCAAAACCTATCAGGCGGAAAAGTCATAATTACAGGCAGTTAGAAGAACTGAAGGCAAAGAAAAAGCGCCATCAGGCGCTTTCGAATGGGAGTTTGAAGAAGCCGTATTTCTCTCGGGCTTTGAAGAAACACTGCATCATCAGGTCAGTATCGTAGAGAGCGCTGTGGGCCTTCTCACGGTCGTAAGTGAACCCAAGTGAGAACGCCAGCTCTTCCAGGCGTGGGCGCTTCCCATCCTCGGTAGCCCACAAGCCATCCAGCATGGAGTCAACCAGAGGGATATCTGGCAATTTCACCCCATAGCTACCGAACTCGTGGCGAATGAACGGAAGGTCAAAAGCCTCTCCGTTATGGGCGACTAACGCGCTACATGCGCCCATGTACGCAGCAATCTTGCCTGCGTGGTCAGCCAGTAGCGGTTCCGTCGCCAGATCTTCCAGTGAAATGCCATGCACTGCCTGCGCCTTCGGATCGATACTGCGACGCGGGTTGAAGCGCATCTCAAGGCTGTCGATGTGCTTCTGGGTTTCCAGTTCATAACGGGTTATCGCGATTTCGATAATTTTGTGGCCGGATGTGAAGTCCAGCCCTGTGGACTCAATATCGACGCCACCGACAATCGTGGTCATTCGTACTCCTTACAGCTTCTTCGCGCCTTTCAGCAGTGCGCCACGCACAAACTGAGCAGCCTTTTTCAGTGCGTCCTCGCCACTTTCGCAGACGACCGGCTCGCGCCATTCGCCCGTTGATGTGTTGAGGATCTGGATTTGGTTGGTCTCCAGGCAAACGGACACGTACAGAACCGTACCGCCTGAGAGTTTGAGGTGCATAGGAAACAGAGGGAGCTTGGTGCCGCCATTGAACTGCGACATCGCCACATTGATGGCTTCGCCAACCTCTTCCCCAACAAGTCCTTGAACGGACTCAAACACTGCGCGGATAGCCAGACGTGCTTCACGTTCACTCATCAAAGAGCGGGATTGTTCGTCAGCAATGCGGATCAGTGCTTCAATCGCTTTACGATCTAATTCATCCGAGAGGGGAAGTTCGTCTATCATTCTGTTTTTCCTCGATTCATTTCGCGTGTCTTATTGTCACACTGCCCAACAGGGGAGCAACATTCAGTGGAAGGTCACTCGTCCTGTTATACGGCGCTCGATGTTTTCAGCGGCTCTGTCCAGCACTCGCAATACCGATCTGGCTCGCGCTTCAACCGTGCGGCACTTTTCAGAAATAACGAACACCTGCAGATCGCCGGTTTGGGGAAGCGTGTTGATTTTCGTCAGCTCACCGCACATAAGTGCATCGATGCGAGCAACATAGAGACGGTCAAGCGATCCTCGCTGGGGACGCGCGAGATCTTTGCTGGAAAGCTCAACGCCCGGGCGAAGACCCGCGATAGCATTGAAGTTGGAAATGGCCGCTTTGTGGCAAAACTGCTCAATGTCGAGAGCCAGCTCGATGCAGCGGTCTTCGTTGGTCTGGCCGACCAGGTCAAGCGTATAAGCCATGACATCGGCTGGCGTGCGGTCGATAACAAAACCTTCAACGCCGCGGGTGATCATCTCGATGTGTCTGGCAATCTCCATCTGAACCTGAAGACGTTCGTAAAGGGGCAAACGCTCGCCAACCTTCACCCCCAGACTGCTCATCAGCTTGCCAACGCCGGCATCCACATACGGAATGCCATAATGCGCATCGATGTACCTTGCCAGGGTTGTTTTTCCACTGCCCTGTGCGCCAGTGATTCCAATCCGGTAATCCATTACGACCTTCTGTATACGATCTGCAAAAAGCCAGGCTCATCCTCATTTGCACGTTGGGTATAAGCCGTTTCGACTGGTACGAACCCTAAAGAACGCATCATTGGCGCCGGGAAGAACGCATCCGCGCCCGGCACATCCACGCCAATATGCGACAGCCAGATCTCTTCTACGTGTGGCATAAAGAGCGAGTAAATCTGCCCGCCACCAATCACCCAGACCGGATCTGGCAGTCTCAAAACGTCATCGATGCCAGCGGGGTAGAACCCATTGGGGATATACCCACGAGAGCGCGTCAAAACGAGGTTATGGCGCTCTGGCAGCGGGCGCTTGAGACTTTCCATCGTCTTGCGTCCCATCACGACAGTGGCGTTTTTGGTGAGTTGTTTGAACAGTTTCAGATCGGTCGGGCAACGCCAGGGAAGTTCGTTGCCAATGCCGATTTCATAGTTGCGGCCGACAGCTGCAATCATCTTCATTGGCTTACCTCATAGATGGTTGGTCGCTGGTGAGAATCTGCCAGCGCAGAACGCAGACGCGGATCATGAACCAGTGCGGCGATAAGTAAGTCGCCTTTGTGCTCTGTCAGCGTGCGCTTGATATGGGTTTCAAAACTGACACCGCGCGGAACCAGATGGAGCCAGTCATAATCAATGCCGAAGTCCTTCAGCCAGCGTTTGGTTGGGCCTTCGAGCGCTTCCGGACGACTACTGATAAGCACCACTTCAGCACCGGAGCGAGCAAAACCACGCAACATGCGGCTGGTGGGAAAGATGAGTTCATCACCGGCAATGAGAGCGCCTGCATCCGCATCAGACACTGCTTTGCGATGGCTGGCTCTCGCCAGCACACCCTCAATTTCACACAACACATACATCCCTCTGGCCATATCACACCGCCACTGGAACCTTGATCCACGGAAGAGGGCTGTAGCCGCACACCTGCACACCTTCCCATTTGAAGTCGTCCAGTTCGGCCCATTCATGCGGAAAAATGACAACCGGGTCGGACTCTTTGGGCGGCTCGCGCTTCATCAGCTCCTCAACGCCTTCCATGTGGTTGTCGTAGAGATGAACGTCAAAGCCAAAATGCACGAATGCGCCAGCCATGTGGCCGGTGATCTTCGCGAGGAAGTGGGTGAGAATGCCGTAACCGGCGATGTTGAACGGCATACCAACAAAGGTATCGACGCTGCGCTGCACCAGGCATGAGTTCAGAATGCGTTTCGGGATGCCCAGCTCGTCCAGCATGTTCTCAGTAATGCCGCCATCTCTTTCCAGAAGACACAGCATCTGGGTGTAAATGGACTCGTGGCCGTGGCGGTTGTGCTGAATGCCAATGTCGGTGGCCATCGTCAGTCGGGTCTCAAAGTCCAGCTCGCGACTCCACAGTGAAAACACGAAATGGCATGGCGGCAACTTCATGTCTTCCAGTTCGCCAACATTCCAGGCATTCAGCAGGATGCGACGATCTGTCGGGTTGGTGCGAAGCGTGTGAACGATACGCTGTAGCTGGTCGATTTCACGGGACAACACAACGCGATCTTCACTTACGCCCAGATACCCCTCGACCTTGTACCCGCGCTCACGGAACGTGTCGATTTTGCTCAAATACTCGCTATGGCTCACGATGCGGGTATCTTCCCACCGACGCCATTGTTTGCCATAGACCGGGCCTAAATCGCCATTTTCATCAGCCCAGGCATCCCAGATTTTGACGCCATTGTCTTTCAGGAACTGGATGTTGCCCGTTCCTTTGAGATACCACTCCAGCTCAACCAGTAACGGCTTCAGGTTGACGGCTTTTCCGGAGATAAGTGGAACAGAGCCGCCCGTTAGCATGTAGTAGGAAGGGACATATGAAACGCTTTTTGTGCCGGTTCCGGTGCGATCACCCGCGTGAACGCCAGTGTTGAGCACCGTTTCAACCACTTTGGCATACGAACCACTGGCAAACTGACCGTTCGTAAAGTCTCGATTCAGTAGGATAGACAAAATCAACCTCACACAAGATAAGTAAGTACATACATATTATTTTATACAAGTTTATCTGTCAGAAGTGTGTAAGGCTAGGAGGGGAGTAAAAAAAATGGTGGCTCTTAGGCCACCATTGCAATGAGCAATTAAGAACTTGGACAATAAAACACGCCCAGGCAATATATAATGATAAGTAGATACTTACAATTATTTTTTTACCATCTCGTAAAGAGATGAGGTTTTCGCCTTCTCAACAAAGCGAGTCAGATCCACATCGCTGTAGGTTGGGGATTTGAGGATCTTGCCATCAGAAACTCTGAAGCCAATCATCATGTCAGTCCCTTCAGCGTGGCGGAAGCCCAGATCTCCCTTGTCGTATTTGCAATTCTCTACCGCCACACGACGCTCTTCGGCGTCAGCCGGCCACAGCTTGGTCATGTTGGAACGATGGATTTCTGCCACCAGCTCAACAATATCGATACCGAGAAAATCAGCCAGGCGGTAGGTCATCATGCAGGCAACGTAGATTTTATTCATCACGCGGCGCAGCTCCTGCACCAATTCGGAATCGCTAATCGGCTTCGCTTCGAGTTTGTCAGCCAGCGCATTCAGCATTAATGCAGCTTCTTTTGCTTCTTCAAACGGGATGGCCATGTCGTCAAAGACCGTGTTGCCTGGAACCATGATGGTGTGGATGAAGCGATCAACACTCTGCTCTTGGGTGTAGTAGCTCATGCCTGTAGAGATACCGCCTTTGATGGCCACCATTGTGCCGACGCCCACGTAAAGGAAGTCAGCCATCGCATCCAGCAGCGCCGTCATGTCCCCGTTTTTAGCTGCCGGGATGCCCTCGGTAACAGCTTCTTCGTGGATCAGCTTGGCACGCAGACGCAGTAGTGCAGGATCTGGAATGGCACGGCGTGGGTGCTGAAACAGTGTGTGGAACTGGTCAACCATCAGGTAGATGCTTTCCGTTGCCTTGCCAAAACCGGGATTCAACTCGTAAGGCTCTGGCTTAAATCCCACGAGTTTGTCTGCGGCAAGTTTCAGATGATCGGTCAGTTTCGTAAATTTCATGTCTTCTTTCTTTCCTTTGGACTTCATTTGATACGTCAATTGTGACCCAGCAGCGCCAGGCCACAAAGTGGTTAAACTCGGCTTAAAGGTCTGCGAACTGGCTCAGGCCGGAGCGATCGACAGCGGAGTCAATCTGGCCAACGAGGTAGTTGCTTTGTTCAGCTTCCTGCGGAGCGATCTGCAGGGTGTCTGACAGCAGCCATTTATTCATCCATACCAGTGGATCGTCTTTGATTTCCGGGAACAGCGGTCGCAGCCCAAGACGACGCATTGCCAGGTTGGTGCGGTATTTCACATAGCTTTTGAGGATGTCGGCATTCAAGCCAATCATTGAGCCGTCTTTAAACAGATAGTCAGCCCAGCGCATTTCCTGCCCGGCCACGTCCATCATGGTCTGATAGATGAAGCTCTCTTCTTCTGCGGCAATCATCTTCCACATCAGACCTTCACGACCGGTACGCATAAAGCGGATCATGCGTTCAGTACCTTCGCAATGCAAAGCCTCGTCACGCGCGATAAAGCGCATGATCTTCGTGTTGCCCTCCAGCAGCTTCCGCTCACCAAAGGCGAACGTACACGCAAAGCTCACGTAGAAGCGAATCGCCTCCAGTGCATTCACCGACACCAGTGTTCGGAACAGCTGGCGCTGGAGAGGGTAGGGCTTGCCATCAAACTCGCTGACATACAGCCGTTCAAATTCGTCTTCGCCAAGATGCTGGCGAGCGCAGGTCATTTCGTACAGCCTGTCATATTCGCTTGAGATGCTTACAGCCCGGCTGATGATCTCTTCGTCCGTGACGATGCCGTCGAAAACGATGCTCGGGTCATCCACCATACCGCGGATAATGTGGGTATAGCTGCGGCTGTGAATCGTCTCAGAGAACGACCAGGTCTCAACCCATGTCTCCAGCTCAGGAATGGAGATCAGCGGCAGCAGTGTTGCGTTTGGACTGCGACCCTGAACGGAATCCAACAGCGTCTGGTAACGCAGGTTGCTCAGAAAAATATGGCGTTCGTGCTCTTGCAGCTTGGTATTGAAGTCGATGCGGTCAGTGGTAATGTCGACTTCTTCAGGGCGCCAGAAGAACGAGAGTTGTTTCTCAATCAGCTTTTCGAAGTCACGGTACTTTTGCTGATCGTAGCGTGCTACGTTGACAGACTGGCCGAGGAACATAGGTTCCTTCGTTGCGTCGTTAGCGCCCAAACGGAAAGTAGAATAAGTCATGTGTTTCCCTCTGAATGTTATCGAGTGGCTTTAAACAAATTGTTATCTTATTGGTTTAAACAAGGCGCTCAACTCCTTGAAAAGGTGTGGATTTCTCCCCACGCTCATCAGATTTTGCACGCGCCATCGCACTCATCTTCTGGCTCAACAACCTCCGCAGCGGAAGGTTCTGACACCTGATCGTCGTCATCACGCTTACCAGCGCCATCACGCGTGTTGTGGTAATAAAGCGTCTTCACACCTTGCTGATACGCAAACAGCAGGTCTTCCAGCAGCTTCATCATTGGAACCTTATCGCCAGGGAAGCGAGTCGGGTCGTAGTTGGTGTTCGCAGAGATGGCCTGATCGAAGAACTTCTGAATAATGGCCACCTTAGTCAGATAGCCGCGGTTATCCGGCATATCCCACAGGTACTCGTACTGGTCTTTCAGTTGCGCGAAGTCCGGAACGACCATCTTCACGATGCCGTCTTTTGAAGACTTCACGGACACCGGGCCGCGGGGCGGCTCAATACCATTGGTGGAGTTGGTGATCTGGCTGGACGTCTCACACGGCATTTGCGCTGTAAGAGTGGAGTTACGCAGACCATGCTCACGGATACGGCCACGCAGCTCTTCCCACGGCATTTTCAGCTCGAAAGAGGTCTCCGGGTTGGTATCCAGCGTTTTGCGATAGTGGTCGACTGGCAGCTGGCCCTGTGCATATTTGGTGTGGGAGAACCAGTCACATGCACCTTTCGCTTCAGCCAGTCGGCAGCTCGCATCGAGCAGGTAGTACTGAATGGCTTCGAAGGTCTCATGCACCAGCTGGTTGCCCGCAGCGTCAGAGTAGTTAAAGCCGTTCTTCGCCAGATAGTAGGCAAAGTTGGTCACACCAATACCCAGACTACGACGAGCTTTAGCCGGGATTTCTGCAGCAGCCATCGGGTAGTCCTGATAGTCGAGCAGAGAGTCCAGTGCCGCCACAGCGTAGAACGCCACGTCTTTCAGTGAGTCCAGCGTGCGGATCGCGCCAAGGTTGAACGCAGACAGGGTGCAAAGCGCGATTTCCCCGTTGGGATCGTCAGTGAACGCCAGTGGCCTGGTCGGTAGCGTGATCTCCATGCAGAGATTGGACTGGTGTACCGGTGCAATTTCCGGAACGAATGCGCCGTGATCGTTCATGTGGTCGACGTTGGCAATGTAAACACGACCAGTAGAGGCACGCTCCTGCATCAGCGTAGAGAACAGGTCGACGGCCGGGATAGATTTCTTACGGATGCTCTCGTCGGCTTCGTACTTCAGGTACAGCTCTTCGAACTTGTCCTGATCAACAAAGAACGCGTCGTACAGGCCCGGCACATCGTGTGGGCTGAACAGCGTAATGTTTTCGTTGCGCACCAGGCGGCGATACATCAGACGGTTAATCATCACGCCATAGTCGAGATGACGAACACGGTTCTCTTCAATGCCACGGTTGTTTTTCAGTACCAGCAGACTTTCAACTTCCAAGTGCCAGATCGGATAGAACGCTGTAGCAGCGCCGCCGCGAACACCGCCCTGAGAGCAGGATTTCACCGCCGTCTGGAAGTGTTTCAGGAATGGAATAACGCCAGTGTGGGTGGCCTCGCCATTGCGGATCTCACTTCCCAGCGCACGCAGACGCCCAAAGCCAATACCAATGCCCGCGCGACGTGACACGTAGTCGATGATTGCGGAAGACGCAGCGCTAATCCCTTTCAGACTATCAGCAGCTTCAATCAGCACGCAGCTGGAGAACTGGCGAGTAGGGGTGCGCACGCCGGCCATAATTGGCGTTGGCAGAGACAGCTTGAATGTACTGGTCACATCGTAGAAGCCTTTAACCATCTCCAGACGCGTCTTACCGGCGCAGCCATCTTCCCAATTCTGGAACAGGCACATGCCGACCAGCATGTAGAGTTGCTGTGGCCCTTCGTAGATAGCGCCAGTTACACGGTTTTGAACGAGATACTTGCTCGCCAGCTGCACGGTTGCGGCATAGCCGAAGTATTCGTCGCGCTTAGGCTTGATGTACACGCCCAGCTCGGCAATTTCTTCCTGAGAGTAGTACTTGAGAAGGTCTTCATCGTAAACGCCACGGCTGACGTTGCTGACGATGTGATTGTAGAAATTCGGGTAGTCATACTGCCCGAAGGCGTCCTTGCGGATCTTGAACAGGCTCAGTCGCGCGGCAACCTGCGAGTAGTTCGGGGTTTCCGGAGAGATCAGATCGGCAGCGGACTTCACCAGCGCTTCATGCAGCTGGCAGGTGGTCATTCCGTCGAAAATGCTGGCAGCGGCGCCCATAGCGACAGCAGACGCGCTAACGTTGCGAATGTTTTCGACTCCCCACATCACAACGCGGTTGTATTTTTCCTCTGACAACGGCTCTGTGGAACCGTTACGTTTTACGATGCTTATCATGTATCACCCAATAAAAAAGGCCACTAAATATAGTGGCCTCATGTTAATAGATAAGTACTTACCTATCAATTACCGACTTATAAAATTCCTGCAAGAACATCGCGAACCTGACGGAATTGATCAGTTTGCATACCGGTGTAAATCGACGCGACAGCGTCCGCAAGGTGCTCGTTTTTATTCACCAGCACTTCCTTACCAGATTGCTTCCGGCGCAACCACGGGGCGTTTGGCTGCTTCTGCGTAGCCCACTGAATGATCTCTTCCTTCGACGTGGTCAGCTTATTCCCGACATAGTGCTTAATCTCGTTTGGCGTGACCTGTATCAGTGGCTTATCCACGCACGCCAGTACACCAATGCAGATGCCGTATGAGGTTTGTGCGCGACTGGACTGGCTACCAACCGGCAACTCGCAAAACACCATATGAGCCTGCTCGATTATGGGCTTGGCGGTACGCCAGATTTCGTTAGCGCGGCGCAGATCGTCGCTGTTAACGCGAACCGTCTTCTTGTTTCCACCAGCTTTGGTTTCCACCAATGTCAGGCCATGAATGTCCAGCTTATCCGTTTCCAGATCCAGCGTGCCAATCGCCAGGCCAAAGTTGCTCATTGAAGGGTCGACGCCGACCACACGAATGGTTTTACTCATTTTTGGTCTCCTTACCACGTAGCCCAGGTTGGGCATTCCATTAGTTTCTGTTCAAGTGTCTTTTCCGGCTCGCGAGTTGGCGGCTTCGGAATGTCGCTAACAACGTGAATGCTATCGTTGGTTAGAACGCCTGCAGCAATGTCTGCATCGATCATGCTCTGGCCGATGAAATGCCGCATGATGTCGATCAGATGGCGTGCAGCCGTTTCATTCGCGCTGAATACATGGGGGAGAAGAACTTCAATAACCGCTACTTCACATCCCTCCTCGTAAAAGCAGAGTTTCGCCCGCTTTGAAATTGGCGCGTGTCGGTCATAGTCAACAGAGAAGCTGGCGAAAGCAGCACCAGGCATTGCAACGTGATCCGCGCGTGCGTTAGCGTGTCGAATCAGATTAGTGAATGCGGTGCTGATGTGCGTCTCCATCGCATTGAAGAGCGCATTTTCTTGGATGTTCAGCGTTCCGGTTTCAGGAATCACAACGAACCCCGGCCCAGAATGTGGGAGATATCCACCTTCCGTAAATGGATTAATAAGGATCGGCGCAGTGCTTCCTGACGGCAGCATAGACAAACTCGGCATCAACGGAGTCGATGACAACAGACTGGTTAATACCGAGAACTGGTCGTCATTGATGTTTTCGTTTTTCCACAAAAGTGCAGGCGCAGCTGCTTTTGCCGTATGGTGGTTTATCAGCTTTATAGACTGCATCACGGCAAACATCTGCAAAAACTGCGTGCGGCTCAAGTTAAACGACATAGCTGCGATCCTCTTTGACTTCGACTGTGATGGTTTCCCGGAACCACGATTTCATCTCTTTGTGGGAGATGATCATCACTGTGCCGCGTTCACGCGCTTTGGCTTCCAGAATCCCCATGAGACGCTCCAGACCGGCAGTGTCGAGCGCGTCGTCAATTTCATCGCCGATAAACAGCTCGATATTCTTACTGGCGCGACTGGCAACCAGATCCTGCAAGGCAAGAGAGCACGCAATGCGTACCTTACGCTTCTCGCCACCAGATAACGTCTGGAAGGATTTGCTGGAGCCTGTTTTGGTTACGCTGATATTGAATTTGTCGCGATACTCGCCTTTCTTCGTTGTCTCCATTGTCGACCATTCGGCAACGATATTGCCGTCCGACAGCGTGTTGAGATACTCCGCAGTCCTGATGTTCAGGAAAGGCGTAACAGACGTCAGGATGTGTGAACGCACGCCTGCTGGGGAGTAAACCTGGCGAGCTTTCTCCAGCAACAGAGCCTGTTCCTGAATGCTTTTTAACTCTTTTTTAAGTACTGCATGATTAGATTTATTGGCAGCCAGGTTGTCTTCATGGCGCTTAATGACAGCCAGAAATGGGTTTACCTCTGCCATGATGCGATTCACGTCAGTACGCGCCCGCGCCACCATCGCTTCGACGGCCACAACTTCACGTTCTCGATGACGCAGCGCACTTAGCTCATTGGTCAGGCGTTCGATTCTGGCGATGATTTCTGAGACGTCGGGTGTGGCTGCGACCAGTGCAGACTCGATGCCGAGCGCTTTCTCAAGACGAGCTTTGTGTTGAGCCACTGCCGCTGCTGATGCCTGCGCCTGGCCGATCTCATTACGCGCTTGTTCAATGAAACTCTCCTTCACGGTGGACAAATCTTCTTCGCAGTAGGGCTTTCCGCACGTAACACAAGGTGCTCCGACCTTTGTGTTGACCTCTTCTGCTTTGGTTTTAAACGAGCGAGCACGGTTCATGGACTCGTTCTGTGCCGCTTCTGAAGTGCGGATGCTTGAGCGGATCTCCGTAATCGCACCGCGCACCTTCAGCAGTTTGGCGTCATGCTCTTCTTTGGAGGCCAGCTTGCTGCGTTCGCCAGCAATCGCGTTTTCCGTATCCCGGATCTGTTCCGGCAGCGAGCGAATTTCCATCACGACTTCAGACAGCGTTACCTCCGCGCCAGCCAAATCGACGCGGGCCTTGTCCAGACGTTCGCCGCGATCGCGCTCCCAACTATCAGAGGACGCTTTGGCCGCCTCAATCTCTGACTGCGCGGTCTCGATAAGCGTGAGACAGGCGTCCATTTTGGATTTGGTAACATCCATGCGTGCGGCAGCTGCATTAGCACGCTCGCGAGCAATGGCATAGGCTCGCGTTAACCGGTCGACGCCAGCGGCTTCTTCAACGATGGTTTTGAGGTTCTTGTCGGACATACCCGGCAGATCAGGCATTGCTTCCTGACTGGCGTAGATGGACGCCATGAACACCTCTTTCGATGCACCAATCAGGCGTTCAACGAACTCCTGCGTCAGTGTGTCTTTGCCTTTGGTCATATCACCGTCTTCGCCACGAACGATCAGCCGGTTCTTGAACTCTTTGTGTTTGCGGTGGCGAATGATGGCGTAACGCTTTCCTTCATCCTCAACAGTCACCATCACGCGACAGTTTTTCTCGTGGCCTGTAGAGAGCACGTCGTCACCTTTGACGCCATGCGCAGTTTCGCCATACAGACACCACATCAGGCTGTTCATCAAAGTCGATTTGCCCGCGCCATTGCTGGCAGCGGAAGAGTCGCCACTGTTAACCCCCTGAATGAGCACCAGACCGCGTTGGTCTAACTCAACTTCGGCGCTGGCTAACGCCATGAAGTTCTCAACCTGGAGCTTTAGAAATTTCATACAATGCCTCTAACTTTTTGATTCAAATGCTGGCCTTTTCGCAGTTGAAACTCCGTGTGGGCTGGGAAAGATCGGCGTTTCAGTACGCCTTGTTTGCTCAGTCTTCCCAGATAAAACGCCACAGGGTTTCCGTTGGGTGGGTAGGGCTTGTGGAACATCACCGTCTGGCCTCGTTCAAGTCTTTTCATCGTGGAGATGAAGTCCCGAAAGCTCCCAGAATGGCTCGTACTCACATTGCCTCCGCACTCTCCGCTTCGGTCAGGATCTCCTGACACAGCATGTCCAGCTTGCTCAGGTCGAAGCCGCCGTCAGTGTCGTGAACGATCTTGCAGTACGCCGCGACGGACTCGCCCAGGCTGTCTATTTTGCTGGTCTCCGCAGTACTGGCAGTGCCTTCCATCATCGATGCCTTGCGGATGAAGTTGCAGACGACACCCTTCGCGCCCATTGTTTTCAGGACGTTCTGGATTTTGATGCCCTCTTCATCGCTCTCCACAACGGCACGGAAGCGCACGTAGTTACCGCGAATTTGGTCGTCTTCCACATCGTCCTCAAGGTTGACGAACTTGGGTGCGGAGGTTTCGTGGTGGGTGAATGTGCCGTCAGGGTTGACGATCATGAAGCCAGCCAGCGAGCCAACATCGCCCCAATTCTGGTGCGTCAGCGCCCCGATGCTAACCACTCCAGGCAGCACTTCTTTGTGGTTGTGGTAGTGTCCGGACAGCAACAAACGGAAGCCGATATCTTTCAGTTCCTGTGCGTCGATGCCGACATCAGGCATGGTGGGGATCGCTTTGTTGATCGAGGTATGCACAACAACATCGTGGTTGTCGCCATCAAGCCCGGAACGCAGTGTTTTGAGGTCGCTGATAAGCTCTGCGTGGTTGTTACGCCAGCTAATCAAGTGGACGGTAACGTCGCCCATTTTGATGGAATGGGGACGTTTGCCGCAGACGATTTCCACACCGATTGAGCGCAGAGAGGCCGCTGCATTGGCGCTGTATACGGAATCGTTGGTTTCGAGGTCGTGGTTGCCGGCCAGCATTACCACTTCGAGGCCCAACTCTTTGATGATCCACTCGTAAGTTTCAGTCACGAAATGCAGGACGGAAGGTGATATAGCACCACGAACATGGAAAGTATCACCAGCCACCAGCATGTACTTACAGCCCGCAGCTTTCATGGCTTTGGCTGCTTCTTTCGTGGCGTCCAGTTGGATCTCCAGTCGAGAGTTCAGCCCGTCAGCGTTTGTTGTCGCAAAAGCATCCCAACGATGATAATGGGGATCTGATATCACCCCGTATGGCAATGTCATGTGTCTTTTCCTTTGTGGTTATTTTGATACAGATGTTAAGCGTGCTTGAGAGGCGAGCAACCCAGACAACACGGCACAGAAGAAAATCTACAGGCACACGATTATGACAAAATTTATAAGTAAGTGAATACCTATTTTATGAAGCGGCATAGATTTCTAAATGTTACAAGCCACTCTATAATCGCAGTCACTCATTGATGACAACTAAACGAAAAAGGAGAACGGACGGTGAAACGCGTAATTATAGGGACGATGGCCATTGCTCTGATCGGATGCGTGCCAAAGCCGCCTCAAGATGAAAAGTCAGCTGGCGGGTACGTTGATATTTATTCCACTTCAAGCGTAGCTATTGCCCAAGACAGAGCCGACAAATTGTGTGGAAGCCATGCCTATTATGTCTCCAACGACAATGATTTAACCAAAGTCATGGGTAAATACGCGCCTTCATTCCCAAAAATCCGTTTCAACTGTGATCTTGAAATGGCCGCTTATCTCGGTAGCAAAGAGGCAAAGGAGATCAAGATGAAGCGCATAGAGGAAGCCTACAAGGAGATGTACAAGGCCCAATATGAGCTGAAAGAAGTGCGCCGTAAGAACGCTGATCCGAAGAAGCTGGAGTCCTACACAGAACGCGATCCTGACGGCACTATTCGCAGCTACAGCTTCTTGAACGGCAAGTCGTGCGAATCCATCGTATACCCAGACGGCACTGGCAAAACAACTTGCGATTAATTCTTCAGAAGCACCTCATATGGGGTGCTTTTTACTTTGGATCGCGAAACAGCATCTGCGTGCCTTTGGGTGACGTGTCGAAAAGGTGAAAACCTCTGCGTTTTAGCATGTCGGCCATTTGCGAGGATTTGACGTAGCACTTCGCCATCATCGGCTGGCTCGGGTTTGAATCGATCATGTCGGACACCAGCATTGACCCATAGCCTTTCCCGCGCAGCTCTTTGACGATACTGACGGCACGGAGTTCAAGTCGTGGCGCACCGGTTGGATCGAGTGCGGCACAGAACCAGATTAGCCCTGCTTTTTTGTCATCAGAACGGCGCAGCAGGATGTAGATATAATGCCCGGAGTATTGGCCCTGCTCGTTCGTCTGGATGGCCAGCCTGGTCTGCTTCTCAAAGGTTTTACCACCCTTTGATGTGAGGATCTCTTCGTAGAAGTGACCCTTGCGTGCGCCGTCTTCGAACTCACCCATGATAAATGGCATGTCTGCCACAGTTGCTGCCCTTGAATAAAATTCACTCATGTATTAATCCCTAAAGCTCTCAGTGTCTTTCTAAGACACCATATTTTATGCCCCGGTAAAACCATGAGTTTACGTTTAAAACGTCTCAGGGGGCTTCTGACGCGCTACGCTGATGTCGATTACCCCAGCTTTTGGGCGAGGGTCGACAAGATTCAACTCTTCAGCACTGTGATACTCCGTATCGAACTCCCGATCGACATGGCGAATGTAGATGGCCGTAAGAAGGCTGTCGTCGTTCAGGAAGTGTCCGTAGGATTTGCGGATCACTTCGCCAACCTTCTCGATCTTCTCTCCACCCATGCAGAGATGGTTAAACCGGCTGTGTTTCCGCAGCATCTCATCCACCGGGCCGGAGTAGACCTTATCGACTCTCCCGAACCGGATGATATTTCCAGTATCAGCCTCAACCAGACAAACGAGCTTGCCAGGTTCGACCCGGTCTCGCCATGTTACGCCAGAGCGGAATGTGTTGAAGTAGGGTGCGTCTAATCCGATGATCGGTTTACGAAATGCCAGCAGTGGCACGTAACGTATGCAGCTGTTCAGGTGGAAGTGCGCCCCGGCGTCGTGGAGTTTGAGCCGGGTTTCGTTAATCGGGCACTTCGACGCAATGCCGCACAGGTCGCAGAGCAACTTCTGTTTGTTCAGGCTAGTGTTCGATTCAATGGTGTAGGAGCCATCTTCAAGACGGCGAACCCAGCGCGTGCGTTTGAGATCCATAATTCTTATTCAAATAGTTTTGTCCGGGGCAACGATAACTGACAAGGCGCACCGATGTTTGCAAATGCCTGTTTTACTTATACCCATTATTCACAGGACCGATCCAATAATTAGATCCCCAGAGAGATCCTACAGAAGATCAAAAGAGATCCCCGATCGTCTCCAGCCGTTGCGGTTACTGGCCTGAGAGGGGTTTACTATCCACTATGGGGAGGAAAGTAACCTCTGTAGAGAGCATAATAACCGCTATGAAGAGCAAAACAACCTCTCTGGAGAGTGGTCGGTATCCACTGTAGTGAGTAGGATACATTGTCTTAACTGGATAACTCAGTGCCTGTTTTTCTACGTCAGGTGGCTGATATTCATAGAGATGTTGAAAGTTTTGCGTTCAGGCGTGTTTGTTTCGACCACACATTATCCCCAGAAGGGGAGTGATGGCTGGTTTTGCAATTACCTGATTTTTATACACAGGCCCGATCCAGTAATTCAGATCCCAAAGAGAACCAAAGAGACCCACAAAGACCCAAAAAGATCCCCGCACCCAGCAAACCGTTGTGCCACATGGCCTTAGAGGTGATCGATATCCACTATAGAGAGAAGATCAGCCACTATGAAGAGCAAGCCAACCACTGTAGAGAGTAGAAAAACCACTATAGGCGGTAGGATAACCGCTGTGATGAGTGCTACTATCCACTGTAATCAGCAAAGGCCACCAAAGCGGTCGAATAAAAAGAGACACTTGGAATGAGCGAAAACGGCAATAAAAACATAGCGATCGTTGAAGCATTCTCAGAAACAGACAAAAAGACCGGTGAAGTTGTTACGTTAGTTCCTAACACCAACAACACAGTTCAGCCTGTTGCTCTGATGCGTCTTGGTCTCTTCGTTCCGACGCTGAAATCGACCGCCAGGGGCAGAAAGGGGCAAATGGTCTCTATGGACGCCTCTGCTGAACTCAAACAGCTGTCTCTGGCCAAAGCCGAAGGGTACGAGGACATAAGGATCTCCGGCGTTCGTCTGGATATGGATAACGACTTCAAAACGTGGGTAGGCATCATCCACGCGTTCGCCAAACACAAGGTTGTTGGCGACACCGTCACGTTACCGTTCGTCGAGTTCGTCAGGCTCTGTGGCATACCAACGGCCAGATCGTCCGCGAAGTTACGCAAGCGCCTGGACAGTTCTCTAACTCGTATTGCTACAAACACTATCTCATTCCGCAGTAAAGGCTCTGATGAGTATTACGTGACGCACCTTGTGCAGACAGCAAAGTACAGCACAAAGAACGACACGGTCTCGCTGCAGGCTGATCCTAAGATTTTCGAACTCTACCAGTTCGACAAAAAGGTTCTTTTGCAACTCCGGGCAATTAACGAACTCTCCAGAAAAGAATCCGCGCAGGCGCTCTACACCTTCATCGAAAGTTTGCCACCTGACCCGGCACCAATCTCGTTGGCTCGCTTACGCGCCAGACTTAACTTAACCAGCCGCACCATTACCCAGAACGCGACAGTCAGGAAGGCGATGGAGCAACTTCGGGAGATCGGCTATCTCGATTACACCGAAGTGAAGCGCGGCAGCTCGGTCTACTTCATCATCCACTATAGGCGGCCGAAGTTACGCCCGTCATTGCCACCAACTAAAGCTGCGCCTGAAGAACCAGAAGACATCTTGCCTGGTGATGATCAGGAGGACATTATCGATGTTGTTCCTGAAGAAAAAGAGGGTGAGATGGTCATGTTGAGCAAGGAAGAACTGGCGATTCTCGAAGAGCTACGCAAGGCAAAAGCTCGCAAATAACCCAACCACTGTAGAGAGTAGAAAGGCTCACTATCCACTGTAGTGAGCCTTTTGTTTATCTGAAATCCGCTATCCACTGTAGTGAGTAACAACAACCGAAGAGTAGCCACTGTAGGCAGTGGCGCTCAAATAGCGAAATAAATGTTAGTGGTTACAAACCTAGATGAAACAAGGGCTGCGAGGTTAGTGGTCACTGGGTATCTTGTTAGATCCACTCTCTATAGTGGTTATCGTTGTTCCCGTAGTTATTGGCTATCCACTGTGGAGAGCAGAATCGGTTGGCCGTATTTACTAACCACTGTAGTGAGTAGATATCCGCTGAAAACAGTGAAGGTTTACTCTCCATAGTGGATACCCGCTGGAGAACGCATTCCATCACTCTCTATAGTGGTTGTTTGCTGCGAATGAACGCCTGCTTACTCCCTACAGTGGATAGCGACGTCGATAATCGCCACTTTACTCACTACAGTGGATACCGGATATCACGGCAGCCGTTTTACTCACTACAGTGGTTATGGGCCGGATACGCACGCGGTGAGCTGGCTACTCACCGCAGTGGTTAGTGTTATCAGTGGATTTTCTTCAGCAGACCCCAGAGTGTCCCGGCCTTCGTCGTGAGCTTACCTGTTTCCGGATCGTACATGCGCCATTCGCGACGCTGGTGGACAATGACACCGTCCTCACGTTCCAGTCGCTCCAGCACGCCGGGTTGCTTAAACCCTTTGGCACGCCAGTAGCCGCTTGTTTTTTCGATTTCCAGACCTGCCAGTGTAACCGCCATCAACCAACCTCCTTGCAGTCATCGAAAAGGTAGCTGGCGTTCTTCGCGTGAACGCCGTAGACATCACCTGATTTGTTGTAAACGAACTTATCTTCACCCACGCCAGACAGTTTGCCGTTACGTTTGGTGAGATAGGGGGAAGACAGGACGCGATCATCGCGAACAACATAAAACTGTTCGCCGCTGTCCACAACCATCGCGCCGTAGCTGGCTTTGACGACATTGCGGATCACGTCGTTTTTCACTTCGGCCACTGACATCTCACACTCATAGACGTGCGTGTCCGCGTAGACAGGGAGGGAGAGCAGCGCCAGAGCCAGGGCTATTTTCTTCATGCCACGACTCCTTTGATAACGCCGAATGCTGAGTCGAATACCAGCACTACGGCCAGCGCATTAACCATCGCGCCATTAACAGGCGCCAGCGCTTTACGGATTGCTCCGGTGAAGATGCAATCGAGCACAAAAGCTATCGAGACAATAAGTAATAAAGTGTCTAATACAGTTTTCATGATAGGTAGATACTAACTTATATATTTTTTGCTGTAAATATCACTCAAAAGTGCTGATGCCTAAGATACGCTCAAGATGAGCCGCGTCTTCATCGCTTACCGGCATCGTGTCGTCGACGTACCAGCAACTACCGTTGTGCCAACAAACACCGTCATCATCGACATACACAGAATCTGCATCAATGCCAGTGTACTCAACGAGATTGCGCTCAATTGCCGCTTGAATTTCTTCATCGTTCAGCCCATCGCACTTGACCATGAATAGCGGGTAAACGTCATAGTCGGTGCTGGCTGAAATGCGAACCAAAATCTTCATGTGTTTTCTCCTTGTTGGTAAGTGCTTATTTATATTAATGTGCGCCATGCGGCGCACAATCATTGTGTTCAGGCTGGTGGGAAGAACTTCTCCAGCGTCCGGTCGACAGCCTTATCAATGTGCATCAGATGCCAGACGACCATATCTTTGCTTCCCAGACCGCGGGTGTAGATCACGTCGAACTTACGCCAGGCGGCGTGAAACCAGTGCGGTGTATCATCAACCGGCAGATTCTCTCCAGCCTCCTTGAAGTACTTGAGCAGCATGGCCTGTTCAGCGGTGGGCGTCGGGCCAATCTCTTCCGCGTACATTCTGATGAAACGCTGCCAGTCGGCTTCATCTTCTGAAGGTTCCGGTGCGTTCATCTCTGCAATCGCCTCACGCAGCTGCGTCGCTCATTCTGGCTCCGGGAAGCCCTGGGCAATTTCGGTATCCACTACATCCAGCGCAGCGTTGGCCGCGTCATACAGTTTCTTCACGCTTTTTCTCCTGCATTAAAAGGAACACGGTCATTGCCGCTCTGAAAGGGTTAGGGTTCTGGATCAGATGTTGTGGCGTTGAGCTATCCACCTTTCTGTGGGCCGCCCTCCACTCGCCAGGCTGTCTGGCAGGGATTACGCCGATTCTGTGCCGATAAATAATGTCCCACGCATCTTCCGGATCGTTACACCAGTCGAAGGTTCCGGCTCCGTTCGGGCCGATGGCGACCACTGCTGTGTAATCGCCTTCCTGTGAGCCTTTCCAGCCATATTGTGAGATAAGCGGTCGATGGCCGGTGGCTTCCGCGACCAGGCAGTTAATCTCAAAGTCCGTCATCTCGCTGTAATTTTTCATTCCCGATCTCCTTCTCATCCGTTGCCGAACAACTATGTGGCGTTGTCACTTTGTACTTCTACGGATGGTAATTCCGTATTAGTAACCAATTTGTTTTCTTGTTGGTGATAATACGGAAATAAAAAAGGCGTCCAAGTGGACGCCGTATCTTTGAAAAGGCTGTTACTTCAACGCGATAAACGGAGTATTGGCCCCTTCAGTCATGTACTGAGGCAACTGACCATTCCATTTGTTGATGGCTTCCAGCTCCATGACGTTCGGGTTCTGACGTAATGCTTCACCGCGCAACTTGATGGCATCAGCTTCTGCTTGAGCACGCTTGCGGATAGCGTCGGCTTCACCTTCGGCTTGTTCACGCAGCATGTTCGCTTCTGCCTTGCGCTGCTCAACTTCCTGCTGGCGCTGGAGCGTTTTCTGGTTCGCGGTCACTTTGGCATTGATAGATTCGATGACAGTGTCCGGGTAGTCTGGTTTGCCCACCCATGACAGGCTAATAACCTCAATACCTACCGGTGACATTTCTGCCTGAATGTCTTTCAGCGCATTGTCGAGCAAAGACGCCTTGCCACCGTCGATGAACGTGTCGGTAGTCATGCGGCTGGCCAGACGGTTCAGTGAGTCCGCAATCTTCTGGCGCAGATCAGTGTCGGTAATGTCATCAACACCTTTGCGATAGGTCTGGAATACGGTAGTTACTTTGTCGCGATTAACCAGATATGCCACACCAATTTTGTGGCCGATGGCTGTACCGTCGCTCATCTGGAATGTGAACGGCTCATCGTAGGTTTTCATCTGTTTGAAAGTGGGGAAGGTGTACAGCTCGGTATTCAGACCAGTCCACTGACGGCCAACGCCGACAACTTCACCGATACCTTTGTCTTCACCCAATTTGTTTACCTTAATGCCAACGTATCCCGGTTCCACGCGATCGCAGCCGGTCAGACCCATTGTGCAAATAGCAGCCAAAGCCACCGCCAGTAAACCTTTCTTCATTACTTACTTCTCCTTAATTTTATTGAGTGAGTTGATATACCTGCGGCCAGCTTTTAACAAGGCAACCGGGAAGACTACAGCGATGGCAAGTCCGATAAATAAGGCCAGATCGCTTTTAGCTGAGATAAGCGATGGAACCAGTAAACCGTAGATAAAGCAGACTGATATCACCGCTGAAACAGCCATGAGATAACCCTTGATCATGTGTTTCCTTTTGTCGTTTTGGTGTAGAAATGATAAGTAAGTACTTATATATTTTCAAGTATAAAAAAGGCGTCCAACGGACGCCCTGTGATTACGCTTCTTCTGTTTCGGCTGGGGTCGACTCTTTCGCTCGACGCTCGTCTATCGCCTGGAGTGCTGCGATGATTTCCGGAAGTGGCTTCTCGCGGTACATCTCGACGATCTGCGATTTGGTGTATTTCTTATCGCCAATTTCCACACGCCCGCTGGCGTTCTTGGGCAGGTATCCTTCCTCCAGCATGTACTCAACCAGCGATTCGATGACGTCCAGCCCGCGAGTCGGGTCGAAGTAGAATTTCCATGAGCATTTGCCAAACGGAGGCGCGACTTTGTTTTTAATGCACTCGGCGCCAACGTCCTGTCCGATCTTCTCTTTGCCATCCTTCATGACGGATGCGCCCAGACGGATACGCACCGACGCGTAGAACTTCGGAGAGTCACCACCCGGAGACGTAGTCGGATCGCCAAACATCACGCCAATTTTGGTACGCACCTGGTTCAAGAAGATGATGCACGCGTTGTACTTACGCGCCCAGAGCGCCAGAGTAGGGAAGTTCGCACTCGTCGCGCGCGCCAGCGCCGTGTTGTCGTTCATGTTCAGCTGATCTTTGTCCTTCGCAGTGCCTTCTGCCATCTTGTCGAACTTCTCAGCCTTCGAGTTCGGAACCATCGACGCCAGAGAGTCGGCAACGATGCAGATAGGGGCTGTTTCCGGGATAAGCTCTTCGTCGCGCACCAGCTTGAGGATTGTGCCGATCAGCTCGACGGAGTCTTCGAAGGTATCCGGCTGTTTGTAGACCCACTGACCGTCGTCTTCGTCGGCGTTCAAGCCATTCGCCACCGCAAGACCAACGTCGAAACTGTTTTCGTGGTCAAGGAACACGGCCAGACCATCCTGTTTCTGTGCTGACACCATCGCTGCCGTCGCGAGGAATGTGTTGTGGCTGATAATCCCGTTAGACCAGAAAGAGTGTGTTTCCGGCATCGCTACGTCGAACGTTGGTGCTTCACCTTCCTCAATAGCCACGACTTCGTCGTAGAACAAGTTAGAGTCAATTACCGCTGCCAGTTGTGCAAACAGATGCTCGTTAAAACGATTCTTTCTGCCAATGAAGGAGACATAGATTTCTCGCAGTTTGTCTATTCCGACACGATCGCCGCGGCCAATAACGTGATCTACCAGAACGTAGTCTTTACGAGAGGTCTTGGTGAGTGACTCGTAGAGTGATTTCACTAAGCCGCTGATGTGCGGAACGTAGCCTAAATAAGTGCGGTCAAAACTAATGTCCCGTTTGGTTGCCACTGCTAAACGAGCCGGAGACTCGAACCCAATCGTTGACAGGAAAAGGTCGTAGTTAGAGCCACTGAATGACAGCCGGTAATATATGTTTTTATAACCTGCGACGTGTTTTTCAGAGATAGTTGACGTAATCCCCAGATTCAGGAGCATGAGGCGAATTTGCTGTAGCAGCAGCCCACTCGCGCTCACAACCTCAATGCAGCGACCATCATTGACGTGGCATTCCAGCTCAAAGTAGCCGCGAAGGAATGCAATTTGAGCCTCGCTATTGGCGCGACGCACACTCAACGGAACCTGCTTGCCAGCAGCTTTCTCATACTCCAGACCATATTCTTTAAAAAGCAGCGAACGCACCTCTTTGCTAAACAGCACATGGTCTTCCGAGCCGTTATGTTTTCTCGTAACTGGCATCTTGTCTGATACCAGCGAAATGAGGCGGTAGTACTCATCCTTGATGAATGGATCTGTGTTAGAAAAATGCACAGAATTTTCAGAGGCCACGTATCCGTCAGCAATTAAATAGCCCATCAGTTTTGCGATATTGGCATCCAAGTGCTGATCGCCGAATTGATGTGTGCCAACCATTGAAGGAATCGTGTCGCCTACACTGATTTTTTCAGCATACCGCCAGACGATATTGCCTAAGTCGTCAACCACACGAATTGGGTGACGGAACGTAGCCTCGATGTAACCCCCTGATGCCAGCTTAATGCGCTTGAATTTGCGACGGTTGTTCCATGTCAGGTGTGAGGTCTTCTCTATCACGCCATTTTCATTGATGAGTCCAACGTTATGCTCTACATCGCGAGTAGTGCATGTTGCTTTGTGCCCCTCAATCTCAAACAGTTCTTTCACTGTTACCATTCCACGCTCCGTCAGCAGCATGGTGTCTGCGGTAACACATTTCCCCGCGCTTGGTGGCCCGAAGACTTCAACGATACGTCCACACGGAAAACCACCGTCGTAACGTCCGGAAATGGCTTTGTTTAGTGGAGGGAAACCGGAGTCAATCCAGTGGGAGACTTTCTGGATCTCGTCATTGCTGCCGATTTTCTTTTTCAGCGCCAGTGCCAGTGCGGATTTGCCTTTTGCCATGATTAGGCTCCTTTTGATTCGTTGATTCGCTTCGAAGCAGCGGCTTCGTCAAACTTGATTGCGTCGTGGTTCAGGTGTTTGGCGACGCGAGCGATGATCTTCACGACCTGCTCGCTGACCAGCGCGAACTCACGCTCAGTAGCAGAAATGCCAGCAGCGCCCAGAATGTTCGGCAGCGCCACCACAGCGTGCTCGCCGTGGCAGAAGACAATCTCTTTAGCCAGCATGGTTGGCGTAGTTGCCCCGCCATTAATGATGGATTTCAGCATCAGCAGTACCTCTCAAATGGCAGAACAAACACTTCCAGATCTTCCAGAAACGACCGGAAGTTCAGCTCGTAACACATCTGTTCGAAGGCATTCATGTCGCGTGCGCCTTTAATCGACTCGATTTCGCTGGGTGGGAATTTTGTGTCGATAAGGTTCATCAGCATCATGTTGCGCTTAAAGGCTTCGAGCATCCGGCAGCCCGTCTTCTCGTTGAAGGCATTCTTTGCCAGTTTGTTGAATGCCGTCTTATAGCGACCTTTGTTGATGACAATGGAGCCGTCGTTAATGCCGCGTACCATTGCGGCCACGCTTCCCCATTCATGAAGCAGCTCTTTCGCGCCACCATCACCAATGCCACCGACGCCTTTGATGTTGTCCGAGTTATCGCCCTGCAACGCTTTCGCTTCCAGAAACGCGCGTGGCGTCGGCAGACCAGTCAGCTCTGCGAACTGTTCGAAGTTCACCTGTTTGTGCTTGGCATCTTCACGCAGGCTTACCCAGCTCACGTTCTCGCGAACCAGCTGGAGCCAGTCGCCATCACCTGTCAGCAGGTAGATATGGTCAACGGTCGGCTGCGGTGCCAGGCGAGAGACCAGCATTCCAGCCAGGTCGTCCGCTTCTGCATCCTTTGCAATGAGTTGGTTAACGCCCAGCGCGGTCATCATTTTCAAGATGTACGGCTTCTGGAGAGCAAAGCCTTCTTTCATCTTCTTCATATCCGGGTCGTCATCGCGATTCGCTTTGTACTCCGGGTAGAAGTCGCGACGTTTGTCGCTGAATCCATCCCACAAGATCATTGGGCGGGCATGGAGAATTGAGGCGTAACGACGAACGTTCTTCACGAAGCCAAAAGCCGCCTGAACTTCCATCTCGCCGTTGTGTAATTTGTCGGATTGCTGGTGGTAATAGCCCAGGCTGTTACCGTCCACAAAGAGATAATTCACCGGTACACTCCTTCCAAAAAGTAAGGCGTCCGTAGACGCCTTACTGGTCACGTTATGGGATTACAGAGCGTCCAGTTCAGCCAGCAGGTCGTCGAGACCTTCGTCAGCTGGTGCAGATGCAGCGGCAGCAGATGCTGAAGCACTTGCAGCTGCGGCGGCTTCCGGAGCTTTAACTTCTTCCGGTTTAGTTTCCGGTTTGAACTCAGCTTCAGCGGCACGCAGGATCTCTTCATCAACCAGGCTGGTGGACTCTGGAGCCGGAGTGTGTGCTGTAGCGACAGCAGCTGCACCTTCCGTATGACCAGTGATAGAGCCAAAGCCTGGCAGTTCAGCAGCAGCTGATTTTGCAGCGGAAGAAATGGCCGGAGAGGACATTGTTGCTGCCGGAGCCGCGATACCAATCAGACGACCCATAGTGCGAGCCGTAGACAGCAGACGGGTTTCGTCAGCCTGGTTCGCGTATGCGATCAGATCGTGTTGGGTAGTCCAGAGCTTCTCAGGAATGTCGCCTTTGTAGACTTTACGTTTCGGGGATACGTCGTACTTGGTGTCACGACCGGAACCGGTACGCTTAATCAGGAACGCATAGCCTTCTTCTTTGCTCAGTGGATTGCCGATATCATCCGCAATATCTTCGGACATCACTTTGCAGATATCGTCGAAGACCGTAGACGGTAGCTCAATCAGCTGGCATTTCTCTGCGTCCGCAAAGTCTTCACGCGCAGACAGAACACCGTTGACCAGATAACGCGGTGTAGCACGCATACTGTTAATGCGCTCTTCCATCGCTTTGTTGCCCTTAAAGCGAGCACGACCTTCCATAACCATCTCACACAGCTGGCAAGCGTGGCCGTGGGTGTGCTGTTCGCAGATGTAGGCGGTGGTTACATCTTTGCCTTCCTCATTCTGATGCTTAACGTAGTGCATACCGAAAGTCTGGAAGAACACGCCATTCGGGTCGTCCTTGTTCGGAAAAATGCGCAGATAGTTATTGCCGTCTTTCAGACGGGTCAAATCAACGTTATTGCCACGTTTAGAAGCAATATCGCCACGGGTCTTGTTAAGCAGATCAAGTAATGACTTAGACATGTATTTCTCCTTGTTGTGATTGTGGCCATTGGCGCTATGCGCGTTGGGCGTTCGTTTATTCGTGGCTCTTTCGAGCGAGAAGAATGATAGATCAGTGCTTACTTATGATCTAGCATAAATTAACGGGGAGAGTGGAAACGTTCGGCGCCCAAACGCTCAATCTCCACGATAGCCATTTTGGACGCCTGGACAATCATGTCGCGGCGGTGGGAAAAGGCGACAACAGCGTGCTTGTACAGATCAGCAACGTGCCGGGCAT
The DNA here is from genome assembly GCF_040932435.1 of Kluyvera sp. STS39-E. NCBI lineage: Bacteria > Pseudomonadati > Pseudomonadota > Gammaproteobacteria > Enterobacterales > Enterobacteriaceae > Kluyvera > Kluyvera sp. STS39-E. The sequence continues at coordinate 31,895 of NZ_JBFQGA010000012.1, read as the reverse complement.
CGTCGAGTTTCTGGCGCTTCGCGAGGTATTGCGGGTTGGTTCTAACCTTCGCCTCCAGTACGGACTCATTAAACTTAATGCCGTTCATACTCAGGTTCTTACGCTCATTGTCGTAGATTTTCGCCTCAATCGCATCGAGGGAGAGTTTTGCATCTGCGACTTCGCGTTCTGCCCGCGCCAGCTTAGAGCCGTACTCCATCAACAGGCGCGGTTGCTGACGCCAGACTTCCTCAAGATTGTCGCGGTCGAACTCCAGATCGGACATGATTTTTTCGTAGATATCTGCACTCATTTTGATAGGTTCCAGCTTATTTCTATATATCAATTTTATCATAATGGAAACAGGCGGTGGAGATTATGACACGATGAAATGGAGGTTATGAGATAGGTAAGCCAGTGAAAAATCAGGTGGTTCTGGTACTCTATGCCCCGTTAAAAGCTGGCCGTAGACAGCGTACGACAATGTGGTGGGGACACGGACGGAGGGATTTCACTTGCCGTTGACAGTTGTCAACACCGAACATATAATATGCCGGAGATAAATTGTATCTGAAGAAACATACTAATAAGCACATTCAAGCGGCCATTGAATATGCTGTAACTCAGGGCTGGGTTTGGGTTCCACCAGGCGATTCTGCACACTGTTTTTGCAAATTGCGCTGCGGCAGTCCAGAAGGTGAGCACCGAGATCACCAGATGAGCGTATGGTCGACACCGAGAAGTGCTGAAAACCATGCCAAGCAAATCATTCGTATGGTAGATCGCTGCGATTGATTTTGCCCGGTAAGGAGTTGCGACAACAACTCCTTACCGAATCAATAAGAGAATACTCTGAATACTAAACGAAGAGGTACTATGGCGCTTTATAACTTCACTCTGACACTCTCAGGCGTAACGTATGAGACCGAAGGACTGGAAGACGCGCTGTACGAAAGCGGCTGTGACGATGCGCTGATTTGCGCATATGGAAACTCCGTCTATGTTGAGTTCGACCGCGAAGCTGAATCGCTGGATGCCGCTATTGCATCAGCGGTCGACAATATCGAATCAGCCGGAATCGGCGCTATTGTTGAATCTGTCGACTCTGCCCTTGTAGGCTTGAGCGACATTGCAGAAATAACAGAAATGTCTCGCCAGGCGATTGCGATGCTGAAAGATGGCACTCGTGGTAGCGGAGACTTCCCTTGCCCTATCCAACGAATCAAAGGCCAATCTCCACTTTGGGATTGGGCTGATGTAGCCGAATGGCTACTAAAGAACGGTCGATTAAAAGAAGACAGCAACTTGGTAAATAACGCTCGTGTGCTGAGTAAATGGAACCTTGCCTTACGTGCAAGCGCTTCAAAAGATTTTCAAGAAGTTGAGTCGATCGCGGTAGCTCTTATCGCACGTCGACGTCATCACGCCGAATGCGCATGAAAAAAACCCGCCAATCGGCGGGTTTTTGCTTTATGCGACTTTCTTACCAAAAATGTTGGATAGCGTGACTCTGGTCTGGCGTTTCAGCCTGTACTGTCTCACATCGCCAATCTTGTTCACTTCCATAAACTCTTTGGCCACCTTCAGCACCAGCCGATTGCGGAACACTTTGAACGCCTCCAACTGTTCCTCTGGATTATCCGATTCGTAGATCTCCAGCAGATACTGGCACGCCTTCGGATCTTGCGTTTTAAGCGCCAGCGCTCTGGCACATTTACGCAGACGACTGACTTTATCGGCACCATCCAGCCCGGCGAACGCCAGCGCCAGATCTAACGTGACCGGGCAGTCGATGATTTCCCAGAACTGCGACCGCATGGTGGCCGCAACAGCTTTATCCTGAAAATCCGCTGGGATAGCCGCCAGCGCTTGTGCAATCTTCTGTGCCTCGTTCATGGTGTTCTCTTTATTCATTTGCTAATAGTCTCCGCTACCTCTGCCAGAATTGCTTCCAGCTTTTCGCCTTCTTCTGGGCGAAAGTACAAAATGTTCGGGTTAAATCCGTAGAAAACGGTCACATCCAGCTCCGGCAGATACTCTTTGCGTCCAACCAGGTCGGATGGTTTGCTCTTGTTGTTGAAGAGCGACGTCGCCCGGCTGCCACACGTCAGCACATAGGTCGGACGCACCAGATTGATCTCTTCACGCATAAAGTCGGTGAACTGGCCGATCTCGTCTTTGGTGTAGTCCTTCTCTTTGTCCTTCACCTTTTTGCACACGCCGGTGACGTAGAGATCGCCCATGCGCAGATCGCCTGCAGTAAGCAACTTCGCCTTAAAGTCGTCGTAGCCGTTCTCCATGAAGTAACCGGTACGCCCATCATTGCCGTTCGCGTTGTCCAGAATGACCATGATTTTCGGCTTAATGCCAATGCTTGGGCGGATCAGGTCGTCTCCCAGACCCATTTCGGCCGCCATGCGAGTCATCAGTACATTCACTTCAGCAGAGCGCTTAGGGTTCATCTCGAACGGTCGAGAGGCTTTTACAGCGTCGATCACCAGATTGCCCATCAACTCTGCCTGGTCGCGCAGTCGTTCCGGATCTGTCGCTGGCAGACTGCCAGGCTCAATCGATGCGAACGCACCTACTTTTTGCAGTGACTCGCGTACCCGGCTGTTACACGCACGCTTCTCGACCGCTTCCTCAAATTGCTCAAGTGACTCGAATTTGCCGCCAACTTTCTCACGCGCTCTCATGATGGCCTGGCAACCATTCTCAGAGCAGCCTTTCACAGCAGAGAATGGCGCATACAGTACCTGGCTGCCGTCTTCCAGCGTGCGGATCTCAATTCGGTTAGATGACACGTTAACGTCTGGTGGCAATACGCGAATGCCATAGGTCAGCGCATCCTTAACCAGCCCCTGGTGCTTATCCTCGCCCAGAATGGTGAGCGCAGCAGCGAAGAACTCAGCAGGGTAATGTGTCTTTAACCACATAGACTGATAGCTGATCAGCGAGTAGGCAACGGAGTGTGATTTGTTGAACTGATACGCACCGTTCTTCTCGAAGGCATCCCAGATCTCCTTAGCTTTCGTCTCAGACAAGCCGGGTTGTGACCCTGTAACGCGTACAGCAGCCATAGGCAATTTCACACCTGCCTCCAGCGCTTCTTCGACCGTCCGCAGTGCGCCGTCCTCACATTTGAAGTGTTCCGCGCGGTGAATGCGCTGCGTTGTGCCGTCTTCCATCTCAACGTCGATCCAACCAGCTTGAGCCTGAACGACGAACTTCTCGCCCATGCTCTTCATCTTTTCCATATCCTTTTTACCGATCGCTTTACGCACACCATCTGCTTCGGCCATCGTGAAGCCGGCCAGCAATCGTGTCGCGTTCATCGTCTGTTCCTGATACAGAATCACGCCGTTGGTTTCCGCGGTAAGTTCGTCCAGTACCGGGTGCAGCGACTGTGGAGCCATGAAGCCTTTGGCCACGGAGACATAGTCGTCCAACATGCCGGATTGAATCGGGCCAGGTCGGAAGAGTGCGGTCGTGGCGACAACGGTTTTGAAGCTCATTGGCTCAATGCCACCGCCCAGATCTTTAAGCAGCTTGCGCATGGGGCCGGACTCCAGCTGGAATACGCCCTGCGTGTACCCTGCAGCGAACCCATCCAGAACCTTGCGATCGTCCAGTGGGATAGCATCGAGATTGATGTCTTCCCCGGTACTCTCTTTGATGTAGCGTTTCGCGCTATCCAGCAGATCCAGTGTGGCCAGACCGAGAACGTCCAGCTTAATCAGCCCCATCGCCTCGCAGTAACGTTTATCGAACGCAATACAGCGAGCATTGCCACGCAGCTCGACGGGCGTGCGCTCTACCAGTGGAACGCCAGCGACGATCATCCCCGCAGCGTGACGACCAAAACCACGCATCAGGCTTTGCAGCTTACACGCCGCTTTGAACGCTTCCGGGTTTTTCGTGGCGTATTTGTCCAGGCTGGCCAGTTGCTCGCGCAGCTCTTCCAGAGACAGGCTATCGTCTTCCAGATTCTTGAACTCTTTGGATACCGCCATATCCGCAGCGTCGACACCGTAAATACGCGCAGTGTCACGCAGCGCAGAAGCGGCGCCCAGATAGGTGAAGTTCGGAATACCGGCAACGTAATCTTCGCCATAGCGTTCATTCAGATACTCGATCACCTCATGACGACGTGCCTGGCTGAAGTCCAGATCCGCATCCGGTAAGTCGAGACGTTCAGGGTTGATGAAACGCTCAAACAGAAGACCGTGACGGATAGGATCGACGTTGGTTATGCCTATACACCACGCCACCAGAGAACCGGCAGAGGAACCACGACCTGGCCCGACAGGAATGCCAGTTTCACGGCTGTGATTCATCAGGTCGCGCACCATCAGGAAGTAACCACAGAAGCCCAGGCGGGTCAGTGTGTCCATTTCGTACTTCAGGCGATCAACATACACACGGTGCTCAGAAGCCGGTGGTGTGTAGCCAAACTCTTTGGTAGTAAGACGCTTACGCAGCCCCGCGACAGCCAGCTTCATCAGCGTTGCAGGCTCGTCGTCTGCCATCTTGGGCAGTGCTGGTGGCAATTCATGCCAGCGCCATGTGCAGGCTTCAATAATGGTGTCCTGCGTTGTTGAGGCCATTGCAGCTGTTACCGGCACATCCATTCGAACGGAGAAGGCTTTCAGCGCTTCAAGGAGATGGCGGCGACCATTAACGGCGTTATCTCGCTGGTGGGGAATACGCAGACGATGCGGCTGGTCGATTTTGATGTTGTTCGTAACCATGTGCGCAATGTCTTTAATGTCAGCGTCGTCGACCGCTTCGTAATAAGCGGGGTAGAACGCCACTGGCTCTATTTTCAGTGCGCTCGCCACTTTCATCGCCCGGACGTTAATCTGGTCGTAGAATGGGGTAGGGTGCGGATAAACCACGCTGTAGAAGTTATCGCGTCCTCCAGCTGTGACCAGCGTCCCGATAATCTTTGCGAAGTCCTGGCGCTGGAATACACTGCCAATGTCAGACGTCAGCAGGATGATGTTGCCTTTGGCATATGCGGCCGCCAGCTGGTCAAGCGCCAGACGCGGGACAAAGTAGAATTGCTCGCGCTTGTTGGCTAAGGTCATCAGTTCGCACACGTCGCGATAACCTTGCTCATTCTTTATCAGTGCCGTGAAGCAGTAGCTGCGATCACGTACCAATGATTCCATACATCCCCCTGACTCTTTCGCAAGGCGGGCGCGGTGCTCGTATGTCGGATCGTCGACAACATTCAGCTTAACACCACAAATAACCGCCATGTCGTCGCCAGCGGCACGCTGCAGGGGGATCACACTGGCAATGTTCATGCTGTCAGCGGAAATGACAGCGGTGTAGCCAGCGTCTCTCGCGATTTTCACCGCGTTTTCTGCTTTTAGAGCCGACTCTCCCAGGGAGAAGTCAGTTCTGACCATCAGAGCCTTCATGTGTTTTTACCTTTCTGGTTTTCTTGATTTTGTCATTGGGGAAGCCAACGAACTTCCCATACATCGAAATCGCAACCTCTTTGGCTGACTGGTGGCACTCGGGCCTATCCGGACACGCCAGACAAGCCCGGCCAGTTTCAGACGCTGCGATAAGAGAGCCGAAACATCCTTTACGCACGATTAACCGAAGATCTTCTGAACCACTTCACGCGCTGCCTGTGCAGACGTGGATGGAAGTTTATTGATAAACGACTTTTCGATGCCGGCAGAGAAATCACCGCGCATCATTCCGATTTTTGCGGACAGCAGCAGCTCGCGAGGGCCGATTGGCTGGCTGATCAGATGCTGTTCATAACCTTCACGGACAAGATTCGCGAATTTCACCATCTTCTCGGCGTATTCGCGGATGACGCCAGCCTCAGCCAGCATGTTGACTTCAGCCTTAGTGCTCATGTACTTCACGTTCGAAACAATGCCGAAGCGCGAGAAGTTCGCCGCGTTCTGGATGTTCGTTCCTTGATAGAGACCCGTTTCGTCGCCAGAGCCGTTAGTGTTGCCAGTGCCAATGAAGGCAAAGCGTTTATGCGGAGTGATACGGCGCCAGTCCGGAGTTGCCTCTTTGATGATCAGCGGTTCTCCTTCAAGAACTGGCTGGTACACACCCAGAATCTGCGGGAACGCGAAGTCATATTCATCAGCGAGGTACACCCAGCCATTTTTCATCGCCAGCGCCAGCAAACCAGGCTCGAAGTAGGTGGAGCCATCGCGAGCGAGGATCTGGCCTGTAACGTGTGCTTCTTCCATAGACGCCGTATGCTGGGCGCGGATCAGTGGTCGATTCAGCAGGGCGCATAGCTGCGTAGGAAGAGAAGATTTACCGGTTCCTGCATGACCCCAGAGATAGCCTGGGATTCCGATTTCCAGCATCATGAAGATGTCTTTAATCAGGTCGAAGTCGCCATACACATAGTTCTTCTTCGCTTCCGGTACGAACTCCGGATATGGCGTGTTGACGTTGACTGTCACCTGTAGTGGTTTTCCGCGTGGCGTTCCCAGCTCTTTGATCGTTACGCCAAGCAGCTCGTGCGCGGCCACCAGTTCGGTCTTGTATTCGACCGTTCCTGCGTAGCCCGGATGTGCGCTAATGTCCGCCACTTTTCCTTCACCTGAATGCTTTTCGGCACGCTTCTCATTGAGTTTGGCCAGTGCCGTGCGAGAGATCGTTGGTTCATCCGGAAACGCAGTAGTGTACATTTTCACCACCTCGTCCACGTCCAGACCTTTCGCGGACTCAGGAATGTTCTCGCAGCGGCCCATAGAGATATGGGATTTCAGGTAATGAAAGGATTTGCCACACCACTTGCAGACGATGGCTTCTGGCAAATGTTCTTCTTGCTGTAGTGCAGTAGCGGTCATGTGTTTTTCCTTACTGTTTGTCGTTCGTGGGGTATATCTTATATAAATATATTAGGCTGTATAGTAAGTGATTACTTATTTTTACGGGTAAACCAATTACCCAAGAATGATACGAGATAGCTCTGTGACGACTGACGGCCCTAACTCTTCTACGCTGTTTACCAGTGCGTAATTTTTGTAGTAACGCCGTGGTGCGTCGGTCAGAACGCCGATAGCCATCAAATCGATGTCACTCAACGTCTCAATTTCTTTGGTGACGGTTCGCAAATGCTGATGGAACCCATCGCCTGCAGCACATGGCGCCCCGTCGCTCATAACCAGCATGATCTTCTTGTCCTCCATTCGCCCTGCAAACAGAGTCGCCAGCTGCGCGACGCTCTCACCATCGACGTTATTGAGCAGGGGGAACGTCTCACACACGCAGCCCATGCGGGCGCGGATCTCTGGAGAGTTGGCTTTCTCATTCCAGTTTTTGATAATGGGCAGCATTAGCGCCTCGAAACGAGTAAACCCGCGCTTCGACATGGTTTCATAATCTGGGCTACCAAACGTGGTAAAGCCGGTGATGATGTTAGGCACATTGATACGATCCAGAGCATCCGCAATGGTGTAGGCGCTGGCGAGTGCCAGTTGAATCTTCCTGCCGCCCATTGAGCCGGACAAGTCGATCACCTGCTGGACGCACGCGTTCACCGCTCTGTGGTCTTCTTTCTTGCGGAACACGCGGTCGTCGTTCATTGCCAGACGATACAGGTTCGCGCCATGTATCCGTCCACGTCTCTGGCCTGGGATAAACTGGACTCGATTGCGGCTGGCGATAGCTCGCTCCAGGTCTTTGGCCAGAGTCGAAGAAACGCCTGCTGACAGATGTTTTTCGATTTTCAGTTCAAAGAGCCTTCTGCCTTCCGGAACCATGCGGTAGCGATCGACCGGTGAGTGCATTGGGATTGCGCCAAACGTCTTTCTGGTGCGCTTTACATGCTCTTCAGCCTCATCAATCAACCCGATAAAGTCGTATGAACGATCGTATGGGCGATACTCAGAAAGTGAGGTGCTCATAAGCTCTTTGCTGATGGTGGCCGACAGTGCGTCTTCGGTCATTTCGCCTGTTCCGTCTTCCATCTCGTCGAGCGCCTTGAGTGCGTCCTCCAGAGTCATTTCATCCGGAGCAGGAACAAAGCCTGACTCACTGTCTTCAGGCGCTTCCGCGGCATCCTCATTTTCTTTACCTTCGCCGTCTGTGTGATCGGCGGCGTCATCTTCCTCTTCGCCTTCTCCTTCCGACTCCCCGTGACTGGCATCGGAGTCTTCGCCGTCATCACCATCACCATCGCCAGCGGCGCCAGAGCCATAACCATCGGAGTCATCGGCGTCTTCGCGAATGCCATCACCAGGCGTTGGAGAGCCAGTGTCATCACTACCACCTTCGTCATCAGAATCACCTGATTCCATGCCGGCATCATCGGATTCTGGGGTGTCTCCTGATTCTTCTTCGCCTGCTTCTGTATATTTACTTTCTGTATCACTAATTTCTTTATCCTCTGTAGGTAAGTCCTTATCTACTGATTCAGGCAAATCAGAATCCCCAGACTCTTCCTCTTCTGAGGCATCATCTTCTTGCTCTTCCTTGTCGTCGTCTTCGCCTTTGGTACGCTTTGGTGCTGATTCACTATGAGTCGGTTCGTCACCGGCTTCTGGGGTTTCCTCTGACTCGTCCTCACTCTTCGACGGCTTCCTAGCAGACGATTTAAGCTCTGGTAATTTGCCCTCTGGCTTGTCTTTCATATCCTGCATGATTTGGGCGATAGCAGCTGCGACCTTCACGCAGTCTTCTGTGTTCGACATATTGCGAACGGCCACGTCGATGCCATGCTCTTTGAGCAAGGCTACAGGCTTATCGATGAGGTGCCAGTGTTCTTCCATAAAGTCGATGAAAGGGCTTTGGCCATCCCAGGCGCGAACGACCGGGCAAAGGAAGAATTTCAGGAACAATTCACGCTGGTTGCCGTGGCAGATTGAAACCGCCTCTGACACTTTGCCCTTGAAGTATTTGTCGATCACCAGGTTCTGTGTGGCCAGCAAATTGCGACGGGTTCCGTTGAATACCTGCCCCATTCTGCGTTCAATAAAAACGTCTTCCAGCGCGTTCCAAAGCCCGGTAGACGGAGCCTTTCCTCTCTCTCGCATCTTCATTGCGACTTTCGGATCAGTAAAGAGGATATGGGCTATCTCATGGTCGAGAAAACCACGTACTGCGTTCATGAGGGTTGGTGACGCGTCGTCCGGTATAGATGGGATGTTTACCAGCACTGGTTCGCCGCGCCGGTTGTAGCGGACATATGCTTCATTGCCTCGCTCTGCAACAGGTATCTGTTTTCCTGATAGCATCGCTACAACTCGTTTTACGCAGTCGCGAAAGTCCTGTACCTCTTTCAGCACAGATCTGGTCATGGCTTTGGACATGAGAATTTCCTTGTTATTAAAACAATTTGTTTTCTGATGTGCGTAATTTATCACTGTACGAACAGGCAACTCAGCTGTTCGTACAGGCATCTATAGGCAGGAATATGTGTTAATTGGTTCTTACGGCCAGAGAGCCGCAACCAGTATTGATGAGAGTGAAATGCTTATTTTTGAGTTCAAAAGCGAAAACGGTCGTGTCATTCATGTCCACGGGAAGCTCTTCAGATTCTAGTTCTGTCAGGATCGTCGCGACGCCATCCAGTCCAATCGCATATGCGTGTCCAACCTCAAGGGCGGTCAATTTAGAAGTTATATTTTTCATTTCATATCATCCAACTGAACACATTTGAAAGTTCGGCAATACTACTACCTATTGTATCAATATGGAATGCACCTATATCAGATACGTCTTACTTTTTTCTGTAAGAGAATAGTGACAAATTGCTTAAAAACCATAGTATAATGGCGGTATGCCGGGGTTTTGTGCCTATCGAAATTAAATAGATAAGTCTTTACAACCCTGGCCTTTGCTGTAATATCAGTAAGCACTTACCAGAGATAAACAAAACACGCAAGGTTCACTACATGGCTACCAACGAAACAGAGATCAAACAAGGTCGCTACGCAGCTTACATTGACTCGTTAATCACAATCTCGCCTAAAAGTCAGGCTACCATTGCCAAAGAGGTTGGGTACAAGAACGCCAACAACCTCTCCCTCATCAAAAGCGGCAAAATCCCACTTCCAGTCGATAAGGTTCGAGCTTTAGCCGAAGCACTGGAGGCAGATCCGGTTCGACTGATGCTGATGGTTCTGGAAGAACGTCATCCTGAGCTGCTTGAGTTTTTTCGCGAAGAGGGCACTGCACCTCTCTCCGCTGATGAAAAACTCGTTCTAGAAGCGTTCCGTAACCGTTTTGACGGTCAACAGGGTGCGTCAGAAAAGGTGGTAGAGGCCATCAAGTCACTGTGAGAAATTTACACGAATAAGCTCCGTGGCTAGACGATCTCCCTTGAATTTGTGGTCTATCTCGTCTAAGTCTGTTTGATTAACGATAGATGCGATGTACGTTGAGAAGTTATTCAAGGCGTCTCGCATCTCATCCATATAATCGTGGCGATCATAGACGCGATCTATCCCTTCAAGACTGTGGTTCATAATCTTACGGGCCACCTCCTGATTAATCCCCAGAGCAGGGAAATAACTACGCGCTGTACGTCTCAGATCGCGTGGGGTGAATGACTCAACCTCCATCAACTCAGGTCGTTCCAGTATCCTTCTCAGTGCCTGGGCAATGGCCACCTTAGACATTGGCGTATCCACGCCCTTCTTCTTATTCGAAGGAACGAGCCACTGGCTGTCTTTCCCGTACTCGAACAACTCTTCCACGCATTGACGCATCAATGGGCTTAACGGCAGCGCGTGCTGTCTGGCCGATTTGTTTCGCGTACCTTGATTCCATACATCACGTTGAAGGTTGAACTCATCCTTTCTGGCCCGGAGCACTTCATCGGGTCGTCTGGCAGCGACAAGACAGAGCCTGGCCGCCCACTTTGTGCCTTCGCACACATTGAAGTAATCCCAGACGTTCCAGAATACCCAGACCTCGGCGTCCGTCAGCTTACGTTCGCGCGGCACTGGCTTTGCGCCACCGGCAACTCTATTGAGCGACATATCATTCAACGGTGATGTATCAATCAGCCCCTGAAAGGCGCACCAGCTCAGGAACTGTTTCATCAGGGAGAACACGCGTCTGCCCTGGACGATCTTGCCTTCCAGTATCAGTGGGTTCACCAGCTGGTTGACCAAGACCCTACTTATATCACTTACCTTTACATCAGAGATATGCGGCATTACATGTATCAAAACACAATGAACGGCTATTTCAGGTCGACGCCTCGTTATCAGTAAAGATAAGCGAGTGAATAACATGAAGGCGGAAGAAAACGACATGTCTCCGTCGAATTTGGCGGTCGACACTGCCGACAAACCGGAAGCGCGTTCGAGGTACTCGATGGCTTCCCGAGAGGTGTTTTCTGCTGCGCGTGCTTTATCAAAGGTGTTTTTCATCGTCCACTCACTGAGTGAAGCCCTTTTTACTGTATGTATAAACAGTATATTAGGCATAAGTTTTTGTATGATCAACCATAAAATAGCCTGTTTTGTACAATGATTCCATACTTAATAGGTATGGAATCATTGAGAGTCGATTTTTTTAAATCTGAGAAACAAGCAAGATGATTTTAGCGGTTGTGAAAATCTTCAGCACAGGCTGAAAAGTGGGAGATTAACTGTGTGTTGGCGGCGCTCATGAGATCGTGTGCTGGGGTAACAAGTGCAAGAATGGAGTATCTGTCCGGATTCCACAAATGCTGTGCATAAACTAAATAAGTATTACTCTTCTTCTGCCGATCTGGAGTGCGAGGTGGCCAGGGTTGTTCGTCGGGTAGCTTGATGTGGATGCGAGCGAGTTGAGCGTCTACGGCATAAGGTGGAAAAGTGAAGACGGCGTCATTGCCGAAGATATCCGTTGTGGCGTTGTGCTCCTTGCAGTAAATAAATTCGTCTATGAGCTGCTGTTCCAATCCAGGGAACTTATTGAAAGTGGGGTCTAAAAATTCGGCGCGTGTATCGGGGTTGATCTCGACAATCAGAGCCATTTGGTCGAAGCCTCTGTGCCACTGGCTGCCAGAACAGCAAGAGCCGCATGGCTAATTTCTGATTCGCGAAGAGGGCTAACTGTCAGGATCTGATTAACCAGATTATCGAGATTTTTGGCCCCGTGACGCATCTCAGCGACAGCCCTGCATAGCTTGTATTCAGTGGAGTTTTTGTCGTAAGACCGGATGATCGACATCTCTGGTAATGCCTGGAATAAGAACTCGGCAATTGCCAGGGAGCCAATTACATCAGCACGCAAGCCTTCTGCGGCAAACTTTGCCTGCTCAAAATCATGTTCTGCTAGCGCATCCAGTCTGGCGTAAATTTCACGGCCATCAGCGGTGACTTCCTGGATTTTACCCACACTTTCGCGCAGTTCTGCGAGGGATGGTGCGCTCGCCCCTGAAGTAATAGCGCTGCGTTCATGGGTGTGGTCTTTGGCATAAGATCCGTGTGACAGGCTGCTTAGTGCCAGTGCCACAACCATTGCGATTTTGGTGATTGAGTCTTTCATGATTTATCTGCCTGCTTTTTGCTGGCTCGTAACTAAGTGTACGCGTTCCCTGAAACTGCGACAAACAGAAACGGCCCCAAAAGGAGCCGTATTGTATTACAGGGTGCTCGCAAAAGCAGCAAATTCCGTATAACCCCCGATAGGTTCGCCATTTACGAACACCTGCGGTATGGTTTCCACCGGCTTGCCAACCAGGTCGCTCAACTTCTCTTTGTCGATCCCGGCAGACACAATATCGATGTATTCATAATCGCCAAAGCCGTGGCCGTGGAGCTGCTTCGCCAGCTCGACCGCACGTTTGCAGTATGAGCAATTATCCCGTCCGTAGATAACGACCTTCATCACTTCACCTCGTGCAGCTGCTGCTTGAGAAGATAGCCTTCCAGGGGCCAGATTTTGGCAATCGCGTTCTGGCGTGCAATTTTACGTCCGATCTCCGGATCAAAGTTCTCCGGGCTGGCGCACGCAGACTCGCCGGTTACGGTGTAGCCGTTCTCCAGCACAAGAACGCAGAAGGTCAGCAGTTCGAGTGATTGCGGGGCCGGTTCAGGCTCTTCCTGCTTCAGCCACAACGGTGAGCTGCGATATCCGTCCGCGCCGGTAAAGTAAAACTCGCCTGAGATAACAGCTTCAATGCGTTCCGGGGTAACACGCGCGGCCGTTTTGCCTTTGGCCACAATCTCGTTTTCGATATCCATATCGGTCATTTTGGTTTCCTTACGTTAAAAACGAGCGATCCGAGCACGAAGAATCAGGTCATACGCCTTCATCGTGTCCAGCTGCTTAATGAGGATGATGCGGTCGACATACAGCAGGCGAGCAAACTCGTCGCCGGCAATGTACGCCTCCAGTTCTTTGATGCGGCCACACAGTTCTTCGTGTTCATCCATGACACGTTTCTGGTGTGGCAGGTACTCTTTGGTCATTGGCTTTCCCTTACTGATAGGCTTCCAGTGCGACTTTGCATAGCTCAGAACGCACGCAGTCTTCGGTCGCAAACTCAATAAGGCCAACATGGGAGGAAGGTTTAAAACGCTCCAGTGCATCTTCCAGACCAGACTTAACATTGCCTGGCAGGTCGCATTGCGTCACATCTCCGTTCACAATGACGGTTACGTTCTCGCCCATACGGGTCAGAAACATTTTCATTTGTGACGCTGTAACGTTTTGCGCCTCATCGAGAATGACTACAGCATTCTCGAACGTGCGCCCACGCATGTAAGCGAAGGGGGCAATCTCTACTTTGGCCACCTCTGGCTTTAAGCAATATTCAAGGAACGAGCCACCCAAACGCTTCTGTAGCACGTCATAGACGGGCCGGAAGAACGGAGCGAACTTCTCGCTCATGTCGCCCGGAAGGAAGCCCAGATCTTCTTCTGCTTGCAATACCGGACGCGTCACGATGATCTTCCCGACTTCCTTATCCAGCAGACGCTGCGCTGCGACGGCAGCAGCCAGGTAGGTCTTGCCGCAACCGGCTTCACCAGTGGCGAACGTCAGAGGTTTGGTATCGAGAGAGATAAGATAGTGGGCCTGGGCCTCGTTACGCGCTTCGATGGGAGAGTTGTCGCGTTTAGGTTTTGGTGGCAGAGCAGGGGCGGCGGCCAGCTCGTCAACGATGATTGTGTCAATTTCGTAGCCGTGGATGCGTGGTTTTGACTTCAGAGCCTGACGAGCTGCGCGACGCGCCTGTTTACGTTTGTTTCCCATATTGAGTCCTTTCAAGTGAGTAACTGAAAGAACTATACCGACAAATAATAGGTAAGTCATTACCTATTTTGCGTGTGTTATCCCTCTACCATGTAGAGGGGTATCTTCATGACTCACGGCAGTTTTGCTCTAATTTCGAGTAATTTTTGTGCCGCGACACTGATGTCATACGCCAGATCTTGGGTTTCGTTAATTATATCGTAATGGCGTTCAACCTCATCAGGGCGGAACTGTCTGATTTTGGGTATGTCTATATAGTCATAATACCCGCCATACCCTCCAGCGCAATGCTGTCTGAACAGCGCCCAAAAGTTGTTAACTTTGCCGATCAACGCTATACGAAGTCCTTCTAAAACAACATCATTGAAGCTGTAAAAGGGATTGTTTGCAATATCATCAAAAGCGTAGAGAGGGTCGGTAATGTTGGTACTTACTTTTACTCGGAACTGCTCGTTCTTCAGTATTTGGAGGTAGTTGTAATTAAAAATATCAGTAATAGAATTTAGAACACCGATGTCTCTTTCTGAGTAATTGTTTTGGCTCACCTGGTGCGTCATCTGGAGCAGTAGAGCTTGCTGAGTTTCGGCCTGCTGTTTCCAAAGTTTCAATTGTGGAGTGGAATAGACAACGTAGTCAGAGTCGATGAGTGCGGCATGTGAACGACACATCCATATACCGTTATCAATCGAGCTTCTCTGTTCTTGGGTCAAACTAGAGTCATATCTCGGGCCGCCTTTTGCAGCTGCCGTAATATGGGCCGCAATCCCATTATTAATCCTGCCGTTTGGATTGCTGCTATCCGGGCCAACTGTTACCTGGTTGCAGCCAAGAAAAGAGCATTTCCAGCCTACGCGTTCGGCCAGTGTTCGCTTCACCGATTGGGGAAAATCATCTCTGTTAC
The DNA here is from genome assembly GCF_040932435.1 of Kluyvera sp. STS39-E. Classification (NCBI taxonomy): domain Bacteria; kingdom Pseudomonadati; phylum Pseudomonadota; class Gammaproteobacteria; order Enterobacterales; family Enterobacteriaceae; genus Kluyvera; species Kluyvera sp. STS39-E. The sequence continues at coordinate 16,822 of NZ_JBFQGA010000012.1, read as the reverse complement.
TCACGTTTAACCTCGCTGTGTTTAAAAAATCATATGGTTGTTTGTTAGTGGCGTTTGTCTTCTTCCAGACGCGCCGTTTTTAAGTGTTTGTCGGTAAAGGTAAGTAACGTTACGCCCTCATCTTTATTCATGAAACCGGCACCGTTTATCATCATGATCAGGCGCTCTTTGCCGCGGAATACCTCATAATACTTTCCCGCTGCACATGACATTGTCTTGGCGCATTCCAGTCCATTCAAGGCTGTCTCATCAAATACCTGGTCTTTAGTGGCAACCGGCTTACCGTATTCTTTAGTAAGCATTTCGTCGAGCTGCATGAAGGTATATTTGCCGACGTTAGTAGTCATGCTCGACTCAACTTTGCCGTCAATTAATCCACCAGTGGTATGCGGTTCCTTGCCTTCAGCCGCGGTTTTATCGAACAGAGCGAAGGCTTCGATGTTTGGGGTTCGTTTTTCAAAGTGGGTTTTGTACTGGCTCTCAAGAGCGTTTTTGTCTTGGCCTATCAGCGTGATTTTATCTACTTCAGACTCGTTACATCCCGTCAGAGCGAGCGCGATCACCAGAGATGCGAGAATATTGAGGTTGCGCTTTTTCATTGGCTTATCTCCATGTTTTGCTGCCACATCCTATCACCCACATGCAGGCAGTCTAATGCTGCCGTTGCTAAATGAAGGCCCAAAGGTGGTAAAACCATACGTGGAAATATTCTGGAGTCAACCCAGCAAAAAAGGGGCCGAAGCCCCTTTGATTTTTGCGCTAAAAAGTGTTGGTACAATGCTAGGAATCAATGGTTAAGAACGTCTGCCGTGTCTATCACAGCGCTGAACGGTCTGGCGACATTTGCGGAGTCTTTCCGTTCGGACGGTGGTGGCGAACTCCAAACCGTTCAGCGCTGTGTTGGCGATGGTGGGTGGACTCGAACCACCGACCAGTTGATTAACAGTCAACCGCTCTACCACTGAGCTACACCATCATTTTTCGCGGCGGTACTTGTTCATGGACAACCAGGCAACCAAGAACTTTCCCGCAACTTGCACTTTACGTTAGTGCCAGACGAGGCTTGTGGCTCGCTCACATAGAGCGAAGATCTGGAATCCTTCTCGGCGGTTGATGGCCGCCAGACTCTTCGATCTTATTGGATGTATGGAATCATCCATGTTGTGAAACCAGGGGCTACATAGGCAACAATGATTTCACCAGAGGGTTAAAGAATCCTGCTTTCACAACGTTGAGGCCACTGAACCGATTTATGTTCGACCCAACATATCGATCAGTCACTACAGCTCTGTGGAATCACCTGTATGATTAAAAGAAAAACAGTGACCTCAACGTTGTGCGCTGGCTAACCAAGCCAGCCGGGTTACGTCGCCGCTTTTAACCCAAGATTAAACGACATAAGTAATGGAAATGACGTAACAGGATGGACGGTCAGCTGGCTGAAACCGGGATGATGGAATGGAATGAGGAAAACCAACCGCCCATCCTGTTACTTCATCGAATAGGGCATGGGTGGTGCAACATGCCCTATCCTGCGTTCTGCAATCACACTCGCTCAGTGTGTCCCATTTCGGTGACGAGGCTGGAAACTGACCTCGCTGGTGTTTGGCTTCTTAGGCTACTGCCAGGTACGTATCTTCGTTTGCAGTTATATTTAACGTTCAAACAGTCGCGTCTCAACGAAAACAAGTGAATCTTATACATATTAGATAAGTAAGTAAATACTTATTTTTCTGTGACTCGTTCAGTTGCTATCTTTTTGATCAAACTCACCTTCTGTTCCGGCGTTCTCGTGATGATGGCCGTAAAACGCTTCGCTTGAATAGTGATAGTTTCGTTCTCCTTGAGTTCGCCGTAGTGAGTCTCCAGCAGAGAACCCAGGCGCCACAGACCGTCGTCTATGCGTTTATGGCTGGCAAATCTGATCAGCAGTAGCTTTACGATTAACTGACCAATGTAAAAGGCATATCCGAAGCCGGCCGCCACAAGGTAGGTTGCCAGCCACCAGTCGAATGAGGTCAAATTGCTCATTTCTGCACTCCCGTCTCGTGAACAACCCGATACAGACGCTTACCGATGCGAAGCGTTTTGGTTTTCAGTTCCTGCCTGACCAGATCGCGACAGATACTGAAGCCGAGGGCCACGCCCCCAGCAAAAGATAACAGGATGTATGGAATCATCAGAACGCCCCCGCCTCAGTCAATTGCTGTAACAGTGAGTGTCCTTTTTCAGTGAGTTGATAGTTCTCCACACATCCTTTTGGCGAAACGTTAGCGACAAGATTCATACGTTCCAGTTTGGCGCGGGTCTTTGGCTTCCAGTTGGCGTAGAACTGTTTCCACTGGCTGATTTCACGCAGAGTTTCTTTCTCCCGTTTACTTAACATGATCATCCTTAATCTCCTTCAGTGTGTACGTGATATCTACAATGCGGTAAATGCGGCCGCGCCTCTGCATGACACCGGCTTTTACGTAATCGTTGATGCAGCTGGACATAACCAGACTGCCGATAACAATGCCGACGACCAAAAATACAATCATCCAGCCGAGCATCAGTCTTTATCTCCAATACGGTCTTCGGTATCTCGCAGACATTTCGGCCACTTCAGACGTGGGTGGCGTAAGCTACCGTCTGGCGTTTTCTCATGGCAGTGAACCTCGACGATGCGTCCACGATACTTCTCCTGATTGTTCCAGATTTCATCCAGGTACTTATGCTTGATACCGCTGGCACGAACGATGACGCCGTTCTCCAGACGAATCACTATCTTGCCCAGCGTATGTGCAAAGCCTGAGTCCGGGTCGCCTGGCTCGAAGTCGATGATTTCACCGTCTTCGGAATCCTCATCTTTCAGCTTCCACCAGCTGCGGGTACGCTTGAACTCGTAAACAGAATCCGGATCTTTGCCCATCTCCCCCTCTTCGTTCTCGTCCAGGCGCTTCATGAAGCGTTCGATAAAGTCTTCATGGCTATGGATGATGTAGAACGGATGCAGGTGGATATCTTGCGCGTAATCTTCCCCGCAAGTGTTGCGGAATAACGCCACCAGCATAGCCAGGCGCTCTTTCAGCTTCATGCCGGTCTTCAGGTACTCTTTGCTTTTTGCCTGAGCACGCCACTCCGGTAAGAAGAAATCGAAGATATGGTAAACGGCACCAATGGCTGTCACGTTCTTCTTGCGAAGCGCCGACACGGACTGGTTGAACGTACCTGCAGTACCCTCACCATCGAAAAAGATGTGCTTGAAACCGGAGAGTCTGCCTCGCTCAAGCATGGCTGGTTTAAGGTGATCGAGTGACGTAATCGGATTGCCGGTACGCGTCAAGAAGTTCACCTCTTCCTCGTCAACGATAACTTCGCAGATAACCCGGAGACCATCGAGTTTGAGGCTGCCGATCATTGGCCACTTGGCCTTTGGGTTTTGTTTAAATGGGTATTTGTCGCCTTTCTCCTTGTACGGAGACGCCAGCTGTACCTCAAACTTCGGAATTGGGTTTTCGAACACCTTGTTGCACAGGCTAATGCCGACGCCGGCTTTCGGATCTTTCAGCAGGAAGCGACGAAACACGTCCTGCCCGTCAGCGCACATTGAGGCAACGAGTGATTCGACAGCAGTAATGGCCGCGTTCCCGGTCAGTTCGCGCGCCGCCAGCTTCTCCAGCAGCTCGACTACCTTCTGATCGCTGGGTACGGAAGTATCGAGTGGCTCGGCCACTTTGTACTTCTTCACACCGAATCGAATGAATGGGTTGAGCATTAGCGAGACCATGCTCTGCTCAAATTCATCAAGGTTGGCCAGCGCCTCTTTCTTGGCGTTGGTTCCCATCGTTTTTATGGCATCCAGCTTGTGCTTTAGGGCGATCAGTTTTTCCATTAGTGTTTAACCTCCATCGGTCGCTCGGGAGTTTTCATGTGTTTTCTTTGGTTGCTTCTTCAATGAGTGCCGCGTACACGTCAGTGACGGGCGCCAGTGAATCGGTGGACGTGGTTTCGGGTTTGGCTGGTTCTGTTTTCTTCGTGCGTTTAACCAGACTGTTAATCGTCATGGTGTTGCGCTTCCGGGTTAGCGTTCTGGCGTGGTCGTTTTGCTCTTCCACTTCTTTGATAAGCGCAGCCATATCGATGAAGTAGAGCTGTTCGCCTTTGCGGATCTCTTCGACCATCATCTTCAGCGCCTGGCATTTGCCAGCAGCAATGGCCGCAGCGCAGGACTGGAACGATGTCGCCGGGAGGCGCTTCTCTTTGTAGGCGAGGATGGTGTGCTGGCAGACTGTATAGCTGCAATGGGCCTCATGGCCGTTGATCTTCACTTCCGGACAGCGCAGCGAATAACCGTTGTTTCCGGAGATAGACGGGATTTTCGACAAATCTGTTCTTGTGGACATGCTTCTAACCGTAGTCGTGTACTTACTTATTAAGCGCAGTTTAAAAAAGCCCCACCAGGGGGCTAAATGGTTTTTCGAGGTTTACCAGGTCGCCCAGCCAGTCATTTTGTCCTGAGCGGCTTCGAACCGGTATGGCTCCAGTAAATCGTTGGCATGGTGGACGGCGTATGATTTTGCCTCCTGTTTAATCATCGGCAGCTCGTTGGCCAGGCGTGCCACCTGCCCTGCAAAACTGGCGAGCACACCGTCACATGCCTGACCCGCGTCAACAATGATGCGCACCAGGTCTAAGTCGCTGCGGCACATATCGCAGATGATGCCGTATTCCACCTCACGAATGCGCTCAACGGCTTTTTTGGTATCGCCACTGACCACCAATTCCAGCAAACCAGGTGGTGTTGTCAGATCGGTAACGCGTTCGGTAACTTCAGGCAGTTCGACAATGCTCAGGAACGCCGCGATAGACGGATCATCCTCTACACCAGCCCTGCCTTTGATCGCGCGAAGAGTTGCGTCGACAATTTCCTCAAATCGTTCACCTTCATCACACACCGCCTGATTGGTGTAGACAACGCGACCGTCGTACCATGCACCGGCACGTACTTCGACCGTTGCGTCCTTCATTTTGCGAGTGAACGCCACGAGTGCCGCGCGTTTCTGTTTAACACCAGGCAGCTCCGGGGACTCTCCAAAACGAACCCATACCCGCATGTATTTCGAGCCTTCCCCAAGAGGTGCTGTGCTCACAGACGTGGCGATGTGCTCCAGCGCAGTTTGGATCGCCTCATCGATAATCTTCTGGCGCTCTTCTGTATCAATTTCTACGCCTGATTTGTCGATAATTTCGGTAACGGACTTCTGAATATCTGCTTTCATAAAGGTTCCTCAATTCCTTCGTCGAGCATATTCTTACAGAAAAATAAGTATGTATCTACTTATCATTAAAGGCGTGCAATTTATACAAGAGCTTTAATGCCGAGTACCTTGCTTTGTAGCTCCAACTGTCTGGAGTACGGCTTGGCACGATAATAGGCTTTTAGTATCTGCTCTGGCGTCGCGTCGCCGGGGTCGAGACCTTCTTCGCCCAGACAGGCCACTTTGACATTCAGTCCGATGCTGGTGAGACGTTTGGCCGCTGACATGGTGTTGCGGATCGCTTGCTTTTCGCTGTCCCACATCATGATGACGTTGCGTAATCCACGCGCCTTGAGCGTCAGGAACGCGCCTAACTGATCTTCAGCGTCCTCATTCATATTTCCGGACAAGTGCATCCCGAACGTGCCAATTGGCTCTACATAATCCCGCAGCGTCTCTTCGTCGAAGATGGCTCGCTTCACGCCCATTACGTCAAATGCCCCTTCACACACAACGACCGTTTGTTTTCCGACTGCATTGTGGCCGTTGTAGAGAAACTTACCCGACGCCGGCAGCTGCATGGGGAAGAGATAACGGCGTTCTGCTGCACCGGTAATGTCACGCCCCTGGAAGGTCTTCATCACGCCATCCAGATCGTAAACCGGTATCAGGATGCGCATATCAAACACCTGCCCTTTGACCTGGTCTGTGTACGGATCGACGTATGCGTGCTTGCCTTCGACGCAGTAACGCAGATCAAAGTATTTGGCCAGCTCCGGGGAGATATGGCGCTCCACCAGATAATCAGGAAGACGACCGTCAATGGGGAGTTCGTAATGGCGCGGGAGAGCTACTGGCCCTTCGAGTTCAACCTTGCTGGCCAGCACGACCTCTTCCGTCTTCGGCGCCCATCCTTGTGAGATCAGCGCGTTCTGGACGTACTCTTCAAAATCGCGACGGGATTTGCCGCTGTAGTGCTTGAGGAAGACCAGCTTGTTGAACTGAATCTCTTCGGGATGATCACCAGCAAAGCATTTGCCGACGCCATTGGTCAGGTTGAAATAAACCTTCCAGTTTGAGCTGCCGCATACCGGACACTCCTTGATATTCACCTCACGTCCACGAGTACTGACGCCACCACGACGGTAGATGATTCCTTCCATATCGAGCCATTGTTCAAAATCCAGCTCGGTCAGTAATTCTTTCAAGTCGCTCACGTTCTTAACCCTACTTTTTGCAGGTAATATCTTGATAATCCTCGGTATTTGAATACCATAAAGGCTCATGTGTTTTTTCTTTTGTGGCTTTGGCAAAAGAGAAAATTTGTTCTCTTATGGAGACCGGCGTGGAGAGCGTTTCTCCACGCCTTCTTTTTTTAGAGGACGTCCATAATGCGTTCGATGAATCGCATTTGTTCGAGGTTCTGCTTAACGCGGATGCTTACGCCGCCTTTCTGGTTACGTGAACCAGCGAAGTACAGACGCGCTTCGCCTTTCGCTTCTTCCTCTTCCGTTTTGTTGATCGTGATAACGAGGTCAGCGATACGCACCTTCTCGATGTTGTCCGCTGCGTGCATCATTGTAGCCACCTCTGAAGCACCACCTTCCCTGTTAGTCTGCGATGCAGTGATGCCGGCAACGTTGTGTTTGTCGTACAGCGCACGCAGGTCAGTGTAGATGCTGCGAATGTTGGCGCGGTCGTCGCGGAGGTCGTAGCTGGCACGCATCAGGTCAGCGTAGTCGACCACGACCATGTCGGGGATCATGCCATTGGCTTTCATGCTGCCCAACATACGATCCAGATCTGCAGGCGACATGCTTCCGGACGGTCGTTCAACAATCCACAAGCTCCCCACGCCTTTCGTCGCGCCCAGCTCTGCCAGTTTGCGATGGACGTCGTCGCGGCGCTCCACCAGCTTGGACATTTCGGTCTCAGACAGACGGGCGTCAAAGCGATCTGACAGAATGGAGGTGTGAACTTCCAGCGACAGATACAGGACGTTGTAACCGGCAAGCGTGGCGTTGATGGAGAACTCACCCATCGCCGTCGATTTACCAGACTTCGCGAAGCCCATGAACAGCACCATTTCACGCTTTGCCCAGCCTTTCTGGTAAAGCAGCTTGTCGAGCAGCGGTAGACCCGTTGTGATGCTGTTTGGCACGTAATCGTCGGACGCTTCATACTCACGCGCCTTGTAACGCTCTGCTGATTCAGAGAAGTAATCGTAAATGCCGGTCGCTTCGTTAGAGCCGATTTGCTGGACTTTAGCCATGATTGCCATCGCGCCCTGGAAATCGCCCTTCTCTTTCATCTCAGCCGCTTTAATCAGCGCGTCGTCGAATGCTACGCTTTTGGCGAACGTGGCGACCTGGTCGACCATGTACGCCGTGTCTGACAGCTTCTCAGCGAGAATCCGCTTAAACGCCTCAACGACGTCGGGGAACAGCTCTTCGCGGATCGTCTTATCGCGTTTGGCGCGTTTGAGCATGTCGAGTATGGCCGACGATGATGGTGCGCTCTTATACATTCTGTAGTAGCCCGACACCATGTTCACCAGAATGGCGTTGGCCGCATTGGAGAACTGGTTTGGCGCAACCAGATCACCGGCGCGAGTCAGAAACTCATGGTCGCGACAGAAGTAGGCTGCGAGTCGATTCTGGAAGTCGTCATCGAACTCTTCAGACAACCCTCGTCCTGTGTGGCAAAGTTCGGTCATGTGCTTTCCTTTGGTGCTTAAACAATTTGTTTTCTAATACTAAAAAAGCCAAATAGGGGATCAACAGAATCGCCGTGCTTCTTCCAGTTCTTCCGGGAAGTGCGCGTAAATCACACGCTCAGGCACGATTTCCATCAACCAGACAGCGGAGAAGATGATGCGGACACGTTTGTCTCGGGTAATGCCACGCAGACGCTCCAGAACCCACTCAAAATAGCGTTCTTGAATCGGGTCGTGCTGCATGTCTCCCAGATGCTTAAAACTCACCAGAGAGTCATCCAGACGGGTTACAGCGCGTTTGGCTAACTTCTCTTCGAATATCTCAATCAGCTCGGGCTGCCAGAGATGCTGGGGGCGAGGTAATTTGTCCCACAGACGGCGTGCAGCTGCGGAAAGAACGGTAGAAATGAAGTAGTCATAAGAGCAGCAGTACTGGTCGGCAAACTGGCGTGCTTTCCAGAGAGATGTTTTGTTGGCCGTCGACAGCTCCTGATACGGCACACGTTTCAAACCGGTAGTGAATTGGGCCGTCTCATAGTGTTCGCGGCCATGCGACAGCATGATGTATGAGTACTGGCGCTTGTATGCCTCAGTGAAGAGGCATGTGGCCATAAGCGGGTGCATGTCGCGGTAATCAAACCACTTTGTCTCGAACAACTCCGCCTCATCCTTGCAGCGTGACAGCCCAATATTCTCGGCCACCCACTTGTCCATGACTGTGGTGTCCCACTCGGTCATGAAGTCGTACTGATCGTTGTTAATAGTGTTAAAGAAGATCTGGCTCATGTGCTCCGCCTGATAGGTAGATACTTACTTATCATAATGAGCGAATCATAGCGACTGGAGACAGCTTTTGGAAGTGGAAACGGAAGGGAATGTGTCTGAGAAGTTGGCATAGAAAAAGACCTGCTTCCGTATAAATAATAATAAGTAACTTAGTATTTATATACAGAAGCAGGTTCTGAACTCGAAGTCTCCACCAGATTCTGAGTGCTGTAATGAAACACAAAAAAGTGCATAATCCTTTCTAAACCTCAACAAAAGGCGACATGATGATATTGTACAAATACGTCCCAGAAGAAACTTTAAAACTGTTTTTTGATCATGACGCAACCAGCTTCAAATTTACTCCAGTTGGTCAGTTCAATGATCCTTTCGAAACCTACGGTGTATCGTTTGCCTCTGAAGATGAAGACTCGCTAGCGCATTTGACGTTTCGCTCAAAGATCAATTCAGACCTAGCCAGTCTATGCTTATCAAGATCACCTTTAGAAGTGCTAATGTGGTCTCACTATGCTCAACACCACAGAGGTTATGTTGTTGGCATTGATACCGAATTAGCAGGGTTTCACGATGAGAATCTTTGTTTAATCACTGCGAATGAAGGGGGTATTGATTATCTCGATGAACGAGACAAATCCAGAGTCATCATCTCCGATAAAAACTTTAAAAACAAGGATATAGTTAAAAAGGTCTTATTTAGAAAAAGCCAACATTGGAAATATGAGAAAGAAGTTCGAATTGTTATTGAAAGTGACAAATTGATACCTATCGGTGTTGATGAAGAAGATAGGTTTTATATATACAAGGCGCCAGGCACAAATATTATTAAAGAGATATTCATAGGAATCAACAATGAGGATTTTGAACTTACAGCACTCGAAAATGATAATTTAAGAAATGGCATTTTGGATAACAATATTAAAATCCAAAAATGTTGTTTCAAGAGGGGAACTTGGGACTTAGATAAAACGGATTATGATATGAGTCTGCTTACTGATTGGCCTAGCGCTGATTTCGGTATTCTTGCCGGTGTGATATCAGCATTCGAAAAAAACGAAATTTGAGATGAAGCGAACACAAGCGGTTTGTGTTCGCTTCATCATAACTAGCCTTTCTTCATCAGCTCACGCTTGATTTCATCGGTGCGCATCGTGACGTCGGCAGCGGTGATCGCCTCGTTCAGTTTCACGATGTCTTCGATTTCCTGCGGCGACTTCTCTGCCAGATGGAAAATGGCTGCACGAATCACGTCAGAACGGGTGAATTTCTCGAAACGAGGGATGAACTTCATCATCTCCAGCAGATCGAAGTACTCGTCTTCCAGCGACATTGTGCGGCTCTTAATCTTCTCTTTCCCACGAGTCGGACGCCCCTGCGGTCTGACTGGCTGGCGCATTGGGGTGCTGCTTTTTACCGGTTCTTCCGGATCTTTGCGCTTTGCAAGGTCTCCCATTCTCATGGACATTATTCTTCCTCCAGACTCATGATGTAATCTACAAACTCTTCGAACTCGGCTTCTGCCTTCTTATCGCGTTCGGCGCCAGTCATTTCAAAGATAGAACGACCCGCCTCTTCCGCATCGTCATAAACGTTACGGTTGTACAGGTTAACCGGCGCAGCCTCGATGCCGAATGTCTCGACAATTTCTTTCGCCGCCAGAATACGTGACGCCTGGGAAGGCAGTGACGGACACTGGTTCACTACCGCGCGGATCTTCACAGTCTCGTTCACGTTGCGAACGTTGTCGATAATCGGGTCGATATCACGCAGGGATTTCAAATCACGACGCTTAGGGCGCAGCGGGATAATGATGAAGTCTGCCAGCAGCATCGCTTGTCGCTGAATTTCGGAGTCAAAACCACCCGCATCAATGACGACGTAATCGTAGCGTCCCTTCAGCGATTTGATGTGTTTGACGATGTCGTCCTGAACGTATGCGAACGGGATTAGCTCAAGATCTTCGTTCTGGCGACGGTCTTCACACCAGCTCGTTGTGGTGCGCTGAATATCAATGTCGGTGACGTGAGTCTTCTTTTTCTTTTTAACTTTGAGGCATACCGCAATTTGCTGGGCAACGGTAGATTTGCCTGGGCCGCCTTTTGTGCCGCCAACCACAATGATCCTGGTCATTGGTGAGTTCCCTTTGCGTGAATTATTGTCGTATGAAACAACTTGTTTTCTTATATGCGATATAGCCTAAATGCCTACGGCTACGGTGTAAAGGTGAAATGATAGGCAGTACGGGTGTTGGCTCACAGGACAAACAATCAGTTGAAAGTTTGTTCGATTGGCTTTATAGTTCTTGTACGGAAAGATGCCGTACAAAGAGTGGCGTAATCCGTCTACAAAACTAAATGCGAAAAACTGAAAATCGAAAAACTGAAAATCGAAAAACTGAAAACTGAAAACTGAAAACTGAAAACTGAAAACTGAAAAATCGACTATAGAGATGCCTCGCGAGTCAAGGCGTGGGGCTAGGAGTACAAGCATGTCAGCACTGAAAAAACAGCGCATCGATCTCAGATTAACCGACGACGACAAGAGCATGATCGAAGAAGCTGCGGCAATGACCAACCAGACAATTACTCAGTTTATGGTTGCCAGTGCCTCTGAACGTGCTGCGGAAGTGATAGAGCAACATCGTCGCCTGATTCTTAGCGAAGAGTCATGGAATATAGTGATGGATGCCATCAGTAACCCGCCTGCACCGAATGATAGGCTGAAACGAGCTGCCGAGCGTCTACAAAGCATGGAGTAAGACGTGGCCAACCTGACCATTGAGATGTTTTCAGAAGAGGCTGTATATGATTTCTCATGCTTCGACTGCGGAGAAACGTCTCTCAATGATTTTCTTAACAATCGCCTCGCCCAGCAACACAGCGGGCGTATATTACGCGGATATCTGCTTCTGACGAGAGATCCGATACCGAAAGTGATGGGGTTTTACACGTTGTCCGGGAGCTGCTTTGCAAGAAACACGCTTCCTTCCAACACTCAACAGCGTAAAGTCCCCTATTCCGACGCCCCAAGCGTTACGCTCGGTCGTCTGGCAATAGACAAAAGTATCCAGCGACAAGGGTATGGGGAAACGCTGGTGGCACATGCGATGAAAGTGGTATACCGGGCTTCCCTGGCCGTTGGGATCTACGCTTTGTTTGTTGACGCCAAAAATGAGAATGCGATGCGGTTTTATAAGCAGTTAGGCTTTACCCCTCTTACGGGTGATAACGCCAATTCGCTGTTCTATCCCACAAAAGGCATTGAGAAGTTGTTTGGTGGAAAATAAAGAAGCCCCTCGATTGAGGGGCTGTTTTAATTCAAGGCTTGTCTGTCCTGCCAGTTGCACAATCGCTCTCCCATCGTGTTATGGAAGAGGATCTCGCGTTCCGTCTCTTCGGTCATAAAGTCGTCGTTACTGACATAAATAGGGTTTGCTGCATCGCAGAACAGCACGCCGGAAGTCTGTGTCTTAATCACGCAGCCACTTATCATGCAGCTCGCGATGAACAGCAGAAGCATCTTTCCGCCGCACTTCATTAAGTGTCTCATTTTTGACGTCCACTGTGCTTTGAAGCCTTTTCCTGTCCTCCTGTCTGGCCTTCTCTTCGATTGCTTGCCGGGCCGCACGACCTCCCATCGTATAAGCACCGACAAGCACGAAAAGAACGGCAGCCAGAGTCATCAGAGCAAACTTCAGCTTTGAAAATAGGCTGCCGGTCATATCAGACCATCCCGTTCTGGTGTTTTCGCACCTGTGACCAGGCGATAAAGCCAGCCACCACAATGGTCGCGATACCGAAGATGATCCGAACCGTATCACCACTGGTGATGTGTCCCTGCGCCTTATCCATCGCCACAGACACTTGGGGCATTACGTCGGCCAGCTGCGCCAGCCCAATACCTGCCGTGACAGTTGCGCCAGCCGTTTCTTTGGTCACAGGAACCGCTTTAACCGTCTTGATCGGCTTAACGACGCCAGCGCGACGCAGACCTTCCTCAATAACTTCTGCCGCATACCAGGTGTTTGGCGTTTTCAGTGGGCCACGGCCGTTCTCGTGCCGAATGATCGCCTCTACCAACGGACGCAGAGTGTCGTAGTCGTGTAGATCGATGATCATGTCCGGGGTGACACCAACGGCTTTAGATACCTCGTTCACGTAGGCGCTGGTGTTGTTTTCGTTTGGCGGCGCCCAGCGCTCGATGACCTCGCGAATGGTATCGATGCTTGAGCCGTCCTTCGCCCGGCGCTTGTCGTGGTAAGTGATGAGCGTTACCGCCAGCGCTCGAATCCCCCATACGGGATCTTTGAACGTGCAGAAACGTGGTTCGGAAGGGTTGCTAATAAGCCCCTGCCACGGCGACCCCTTATCGAGATTGCCTGGGTTGTTGTTACGAATACCTCTTGGAGTTTTCATCCTTGATCTCCTTTATTGCAGTCCATTCTTGACGCCGTAGGCGGCTAACCCCAGCAGCAGCGCGGTAATCAGGAACGACGTAATCTTTGAGATAATGCCGCCAAAGAACCCGCTGGAGATGGTGTCGAGCCGGTTAAGAAGTTTGTCCAGGTTGGAGTGCTGAATGCTGTGTTGTGCAGGCGTCATATCGCCAAAGTAGGTTTTGAGCTGGTCATTGACCTCCTGGCCAATTTCTTCACGCAACTCCTTACCTAATTTTCCAACGACTTCACGCGCAACGATTGCGGCAATGCGTTCAACCTGCTCAGGCGTTACGCCTGCCATCTCGTTCGACATGATTTCCTCCATGAAAAGTCAAATCGGGATGGCAGTTTTATATCACAATTTAATTGCATTTTGTAGGTAAGCACTTACCTACAAAATGAGCTTTAAATTTTTGGGCATGAGCTTAGTGAGGTGAAAGCACCAGAGCCGACCCAACGCCAGTTAAAGACACTACCTGCACGGTATAATGTGTAATGCCCTTCTTTCTTAATCGCATAGATTGGCACACCAGTGTCAACGCCGCCTACCATTGCTCGCCCATAGCAAACCGGCTCTGGTAGTTTCTGGCACGCAGTCAAAGTTAAAGCCATACCTAAAATTAATATCATCTTTTTCATTCTATTCTCCGTTATCCGTAGAGGTTTCTGTTCAAAACTGGAACTCGGTTATTGATAGCTAATGTAGCTCCACCGTTAATTTCATTAACGAGAATCGAACTCACGGTGTTCCCATAACATGTGTAACCGTATACTAGGGTCTTCGCACCACCCGGCATCGGTATGGCGAATGCGTTAGCATATGTAGGCACAATAGCTACTGGATAATCAAAGTTGTGTTTATCTCCGCTGTTCCAGCTCTTATTATCAAGAAACGTAAATGACAATGGAATATTTGCCGTGTTATAGATCTCCACCCCCGATGAATTAAAGAAACTCATCCCCCACTTCTCTTTTTTTGAAATGCCAGTTGCGAACACATACACCGTTACACTGGAGTCGCTGCCTACCCCACCGAAGCTGTAAATAACCTGGTTATTGCGAACTAATCGGCTTGCGAGCAGCGAAACAGCCTTTGAATAAGCAACGAAAACAATAGGCGACCGATCTGGAGACAGGCCAGTATTGAACTCACTTCCACCTCGCAACGACACCACATGCTTACTTTGGAACACCATCGGGGTAAGACTTGGAGACATCCAGACCTTCCCATCAGAACGAACAATTTTGCTGCCGTACATTATTTCTGAAACACCAATATATAAATTGTACCGCGAGCATCAGACCAGTTAATCGAGTTGCCCGATACCGAAACACTTCCAATATATCCATTGATTGTTTCCATTATGTAGTAATCAATTGACATACCTGGCTCAATTGCATAACTTCTGCTGCCACTACCTGTCGGTAGAAAATAATCCAGATAATAAATTGGCGCTAATGCGTCAACCATTTCCTGACGGCTAGGCGACCAGATTTTTGCTCCATAACTCATTATTTTCCCTCCGTGAAAAGAGGCACTAACGTACCTCTTAAAATCAGACTCTGGAGACGGTAAACGTCGCTCCTACCTGATTGAAAAACCAGTTTTGTGCAGTTAATGCGTAATAAGTCCGCACCCCATTCAGGTACATATAATTGACAAACGACAGCACAGTACCATTAAGAGATAGATTAAAGTTTTGTGCAGGCCCATTAACCAATCCCAAATAGAGATTTTGATAACCGCTTGGTTGATAAAAATGTCGGATTTCACAACCAAACAAGCTACCGCTTAGAGAACCAGTAGGGCGCACGGTTAGAACGTTACTGAGTACATTCTGGATACTGCCTGTAGCGGTTGCAAAACCGGTGTAGTTAGTGGACACAACGACCCACTGCATGTTTGTTACCTGCACGCGGGCATCATAAGTACTGCGTCCAGTTGTGATGGTAAAGTCGGCAGTAGATTTACCAACCAAGCCACTCATCCAGAACGGTGTGCCGACCTTAACAGCCGAGCCAGCGGCGGACATCCACCGCTGACCAGTTGTTGCGACGGCTGACGACCCGACCCATCCGGAGCCAATAGCCATCAATTACCTCCCTTTAAAACAGACATTTCTCCACGGAGTTCGCGCACTTCTTCACGTAACTCCTTCACAGCCTCGACCAACATGCCGATCACACCGTTATAGTTCAGACGTAAACGCGCTTGGCCGGACTGATCATTGTGGTCGACAGTTACCAGCTCAGGCTGGACCTTCTGAACGTCCTGCGCGATAAGACCGCCAGACTGTTCGTAACGGTCATAGACCTGAATTTCATATAGAACGCCTTCAATCCGCTCTAACTTGTCGAGCGCCCGTTCAATCTTGCGAATATTACGTTTGCTACGACGGTCAGAGCGGATATAAACGTCGTTAAAACTACCATTGCCACCGCAATACCACACGCCATCGTTCTGCAGAAAAGCCTGTGCATCCGTTCCGTTAGCAGTACGCGATTTGTTAATCATGTAGAACCCGAACTGCGAGTTCCCCAACCCACCGACCATAAAGTAACGATCGGCGTGCTCCTGACGAACAATTGCTGATGCGGAGGAGGTATTTACAGCGGAGCTGTTTGAAAGCGCAGCGTTAGTCCTCATGTCGATCCACGATGTGCTCGACGTCGGGATTCGGATATTTCCGCTCGTGACATCCACCCCTCCCCCAACGCTCAAGCCATTCCCCATTGAAACTGCACCGCTTGCGTTTGCAATAGTAATCGGTCGTAAAGCATTCCAACTTCCAAGCGGATCTCCAGATGCGGTCAAAAGGAAATAGGTGTTCCCCCCATCATTTCTGATAAAGAAACCATAGTTGCCATATGCCGCGCGGTAGGCGTTGGCCGATCTGGAAATGATATCCCCTGCTGCAGTCAGACCACCTGAAAGCGTGCCACCGGACAAAGGCAAAGCCCCCACATCTGCGGCGCTCGGCTTGTTGAGTGTGGTGTAGAGCTGTGCCCACGCCGACCAATTTGCATCACTAGCATCACGGCGAGAACGAACGTAAACTGGCGCATGAGTACCGCTCGTTCCGCTCCAGCCAATCAATAGTTCACCTTCACCTGAAGACGCCGCACCTTTAAGATGAATGACGTTGCCATAAGTCGTTGGGTAATTGTTGCTGTAGGCTTCATACATTTGTATGCCGGGCATTGCCCCCTGGGAGTTAGCTTCCAGCGCTGCGACTCTCCCGCGTGACACAAGTGTGGGAATGGAGATATTTGCTGACCCGTCAAAAGACACGTTATTAATCGTTCTTGGGGTCTGTAGCTTAGTCGCTGTTGCTGCATTGCCTGTTGTACTCTGATTACCCGCAGTATTTACGCCCGGCAAATTGATATCAGTTGACCCATCAAAAGAAACTCCGCCAATTTTTCGCGCTGTTTGCAGTTTTGTCGCCGTACCAGCATTGCCCGTAGTGCTCTGATTGCCTGCTGTGTTTACGCCAGGTAAGTTGATATCGGCTGACCCATCAAAAGAAACCCCACCAATTTTTCGGGCCGCCTGCAGCTTCGTCGCTGTGGCTGCATTACCGGAAGTATTCTGATTACCCGATGTATTTACGCCTGGTAGATTGATATCTGCGGAGCCATCGA